>NZ_JBEORU010000004.1:0-305179 GCF_040302465.1 Micromonospora sp. NPDC126480
TTCTTACGACCCTGCGGCCCTCGATCACTGCGGACCTCGAAGACCATCACAACCCCTGAAACAGTCAGGTGTTGCAACGATCCCTAGAACCCAAGGCGTTAACAAGGGGCCCTTCCTTTCACAGGACGCGGAAGGTGATTCCGGCGTTCTCGAGGCGGTGCAGCAGGGCGTCCCCCATGGCGGTCACCGGGGTGACCTGGCCGGAGGTCGCCGGCAGGTCGTCCAGGGCCAGGCAGAGCGCCGACTCGGCGAGCATCTTGGCCGTCTCGTCGTAGCCGGGGTCGCCGCCGGCCACCTCGGTGCGTACCCGCCGCCCGCCGCCCTCGGCGAGGAACTGCACCCGGAACCAGGACCGGGCCCGCTGCTCCGGGCTCGGCCCCTGCCCGGAGGCGAGCCGCCCGAGCAGCCAGCGCCGCGTCGGCGGCAGCTTCACCAGGCCGAACACCGCGCCCAGCCCGGCCGCGCCGAGCAGCACGGTCGGCAGGCGCCGCACGGCGGCGAAGTGGCGGTAGCGGAAGTCCGGCCCGTACTCCGGCCGGGCGGCGGCCGAGCGGCGCACCACCTGCGGGTCGATGGTCGGCAGCGGCACGGTCCACATGCCCAGCTCGGGCGAGCGGGCGACCCGCCCGGGCACGGCCCGCACCCGCCGGCCCGCCGGCCGCGGCTCGACCGCACGCCGCGCCTTCGCGGCCCGGCTCATCTCGCCGCTGCGGGAGAACGCGGTCAGCGCCGAGTGGTACGTGCCGGCGGAGAACCGCCCGCCCGCCCGCACGAAGCCGTCGACGGTGATCGGCACGTCCGCCGGCAGGTGCTTGAGGGTGAACCAGACCCCGAGGTCGTACGGGATCGAATCGAAGCCGCAGGTGTGCACCAGGCGCGCCCCGGTGCGGACCGCCTCGGCGTGGTGCCGCACGTACATCAGGTCGACGAACTCGGGTTCGCCGGTGATGTCCAGGTAGTCGGTGCCGGCCGCCGCGCACGCCGCGCCGAGCGGCTCGCCGTGGTGGATGTACGGGCCGACGGTGGTGGCGACCACCCGGGCGCTGTCGGCCACCGCCCGCAGCGACGCGGCGTCGGTGACGTCGGCGGCGAGCAGGGGCAGTTCGGCAAGCGACGGGTCGATCGCGGCGAGCCGGTCGCGTACGGCGGCGAGCTTGCCGGGGTTGCGCCCGGCCAGTGCCCAGCGCAGCCCGGCCGGCGCGTGCCGGGCCAGGTACTCGGCGGTCAGGGCGCCGGTGAAACCGGTGGCGCCGAACAGAACGAGGTCGTACGTCCGCTCCTCAGGCATCCGCCGAGTCTGCCACCCGCGGCCCTCACCCGGCAGGGGGCGGGTCGGGGCTGAACACGGTCCGCACGCAGCCGTCGCGCCGGTCCCGGAACAGCGCGTACCCCAAGGCGCCCTGCTCCAGTGGCAGCCGGTGGGTGGCCAGGTGCTCGGTACGCAGTTCGTCGCGGGCCATCCGCTCCAGCAGCATCGGCACGTACCGCGCCCCGTGCGGCCGCGCGCCCCGCACGCTCAGCCCCTTGGCGGCGACCGAACCCAGCGGGAAGGCGTCCACGTGCCCGGTGAACTCGCCGAGCACGACCACCGTGCCGCCCTTGCGGCAGGCGTGCACCGCCTCGCGGACCGCCGGCGGGCGCTCCGCCGCACCGGTGAACCGCTCCGCGAGGGAGCGGATCCCACCGTCCCAGGCCGGCCCGACCGCCTCCACGCACACGTCCGGGCCGCGCCCTCCGGTCCGTTCGCGCAGCTCGGCGGGGACGTCGGCGCGGCCCGGGTCGACGGTCTCCGCACCCGCGTGCCGTTCCGCCATCCGCAGCCGGTCGTCGTTCGGGTCGACGACGATCACCCGGGCCGCGCCGAGCAGCCTGGCCGCCCGGGCGGTGAGCTGGCCGACCGCGCCGGCGCCCCAGACCGCCACGACGTCGCCATCGCGTACGCCGCCGAGGTCCGCGGCCAGCCAGCCGGCGGGCGCCGCGTCGGAGGCGAAGAGCGCCCGGTCGTCGCTCACCTCGTCGGGTACGCCGAAGGCGCCGACGTCGGCGTACGGCACGCGGACGTACTCGGCGTGGCCGCCGGGAAAGCCACCGGCCGCCCGGGGGCGGCCGAAACCGCCGGGAACGGGCTGCCCGTACGCCTCCTCGTCGACGTCCGGCGCCGGGTTGCCGTTGTCGCAGCACGACGGCGACCCGGCGCGGCAGTGCCAGCAGGCGCCGCAGGCCACCGTCGCGCTCACCACCACCCGGTCGCCGACCCGGTGCCGGCGGACCTCGGGCCCCACCTCGACCACCTCGCCGAGGAACTCGTGGCCCAGCACGTCGCCCACCGACACGTACGGCGTCCGGCCGGCCAGCAGCGGCAGGTCACCCCCGCAGGTGGCGCTCTGCCGTACGCGGACGATCGCGTCGTGGCCGTTGCGCAGCTCCGGGTCGGGCACCTGCCGTACCGCCACCTGGTCGGTGCCCGTCCAGCACAGTGCCCTCATCCCGCCGGCCCCCGGTCCAGCGCCGTCCGGTCGGCGCGCAGCACCTCGCCGGTCTCGGCGAGCTGCTTGGCCTGCCGCAGGGCGACCCGCACCACCCGTGCCGGGTCGTCACCGACCAGGTGCGCGGCGAGCCCCGGCAGGGGCGTGCCGGGGCGGAGCCGGGCGGCCAGTTCGGTGCCCCGGCAGCCGGGCGCCGGCCACACCTCGACCTGGATCGCGCCGCCGAGGCGGCGCAGGGGCTCCGGCCACCGGCCGCCGGGCAGCACCTCGCCCGGCGCCCGGTCGACGGTGACCACCTGCCATCCGCCGGGTCCCGGGCCGCCCGCGTCCCGGCGCCGCCGCGCGCCGAGCAGCACGCGGGCGCCGACCAGCCCCGCCAGCGCGCCGGCGGCCGTCCCGGCGAGCGTCGCGCTCCGTCCCACCCGTGCCTCCCCGTCCGGGTGCGCGCGGCAGCCGCCGCGCGCACGCGTGTCACAAGGGTCGGCCGGGACGGGGTGAAGCGGGCTCCCCCGGAAGGGGTGAACCGCCGCCGGCCGGGTAACCGCCGGCCGCAGGGCCTGGGGGGACGCGTCCGATGGGGGTGGGGGCCGGGTGCCGGAGGACCGACGGGGGACCGTGGTGGCCACGGGACCGGGTACGCCGCTGCTGGCGTCCCGGCTGAGCCCGGGAACGCTGCCCGAACCGGTGGTGCTCCGGCCCCGGCTGCTGCGCGCGCTGGACGAGGGGACCGTCGCGCCGGTGACGCTTGTCGCCGCGCCGGCCGGCTGGGGCAAGACGACCCTGCTCGCGTCCTGGTACCGGGCGGCCGGGACGGCCGGCGGGCAGCCGGTGCGGGGCGGCCCGGTGACCGGCGCCGCCGACGGGGGCCGGAACGCGCCGCCGGTGACCGCCCCGCCGGGGGACTTCGGCGCGGCCGGCCCCGCGCCCGGCGAGCGGCCGGACCTGGGCTGGGTGTCGGTGGAGGCCGGCGACGACGGGGAACGCCTGTGGGCGTACCTGGCGGCGGCGCTGCGGGCCGCGGTCGGCGAGTCCGGCGACGGGCCGGCGCCGCCCGAGGGGCCACCCCGCCCCGACCAGCTGGAGCTGCTGGCCGCGGCGCTCGCCGCGCGGGAACGGCCGGTGCTGCTGGTCGTGGACGACCTGCACCGGATCGGTGATCCGGCGGCGGTCGCCGGGCTGGAGTTCCTGCTCCGGCACGCTGAGCGGCGGCTGCGCCTGGTGGCCGGCGCCCGGGCCGGGGTGCCGCTGGCCGTGCACCGGTGGCGGCTCGCCGGCGAGCTGACCGAGATCGGACCGGATGACCTGGCGTTCACCGGCGACGAGATCGCCGACCTGCTCACCGCGCACGCGGTGGCCCTACCCGCGGAGGCGGTCCGCCGGCTGCGGGAGCGTACCGGCGGCTGGCCGGCGGCGCTCCGGTTCGCCGCGCTGGCCCTGAAGGGGCAGCCCGACCCGGCCCGCTGGGTCGAGCAGTTCGGCGGAGAACAGCCGGACGTGGCCGGCTACCTGCGCGAGGAGGTCCTCGCCGCCCTGGACCAGGACGACCGGGAGGTGCTGCGCCGCACCGCCGTTGCGGACGCGTTCTGCGCCGGCCTCGCCGACGCGCTGACCGGGCGGTCCGACGCGGAGGTGGCGCTGACGAACCTGTCCGGCGACGGCGGGCTGCTGCGCCGCGACGACGGCCGGCCGCCCTGGTTCCGCTGCCATCCGCTGCTCACCGACCTGCTGCGGGCGGAACTGAACCGGCTGCCCGCCGAGGATGTGCGGGACCTGCACCGGCGGGCCGCCGGCTGGTACGCCGACAACGGGCGGCCCGCCGACGGGCTGCGGCACGCCCTCGCCGCCGCCGACTGGGCCCGGGCCGCCGAGCTGTTCATGGCGACCTGGCCGGAGCTGGTCCCGTACGACGGGGAACCCGGCGCCGCGCCGGTGCCCGCGCCGCCGCCCGCCGAGGCCGTGGCGCGGGACCCCGAGCTGGCGCTGGCCTGCGCGGCCGACCGCGCGTACGCCGGGGACGTCCCGGCCGCCGTGGGGTTCCTGCGGTCCGCCGCCGAGGCGGCTCGGTCGCTGCCCGCGCCGCGCCGGGACCGCTTCGCCCGGCTGGTCTGCGCGGTCGAGCTGGCGGTGGCCGGCCGGTCCGGCGACACCCCGGGGGTACGCGCCGCCGCCGCCCGCCTGCTCGCCACCCGCCCGGTCGCCGGACCGGCGGCGCCGGAGGTGGCGAGCGGCCTGGTCGACCGGCTGCTGGCCGCGCCCGCGCCCGCCGTCGAGCCGCGCGGCGGGGCCGCCGAGGACGCCGACGTGCGGGCGGTCGCGGGTACGGCGCTCGGCCTGGCCGATCTCGGCGCGGGCGAGCTGCGGGGCGCGGAGCGGTACCTGGGCACGGCGCTCGCGGCGGCCCGCACGGGCGGGCGGACACGGATCGAGCTCGCCGGCGCCAGCCGGTTGGCGCTGCTGTACGCCGTGCGGGGCGAGCTGCGCGCGGCCGAGGCGCTGGCCCGGGAGGCGTTGGCCCTGCCGCCCTGCCAGGGGTGGGCGTGCCGGACCGACTGCGGGTACGCGTACCTCGCGCTGGGCGTGGTGGCGCTGCACCGGGACCAGCCCGAGGAGGCCGAGGCGAACCTGGCCCTGGCGGAGCCGGCGGGCGGGGAGCCGGACGCCGGCGCGGTTCTGGCGCTGTGCCGCGCGTACCTGCTGCGCGACGCCGGGGATCTGGCGCCGGGGCACCGGCTGCTGGTCGCGGCCCGGGAGCGGTTGGGTGGCCGGCCGGGGGAACTGGACCGCTGGCTGCGGGCCGCCGAGGCGGACCTGCGCGGGGCGCGGGGCGACCTGGACAGTGCCCGGGACCTGCTCGGCGGCGCCGAACCCGAGCTGGCGGTCGGCCGCGTCCGGATCGAGTTGCGGGCCGGCGACGGGCGGGCGGCCGAGGCGGCCCTGCCCGACTGGCAGGCGCCGGAGGCGGCGGACTGGCCCCTGCCCGTACGCCTCGAGGCCGCCGTGCTGGCCGCGGTGCTCGCCGGGCGGGCGGGGGACGAGCGGCGGGCCCGCCGGACGCTGGAACAGGCCCTGGACCTGGCCGGCCGGGAGGGCTTCCGGCGGCCGTTCACGCGGGCCGAACCCGGGGTTCGGGACCTGCTCGCGGCGCACCTGGAGACGGGCACGGCGCACTGGCCGACGGTGAGTGACCTGGTGCGCGGGGCTGACGAGCCGGTGGAGCGGGCGACCGCCGAAGCGGCTCCGGCCGCGCTGGACGAGCCGCTCACCGAGCGGGAGCTGACCATCCTGCGGTACCTGCAGAGCATCCTGTCCAACGTCGAGATCGCGGCGGAGTTGTCGCTGTCGGTCAACACGGTGAAGACCCACGTGCGAAACATCTACCGCAAGCTGGACGCCACGCGGCGGCGCGAGGCGGTCCGTCGGGCCCGGGAGCTGCGGCTGATCTGAGCGGACCGCCACGCGGCTCTTTCGGCGGGCGGCCCGCCGGGGCGGGCCCGGTAACCGGGGCGGGCCCGGTCACGGGGGTGCGGCGGCGTCGACCGCGGCGAGGAGGTCGGCGAGGTCGTACCCGCCGTCGTGGCGGACGTCGTTGACGAACAGGGTCGGTGTGGCGTCCACGCCGCTGCGGATCCCACCGACGAAGTCGCGGCGCACCCGGTCGCCGTGGGCCTGCCGGCCCACCTCGGCGCCGACCTCGTCGGCGGGCAGGCCGAGCTGCTCGACACCGAGCGACAGGTGCACCGGGTCGAGCTGGTCCTGGTGCTCGTAGAGCCAGTCGTGCAGGTCCCAGAACCGCCCTCGGACGGCCGCCGCCTCGGTCGCTTCGGCGGCGCTCTCCGCGTACGGGTGCACGTTGGCGATCGGGAAGTGCCGGTAGACCAGCCGGACCGTCTCGGCCCGCTGGCGGAGCAGCTCCGCGATGTTGGCGTACGCGGCGCCGCAGAACCGGCACTGGAAGTCCCCGTACTCGACGATCGTCACCGGCGCGTCCGCCGGCCCCCGGACGTGGTCGGCACCGGTGACCGGGGTGCGCAGGCGGGCGGTGACCTGCAGGGGTGTGGTCATCGCGGCACCACCCGCACCCGACGGTGCCGTGCCGGCGGGGTCGGTCCGAACGGATCAGTCATGACTCCCACGCTCCCAGCCGGCGGGGTGAGGGCGGCTCACCCCGCCGGGGTGGTTCGGCCCGCCGGTGCCCGGTCGGGCGCGCGCTCAGCGCAGCACGGGCGCGACGGCCACGTGGTTCTGCACCTCCCGTACCCCCGGTGCGGACCAGGCGACCCGCTCGACCTCGGCCCGCTCGGGCATGGAGTGGACGAGCCCGCTGAGCACCACGGTGTCGCCG
The DNA here is from genome assembly GCF_040302465.1 of Micromonospora sp. NPDC126480. Classification (NCBI taxonomy): domain Bacteria; kingdom Bacillati; phylum Actinomycetota; class Actinomycetes; order Micromonosporales; family Micromonosporaceae; genus Micromonospora; species Micromonospora sp. NPDC126480. The sequence continues at coordinate 6,829 of NZ_JBEORU010000004.1, forward strand.
TGCACCCGTACGGTGATCCGTTCCGCCTCGGTGGCGCGGTTGCGGGCGAGCGCGTCGATGATCCGCTCGGCGAGCCGGTGCCCGTCGGCCCGGATCGCCGGGCGGACGGACAGGCCGTTGCTCACCCCGCGTACCCCGGCCAGCCGGGTGACCGCGTGTTCCGCGGCCCGGCGCTGGTACTCCCACTCCACCCCGCCGTGCAGCGTGACCCAGCCGTTGGACACGCTGACGTCGATCCGTTCCACCGGCACGAACGCGTCCCACTGCAGGGCGTGCTCGACCGCTGCGGCGAGGTCCGGGTCGGGGCGCTCGGCGCCGGGGCCGACCCGCACGGTGAGATCGTTGGCGACGGCGCGTACCCGGGGCACCCGGTGCGCGGCCCGCTCGGCGGCCCACTTGCGGCCGTAGCTGTCCACCCGGCCGGTCAGGGTGACCACGCCCTCGGCGACGGTCACGCCGATCTCGTGCGGCCGCACCCGCGGCTCGAAGGTCAGCTCGTCCAGCACGGCGGCCTGGATGTCCTGGTCGGTACGGCTGACAGTCGCGACGGTCATCGCTGACTCCCTTCCTCGGTGGCAGGCGCGCGCCCGTCCGGAACGATCCTGTCCGCGGGGAGGGTGAGGCCACCTCACGTGGACCGGGTGGGGCGAGGTCTGGGAGCGCTTCCATGGATGTCCGTGATCGGTTAAGGTAAGCGCGTTCCTCGGGTGCGGGAGCCACGTTCGCCGAGCACCGGAGCCAGGGCAGCTCCGGCCAGCCAGTCCGTCCGTCCCCGGAACGCGGGTCACCGCCGGGGGCACCCTCCCGGGAAGGAACCGCAGAATGCGCAAGGGTCTCGCCGGCACGGTCGTGGCCGCGCTGGCCGCCGCCGTGGCCGTGGTGGCGGTGCCGTTCACCGCCGCCGGAGCACCACCCGCCGAGGCGTACGCCTGGAAGAACGTCCGGATCGACGGGGGTGGGTTCGTCCCCGGCATCGTCTTCAACCCCACCGAGCGGAACCTCGTCTACGCCCGCACCGACATCGGCGGGCTGTACCGCTGGGAGCAGTCCACCCAGTCCTGGACGCCGCTGCTGGACTGGGTCGGCGCCGACCGGTGGGGCTGGAACGGCGTGGTCAGCGTCGCGACCGACCCGGTGCAGACCAACCGCGTGTACGCGGCGGTCGGCATGTACACCAACAGCTGGGACCCGAACAACGGCGCGATCCTGCGCTCGACCGACAAGGGCGCCACCTGGGCGGCGTACGAGTTGCCGTTCAAGAACGGCGGCAACATGCCCGGCCGGGGCATGGGGGAGCGGCTGGCGGTCGACCCCAACCGGAACAGCGTCGTGTACTACGCGGCCGAGGGCGGCAACGGGCTGTGGCGCAGCACCGACCACGGCGCCACCTGGGCGAAGGTGACGAGCTTCCCCAACGCCGGCAACTACGTCGCCGACCCGGACGACAGCAGCGGCTACCAGAGCCAGAACCAGGGCCTGACCTGGGTGGCGTTCGACAAGGCCACCGGCACGCCGGGGAACGTCACGCAGACCGTCTACGTCGGCGTCGCGGACAAGGAGAACCCGGTCTACCGGAGCACGAACGGCGGCGTGACCTGGGAGCGGATCCCCGGCCAGCCGACCGGCTACATCGCGCACAAGGGCGTGGTAGACCACACCGGCGGGCACCTCTACATCGCCACCAGCGACACCGGCGGCCCGTACGACGGCGGCAAGGGCGACGTCTGGAAGTTCACCCGGTCGACCGGCGCCTGGACGCAGATCAGCCCGATCCCGTCGAGCAGCGCCGACGCCTACTTCGGCTACAGCGGCCTGACCATCGACCGACAGAACCCGAACACCCTGATGGTCGCCACCCAGATCTCCTGGTGGCCGGACGCCATCTTCTGGCGCAGCACCGACGGCGGCGCCACCTGGAGCCGGATCTGGGACTGGGCCGGCTACCCCAACCGCGCCAAGAAGTACACGATGGACATCAGCTCCGTACCCTGGTTGACCTTCGGCGCGAACCCGACACCGCCGGAGGAGTCACCGAAGCTGGGCTGGATGAACGAGTCGGTGGAGATCGACCCGCACGACTCGAACCGCTTCCTGTACGGCACCGGCGCCACGATCTACGGCAGCACCGACCTGACCCGGTGGGACACCGGCGGCACCGTCACCATCCGGCCGATGGTCAAGGGGCTGGAGGAGACCGCCGTCCTCGACCTGGTCAGCCCGCCCTCCGGCGCGCCGCTGGTAAGCGCGCTCGGTGACATCGGTGGCTTCCGGCACACCAACCTGGACGCCGTGCCGACGACGATGTTCACGCAGCCGGTCTTCACCAGCACCACCAGCCTGGACTACGCCGAGGCCAACCCCTCGGTGCTGGTACGCGCCGGCAACTTCACCGACGCCGACCGGCCGAACGACAGCCACGTCGCGTTCTCCACCGACGGCGGGGCGAACTGGTTCCAGGGCTCCGAGCCCGGCGGCGTCAACAACGGCGGAACGGTCGCCGCGGCGGCCGACGGCAGCCGCTTCGTCTGGGCACCCGGCGATACCGGGCAGCAGGTCGTCCACACCGTCGGCTTCGGCACCTCCTGGTCGGCCTCGACCGGCATCCCGGCCAACGCGGTCGTCGAGTCCGACCGCGTCAACCCCCGCAAGTTCTACGGCTTCGCCGGCGGCCGGTTCTACGTCAGCACGGACGGTGGAGCCAGCTTCACCGCGTCCGCGGCGACCGGCCTGCCCGGCACGGGGAACGTGCGGTTCAAGGCGCTGCCCGGCCGGGAGGGCGAGGTGTGGCTGGCCGGCGAAGGCGGGCTGTGGCGCTCCACCGACTCCGGGGCCGGCTTCGCGAAGCTGGCGGGCGTCTCGACGTCGATCAACGTGGGCTTCGGCAAGGCGGCGCCGGGCCGTACGAACCCGGCGGTCTACCTCATCGGTACGGTCGACGGCCAGCACGGCGTCTTCCGCTCCGACGACGCCGGCGCGAACTGGGTCCGGATCAACGACGACCGGCACCAGTACGGCAACGCGGGCGAGGCGCTCACCGGTGACCCCCGGGTCTACGGCCGGGTGTACCTCGGCACGAACGGGCGCGGCATCCAGGTCGCCGACCGGCTCGGCGGCGACCCCTCGCCGACCCCGACCAGCCCGAGCCCCACGCCGACGAGCCCGAGTCCGACGCCGACGCCGACGAGTCCGAGTCCGACGCCGATGCCGACGAGTCCGAGTCCGACGACGCCCGCGCCGGGCGGCTGCTCGGCCGCGTACCGGGTCGTCAACTCGTGGCCGGGCGGCTTCCAGGGCGAGGTGGTGGTCCGCAACGCCGGTACCTCGTCGATAAGCGGCTGGACCGTCGGCTGGACCTTCCCGAACGACCAGCGCATCACCCAGCTCTGGGGCGGCACCCACACCCAGACCGGATCGACGGTCTCGGTACGTGACGCCGGCTGGAACGGCACCCTCGCCCCGGGCGCGACGACGACCGTGGGCTTCACCGCAACCGTGACAACCCCGAACACCCCCCCAACCCCCTTAACCTGCACCCCCCGCTAGCCCCCCACCCCCGCCGCGATCTTGCACTTTGTGCCCCGGCATAGCGGACAGGAGCCGCGAAACGAGGGCCGAAAGTGCAAGATCGCGGAGGGCGGGAGGGGGGAGGGGGCGTGGCGAGGGCCCCGGGCGACGTGTCGTCCGGGGTCCTCATGAGAGTTGGTCAGGTCGTCGGGTTGGCGGGGGAGTTCGGGCGGTCCACGTCGACGAACTCGATGTCGTCAACCGACCGGTCGGCGCGGCTGCCGACGGCGCGGGCAGCGGTGCCAGCCGCCCAGCCGATCGCGGCACCGGCCAGTGCGGCGCCGATCAGCAGGGCCCATGGCAGCGCCGGCCGCCGCCCGGCCAGGGCGTCGAAGGCGAGAGTGGCGCGGCGCCGGGCCTCCTCGGCCGCGGTACCGACCAGGTCGCCGGCATCGTCGGCGAGCCCGGTGCCGCCCCGGCGGGCGGAACGGGCCGTGTCCCGCACGCTCTCCCCGGCAGAGCTGATGGTCGAGACCAGGTGCTGCCACGCCTGGTCCGCGATCCGCTCGGTCCTGCCGCGGCGGTCCAGCAAGTTGGTTCCGAACATCGTCTACCTCCCTGGGGTGCCGAAGCCGGCCACTTCGGACGGCGGCGTCACTCCGGCGTGTCGCGGTACGCGTGGTTCGGCTATGCCCCGGCCAATGGCGCGGCAAACCGGGTCAGTCGAGGACGACCACCGACACGCCGCCCCGGGCGAAGTCGTCGTCATCGTCATCGTCGTCGTCCCCACCGCCGCCGAAACCGCAGGCCAGTACGAGGGCGAGCAGCGCGCTGACCCCGGCCAGCGCGGCAAGTCTCCTGATCATCGATCATCCTCTCCGTCACGGTACGTCCTGTCCGCCGATGCTAGGCGCGCTGGACAACCCGCGTCCGGCGTACGCGCCCGGGCCGCCATCCCGCCCGCCACGGTCACGGTGGCCGGGGGAAGCACTGCCGGAGGCAGCAGTTTCGGAGATGTTGTCGCCTGGACGGCGCCGGAGGCAGCAACTTCCCCGAAACTGCGCGGGCATCGGCCGGGCCCCGACCCCGGGGCCCCGTGGGCGCGCCGGGAGGTCGCGTTATCGGCGGCTGTCGCCGGGGGCGGCTACCCTGGGGCCGGCGACCGTCATTGGCCGCCGAACGTTGGGTAAATAGAAGGCGAAATGTCCAGACATAGGGGACTTGGGGCCCCGGACCACAGGAATTGCTCATCCCGAGGGGTGGCGACCGAGGCCGTAAGAGGAATACTCTCGGTCGCGGCCCGCGTACTGATGAGGCGCCCGTCGGACGGGCGAGTGGAGGTGCTCGCGTGAGCCTGTCGATCGTGAAGTCGGTCCTGCCCAGGGGTGTCGTCGAGATCGCGCCGCGTGGCGAGATCGACGTCGACACCGCGTACGAGGTGCGCGAGGCGATCGCCGAGGTCCTGGCCAAGGGCCGTCCGACCCGCATCGAGCTCAACATGCGGCTGGTGACCTTCATCGACTCCGTCGGCATCAGCGCCATGGTGGCCGGCTTCCAGACCGCTGAGGTGAGCGGCGTCAAGCTCGTGGTCACCGAGCCGAGCCGGTTCGTGCACCGGCAGCTCTGGGTGACCGGTCTGCTCGGTCTCTTCGGGGCACCCGAGCCCTACTACGCCGGCGCCGCGGCCCCGGAGGTCCTCCCGGGCGCCTGACCGCGCCCCTGCGCCGGCCTCACGCCCGGTTCGCCCCCGCCGCCGCTCGGTCACTCGCCGTCCAGGCCGCTGAGGTCGATGTCGCTCACCTCCGTGACCGCCCGGACCGCCGTCACCGACGCGTACCCCTCGGCCAGCAGGGCCACGTCGGTGCCTGCCTGGGCGGCCTCGCCCGGCTCCTCCAGTGCGGTCCGTACGAAGCCGTGCCCCGACTCGGCCACCGTCATCTGCACCTGGCCGAAGCTCGCGAGCCGGCCGCGGCGCAGCCCGCGCAGGCGGGCGAGTGGCACGTCCGGGGCGTTGACGTTGAGCACACTGCCCACCGGCCCGGCGGTGACCCGCGGCAGCAGGTCCATCGCCACCCGCGCGGCGGTGGACCAGTGACGTTCGGCGTCGCGGACCCGGGCGGCGACGGACACCGCGGCACCGCCGCTGACCGCGGTGGCCTCCCCGGCCGAGAGCACGTCCAGCGACACGGCCATCGCCCGGCAGCCGTTCGAGGCAGCGGTGAAGGCAGCGCCGACGGTCCCGGAGTGGAGTACGGCGCGGCCGGCGTTCGCGCCGCGGTTGATGCCGGACAGCAGGACCGACGGCGGCGGCCCGAACGCCCCGTGCACCGCGATCAACGCGATGAAACCGGGCGAGCCACCCACCCCGAACGCCGGCACCCCGTCGAGCCCCGGCAGCGGGTGATCCTGCACCACGACGTGCCCCTGCCGCTCCACCGCCGTCATGGCGGCGCTGGTGCCGCTCGCCTCCTCCAGCGGCGCGGCGACGACGACGTCCAGGCCCTGGTCGACCGCCGCCCGGGCCAGCGCCGCGATGCCCGGCGCGGCGATCCCGTCGTCGTTGGTGATCAGTACGCGCAGCGTCATCGCTCGGCCGCCCGGTCCGCCAGCTCGTCCGGGGTGGTGCGTTCCTGCGGCCGGCTTCCGGCCGGCACCAGGCGTACCCGGTCGACCAGGCCGGTGATCGAGTCGAGCCGGCCGGTGCCGAGACCGTGCCGGGTCACGTTCAGCGCGCCGGCGGCGGCCCCGGTGCGGACGGCCGTCCGGATGTCCCCGCCCCGGGCCACCACGGCGGCCACCCCGGCGGTCATCGAGTCGCCCGCACCGCGCGGGTCGGCGGCCTGGAGGCGGGGCATCTCCACCTCGAACACCTCGCCGTCGACCAGGGCGAGGGCCGGTTTGTCGGCGCGGCTCACCACCACGTTCTCCGCCCCGCCGGCGTGCAGGTCGTACATCGCGCGGGCGAGCTGGTCCTCGTCGTCGCCGGCGGCGCGGCCGTCGGCCATCAGCTCCTCGTGGCTGACCTTGAGGAAGAAGACACCGCTGTCAAGCACGGCGGTGAGGTGGTCGCCGGAGAGGTCGACCACCACCCTGCCGCCGTTGGCGCCGAGGTCGGCCGCGAAGCGCCGGTACAGCTCGGCCGGGACCAGGGATGGTTCGTTCGGCCCGCTCAGTACGCTGACCGGGGCGCGCAGCCCTTCCCCGAGCGCCAGGTTGTACAGCTCGTCCAGCTCGTGCCGGCCGAGCGGCTGGCCGGGCACGTCCGCGATCTCGCGGCGGGAGCCCTCGCGCCGGTCGTGCACGTACCCGCCGCTGCCGCCGGAGTCGCGGACCACCACCTTGAGGTCGACGCCCTCGCTGACCAGCAACGGCTCCAGCACCTGGCCGACCTCGCCACCCAGCGCCGTGCAGAGCACCACGTCGACCCCGAGCGACATGATCATGCGGGCCTGCCAGACGCCCTGCCCGCCCGGGTGCAGGTGCAACTCCGGCGCGTCGCTGGGCTGGTCGATGGTCACCGTGAGCCGCGGTGTCGGCGCGAAGACCATCACGTGTTCCGCCATGCGCGCCTCCCGATCGTCGTCCCCGTGTCGTCGTACCCCATCCGCTGACCGTAGTCGCGTCGGCGGGTGGCCGCCGGGTGTCCGCGCGGTCACCGATCGGGCGTTGCCAGCACGGCCGGGGTGGGTGACGATCGGACGACCGACGACGGTGGGAGACGGCGTGCTCAGGCGGGATTCCTTCAGCTACACCGTCCAGGCGCGGTCCACCCCGGCGGCCGCCGCGAACCTGCTTGCCGATCCGCTCCGGCACGGCGAGTTCCATCCGTTCATCGTCCGGGTGCGACGGGTCGCGTCCCGGCGCGGCGCCCGCGCCAGTTACGCGATCACCGACCGCGTCCCGCTGGGTCGGCTGCGGCTACCGGTCACCTACCGCGCCGACGTGCTCGTCGCGACGGAGGACGAGGTGGTCACCGTGGCCCGGCAGTGGCCGGCGACGACGGTACGCAACCGGACCCGGCTGGCACCGGAGCCGGAGGGCGTCCGCATCGACGTGGAGATCACGCTCGTCGCGCCGGCGCCGCTGTTCCGGTACGCGTTCGAGCAGGCCCGCGCGGCGCACCTGGCTCTGGCCAGCCGGCTCGGCGCGGCGCTGGAGAGCGCCTGACGGCCTGCGGGCCGGGCAGCTGTCGGTCGCCCGACGGCTGCCCGGCCCGCACGCCCTCGTCAGTAGACCGACAGGTGCACGTGGTTGGTGTGGTCGCTGGACGGGTCCCCGCCCGCGCCGCTGTACGACTTCCAGCCGCTGCTGGGCAGCCAGATCTGCCGGTACCAGATCACGTAGAGCACGGCGAGGCGGTCGGCGTTGTTCACGAAGAACGCCGCCAGGTTGTTGCCGTACGTCCGGTCGCCGCCGGTCGCGTCTCCGCCGAAGCCGCTCTTCTGGGCGGCGAAATCGCAGGCCCGGCCCTTCGGGTGCTCGCCCGAGCCGCCGGAGCGGAAGCACGACACGTACCGGGTGAAGCCGGCCGCCTTGGCCTGGTTGAGGGCGTGCAGTGTGCGCGGGGTGATGCAGCCGTTGGCCGGGGTCGGGTCGTTGACGCTGCACGACTCGGAGGGCCAGGAGCCGTCCGAGTTCCGCGGCGCGGGTGCCGCCCGGGTGGAGCTGCGGCTCGCGGGGGCGGAGCTGGCCCGCTCGTTGGCCACGGTGAGCGCCCGCTCGGCCTGCTGCTTGCGCTTGGCCATCACCGCCTGCTGCTTGCGCTGCTCCCCGATCTCCGCCTCCACCGCGAGCTTGGCCTGATTGACCTGGTCGCGGGTGTCCAGCAGCTCGCGCAGCGCCTGGTCCTCGTTGGCGGCCACCGCGTCCAGGGCAGCGGCCCGGTCCATCAAGCCCTCCGGGGACGAACTGTTGAGCAGCGCCGACGCAGTGCCGAGGCGGCCGGTGCGGTACGCGAGGCCGGCGATCTGACCGACCCGGCTGGTGCGCTCGGCGAGCTGCGTCTCGGTGGTCTTGAGCTGGTCGGCGAGCTGCTGCTGCCGCTTCACCGAGGTTTCCAGGGCCCGCTTGGCGTCGAGGTATCCCTTGCTGGCCGCTTCGAGCTGCGCGCGGAGGGCGGGGGTGCCGCCCTCGGGGTCGTCCCCGGGGGCGGCGGCCTGGCGGGCCGGCGGAGCGGCCGTCGCGGGGGCCACCGGCGCGACGCCGAGCCCGAGCGCGAGCGCCGCGATGATCAGTGCCGCCACCCGGGCGGCAGGTCGTCGTACGGGTGCCACTGCTGGCATATACACGTGTCCTTCCGTCAGCCGCCGACCGGGTTAGCTGACGGGTTCGGGACGGAAGATCCCTACCGCTGGCGCGGATGCACCCCACGTACCTGGTTCCCCGGTTCGCCCTGGCGGGCGATTAGGCGGCGACCGCCGCCGGCACCGGTGGGTGCCGCCTGGCGGAGGCCGGATCAGAGCCTACCGGTGCTCAGGTGGCAGGTGCAGCGGATGTTACTGACGGTGTCCGTGTGGTCACCGCCTAATCAGACAAAAGGGAGAGGATCGATCCGCACGAGGAGGGGTGTGCCGATCACCACTCAACGGCCCCGCAGGTACCGGCGGCCGCCCCGGGCTCTATCTGCAACGTGGCGTGCTCGATCCGGAACTCGTCGCGGAGCAGGGTCCGCGCGGCGGCGAGGACCGCGGCGACGTCGGCGCCGGGCGCGATCGTGAGGTGGGCGGAGGCCACCTCCATCCCGGAGGTGAGTGTCCAGACGTGCAGGTCGTGCACCTCCGCGACGCCGGGCACGGCGACCAGTCGGTCGTGCACGGCGGTGACCTGGAGGTGCTCCGGCGCGGCCTGCACCAGGATGCGCAGCGCCGCCCGCCCGAGGCGCCAGGTGCGGGGCAGGATGAACAGGCCGATGGCGACCGCGACCAGCGGGTCGACCCACCACCAGTCGGTGGCCGTGATGATCAGGGCCGCGGCGATCACGCCGAGGCTGCCCAGCAGGTCGCCGAGCACCTCGAGGTAGGCGCCCTGGAGGTTGATGCTCTCCTTCGCCCCGGGCCGGAGCAGGGCGAAGGCGATCAGGTTCGCGAGCAGGCCGAGGGTGGCCACCGCCAGCATCGGGCCGGTGCGCACCTGCGGCGGGTCGCCGAACCGGCGTACGGCCTCGACCAGCACGTAGACCGCCACGCCGGAGAGCAGCAGGGCGTTGGCGAGGGCGGCGAGCACCTCCAGCCGGTAGAGCCCGAAGGTGCGCTGCGGGTCGCCGCTGCGCCGGCGGGTGGCGGTGAGCGCGGCCAGGGCCATGCCGATGCCGAGCACGTCGGTGAACATGTGTCCGGCGTCGCTGAGCAGCGCGAGCGATCCGGTGCGGAAGGCGGCCACCGCCTCGACCACCATCAGGGTGGCGAGCAGGCCGAAGGCCGCCCAGAGGCGCCCGCGGTGCCGCTGCGCGGCGTTGGTGACCGACCCGTGGTGGTGGTCATGACCTGCGCCCACGCGGACACCTTCCGTCGCCCGTCCCGATCCGTGCCTAACCTATGCTCACATCGCTATGTATGCAACTGTCGGTCGCGGTGTCGACGCTCAGCCGACGGGGTCGATGGTGGTGAGCCGCTGGGTGGCACGGGACAGCGCGACGTACAGGGTCCGCACGCCCGACCCCGGGTCGGCCCGGATCTCACCCGGTGCCACCAGGACGACGCCGTCGTACTCCATGCCCTTGGCCTCCAGGCTGGTCACGACCTGCAGCCGCGGCGCGCCGAGCCCACCCAGCCAACCGGCGACCGCGCCCCGGCGCGGCACCGGCGTGATCACCCCGACCGTCCCCTCCACCTCGGTGAGCAACGTGCCGACCGCCTCCACCACGGCGGTCTCCAACTCCTCCGGCGGCACGACCAGCTGCACCGGGTCGACGCCGGTCGAGCGGACGGCGGTGGGCAACGGAAGGTCCGGGTCGACCCGCCGGATCTCGGCCGCCGCCACCGCGAAGATCTCCGCCGAGTTGCGGTAGTTGGTGGTGAGCGTGAAGTGGTGCCTCCGCCGCCGGCCGAGTGCCTGGTCACGGGCCCGGGCCAGCTCGTCCGGGTCACCGGTCCACGCCGTCTGCGCCGGGTCGCCCACCACTGTCCACGAGGCCAGCCGGCCACGCCGGCCGATCATGCGCCACTGCATCGGCGACACGTCCTGCGACTCGTCGACCACCACGTGGGCGTACTCCCGGTAGTCCTCCGGGCGCTGCCGGGCCGCCTCCCGGGCGGCGCGCTGCCGGTCGGCGAGCGTGCTCAGCTCGCGTACGCCGCCGGCGAGCTGGAACGGATCCCGCTTCGGCCGCGCCGGCTTCAGCGGCTTGCCCAGCAGGGTGTCCAGCTCGTCGAGCAGGGCGATGTCGGCGACGGTCAGCCCTTCGGAGTCCAAGGTCCGGTACGCGTCGAGGAGCAGCCGGATCTCACGGCCGCCGAGCACGCCCGCGGCGTACCGGCGCAGCCGGTCGGGCCGGGCGAGCCAGCCGAGCACGTGGCGCGGGTGCAGCCGCGGCCACCACGCCTTCAGGAACTCGCGGAACTCCGGCCGGTCGGCGATCTCGTCCTCGAACGCGCGCTGCTCGGGCAAACGGGCGATCCCCAGCCGCCGGGCCTGCGCCCACAGCGCGGCGAAGACCCCGTCGAAGCCGGCCCGGCGCACCTCGTTGCGTCGCGCGCCGCGCGGCAGCGCCCGTTCCCGGATGGCGTCCAGCTCCCGGCGGTCGACGCGCAGCAGCCCACCCCGGTACAACAGCCGCAGCTCCCCGGGAGCATCCGGCGCCGCGTCCCGGGCGGCCCGCTCCAGCACCCGCCGCATCCGCAGCGAGCCCTTCACCGCCGCGACCTCCGGCGGGTCGGTGCGGGTCGCACGCAACCCCGGGAAGAGGCCGCCCAGCGAGGCCAGCGCGGCGGTGTCCTCGCCAAGCGACGGCAACACCGACGCGATGTAGTCGACGAAGACCGCCGACGGCCCGACCACCAGGATGCCGCCGCCGGCGTACCGGCTGCGGTCGGAGTAGAGCAGGTACGCCGCCCGGTGCAGGGCGACCGCCGTCTTGCCGGTCCCCGGTCCGCCGGAGACGATCGTGACGCCCGAGCCGGGCGACCGGATCGCCTCGTCCTGCTCCCGCTGGATGGTGGCGACGATGTCCCGCATGCCGCGCCCGGTCGCCTTCGACAGGGTGGCCAGCAGGGCGCCGTCGCCGACCACCGTCAGGTCGGGCGGGGCGGCGGCCGGGTCGAGCAGGTCGTCCTCGATCCGGGTGACCCGCTCCCCGCTCGACTGGATCATGCGCCGGCGGATCACACCCAGCGGCTGCGCCGGGGTGGCCCGGTAGAAGGCGGCGGCGGCCGGGGCGCGCCAGTCCACCACCAGGGTGGCCGCGTTCTCGTCCCGGATACCGAGGCGCCCGACGTGCAGCACCTGCCCGTCGCGCAGGTCGAGCCGGCCGAAGACCAGCCCCTCGTGCTCGGCGTCGAACAGGTGCCGGCGCTGCGCCGCGTGGAACACCATCGCGTCCCGCTCGACCAGGGCGCCGAAGTTGCCGACCCGGGCCAGTCGGTAGCCCTCCTTCTCCGCGTGGACCGCCGACCGGCGCAGCTCGGCCAGACGCGCGTACACCCGGTCGAGGTGCCGCTGCTCGACGGCGATCTCCTGCTCCAGCGCGGTCTGGTCGGTCAACGCTCGCTCCTCCTGACGTCGGCGGCGAGGGTGGCGCGGTACGCGCGGCCGTACCCCGGCCAACCGCACGAGGGTACGCCCCGGCGTCACCCGGCACGCTCGAGGTGCGCGCGGGCGCTACCCGGTGACCTTCGCGGTCGTGGCGGGGCGGTCGAGGACCCGGCGCAGCACGCCCACCAGGGCGTCGTTCACCTCGTCGGGGCGCTCCATCATGAGCATGTGTCCCGCGCCCGGGCAGACGGTGAGCTCGGTCGCCGGCAGCGCGGCCGCGATCGATTCCGCGCAGGGCGGCGGGGTCAGCCGGTCCCGGTCGCCGACCAGCGCGGCGGCCGGCAGGTGCGCCAGCTCGGCCAGCGTCTCCAGCCGGTGCTGCGCCCCGATCGAGGCCCGGAAACCGCCGATCGACCGCAACGACGCCCGGGCCACCGCGGAGGTGACCAGGCGGATGTCGCCCGGGTCGCAGTGGTCGCCGAAGAGCATCCAGCGGATGCTGGGTTTCAAAGCGCGCAGCAGTGCCCGCGGCGGACGCCACGACCCGCACCGGGCCAGGACCCCGGCGCCGGTGGTCTCGGCGAGCCGGATCAACCGGGCGATCCGGGGCGACAGGCCGTAGACCGTGTGCGTGTGCCCCTCGGCGGTGGTGGAGACGAAGACCAGACCGGCGACGCGGGCGGCGAAGTGCGCGGGGTGGCGGTGGGCGTACTCCATGATCGTCATACCGCCCATGGAGTGCCCGGCGAGCACGGCCCGGCCGGTCGGCGCGACCGCGTCGAGCACCGCGGCGAGGTCGTCGCCGAGCTGAGCCAGGGTGGCCGTGGGCAGCGCCATGCAACTGGACCGGCCGTGGCCGCGAGCGTCGTAGGTCACCACCCGAACCGCCCCGGCGAAGCGGTCGCGCAGCTCGGCGAGCTGCCGGTGCCAGGCGCGGCCGTCAAGCGTCCACCCGTGCAGCAGTACCGCGGTCACCTCGGCATCGGCCGGCCCGTGCACCTCGACGTGCAGGCGGACGCCGTCAGGCAGGCGGACCTCGTGTGCCTCCGGCATCGCCACCTCCCCCGGGCCGCGCGAGTTCGTCACACCGGCGATACCCGGTGGTAACACCGGCTACCCGTCATGACACCACGCCAACCGCACCGGTGAGAAGATTCGCAACCCGGCCCACGGTCCCGCGGATACCCGTCAGGCTGGCGGACATGGCACCACCCCCGGACCGGCCGGGCGGGCGCGCCGCCGGTGGTACGCCCCGCGCGGCGCTGGCCGAGCTGCTCGCCGGCAACCGGCGCTTCGTCAGCGGGCAGCCGATCCACGGCCACGACGTCACCGCCGCCGCCGCGACGGCCTCCGGCGACCAGCAGCCGTACGCCGTCCTGCTCGGCTGCATCGACTCCCGGGTGCCGCTGGAGGCGATCTTCGACCAGACCTTCGGCTCGATCTGCGTGATCCGCACCGGCGGGCACGTCCTGGACCGGGCGGTCCTCGGCTCCATCGAGTACGTGGTGGGGCAGCTCGGCGTACCGCTGGTGGTGGTGCTGGGCCACGAGCGGTGCGGGGCGGTCGCGGCGGCGGTCGACGCGCTGCGCGCCGGCCGGCGGCCCGACGGCGCGCTCGCGCACCTGGTCGACCAGATCGCGCCCGCCGTCACCGAGGTCGGCCTGCACGATCCGCGGGTCGGCACGCTGGCCGTCCGGCGGCACGTGCGGCGGACGGTGGCGGCGCTGCGCGCCGACGACCCGCTCGCCGGGCCGGTCGCGACCGGCCGCGTGAACGTGGTCGGCGCCCTGTACGACCTGTCCACCGGCGAGGTGCGCCTGCTGTGAAAGGAAGGGCCCCTTATTAACGCCTCCGGTAGAGGAAGGGCCCCTTCTTAACACGCGCCGCCGGATGCGACTCCGCGCGCACGGCGGCGCTTGCCGCCCACCCGGCGGCGCTTGCCGCGCGCACGGCGGTACTTGCCGCCCACCCGGCGGCGCTTGCCGCGCGCACGGCGGTACTTGCCGCCCACCCGGCGGCGCTTGCCGCGCGCACGGCGGCGCGGACGCGAAACCGCCCGCCGGGACGGGTCCCGACGGGCGGTTTCGGTACTGCGGTCCTTGGGCTCAGCCCTCGAAGACGCCGGCCTCGACCAGGCGCTTCTCGGTGGCGTCCCAGCCGTCGCCCGGGTGGGCGGCGTTGAGGGTGGCCAGCTCGGCCCGGATCTTGGCGGCGTGGCCGGCGGCGGCCAGCGTGCGGATCTCCTCGACGAAGGCCTCGGAGTCGGTACGCAGGTGCGCGGTCTTGCCGTTGGTCAGGTTCCGCACGTAGGCGTGCTTGCCGCCGTTGAGCGGGATCACGTACTTGAACTCGCCCAGCACGCTGAGGGCGCCACCCTGGCCAGCCTGGCCGGCCCGGACGGACGCGCGCGCGGTCTTAGAGGTGTTGCTCGCCACGGAGGTACTCCTTGCAGACGTACGGGAGGACGCGGTAGACGTCCGGGGGCTGGATGCGGCTCGCACCCGTTGGGTGGACCCGCGGAAGACGTTCGCGGCACAGGCCGCCGATGGAACTGTACACGACCACGATGCCTGGCTGGTCACCGCGTCGTGGGGGTCAACGACGCTCACCCGACCGGCTATTCCACCGGCGAATTTTCCGATTCTCTGGCGCACCATCCGTCACACCAGTCATGATGTGTCCCAGAAGCCACCCGGCTGGTCGAGGTCGTAGGGGAAGACGCACCTCGCTCTCCGGGAGGTCACCGTGCCAACGCGTGGCGTCGTATACGTCCACTCGACCCCGCTCGCCGTGTGCTCGCACGTCGAGTGGGCGATCGCGCGCGTCCTCTCCGCGCCGGTCAACCTGCAGTGGACTGCTCAACCCGTCGACCCCGGCGCCCGCCGGGCCGAGTGCGGGTGGACCGGTAGCCCGGGGACGGGCGCCGAGCTGGCTGCTGCCCTCCGGCAGTGGCCCATGATCCGTTTCGAGGTCACCGAGGAGCCCAGCCCGGGCGCCGACGGGGAGCGCTTCATGTACGTCCCGGGCCGAGGGCTGTTCCGCGCCACGGTCGGCGCGGCCGGAGACATCCAGCTCGGCGAGGACCGGCTGCGCAGCATCATGGCGGGCGCGCGGGCGCCGGAGGCCCTGGCGCACGCCCTGGACAAGGCGCTCGGCACCGCCTGGGACGCCGAGCTGGAGCCGTACCGGTACGCCGGCGACGGGGCGCCGGTGACCCTGCTCACCCGCGTCGGCTGAGCCCCGCACCGGCTGGTCCCCGAGGCAGGCCACGCGACGGCATCGTCCGGTCGGCACGCGTAGGGTCGGGTTGCCCCGATTGGCGTCGAACTGGTGGGATGGCTCGCGTGTCGATACCTTCGCGACGTGGCGGCGTCGCGGTCGCCGCACTGACCGCGCTGCTCGTGGCCGGCTGCGCCGGCGAGCCGGAGCGGGCGCGCCCGACACCCGCCGCGAGCGGCCGGTCGGCGGTGCCGTCGACGCCCGTCCCGGTGCCCGCCGGCGACCCGGCGAGCCGCGCCGCCGCCCTGGTCGGCTCGCTCGCCGACGAGGACCTGGTCGGCCAGGTGCTCATGCCGTACGCGTACGGCGACGCGGCGACCCGGGTCTCGCCCGGCTCCGCCGCCGGCAACCGGGCCCTCGCCGGCGTCGACACCCCCGCCGAGATGATCGCCAAGTACCGTCTCGGCGGGCTCATCCTGGTCGGCTTCAGCGCCGACGACCCGACCGGGAGCAACCAGGCCACCACCAACGTCGACAACCCCAAGCAGGTCCGCGCGCTGACCACCGGCCTGCGTGACGCGGCCGCCCGGCTGCCCGCCGGCAGCGCGCCGCTCCTGATCGGGACCGACCAGGAGCACGGGGTGGTCACCCGGATCACCGACGGTGTCACCCTGCTGCCGAGCGCGCTCGCCGCCGGGGCCGCCGGCCGGCCCGAGCTGACCGAGGCCGCCTGGCGGGCCGCCGGTACGGAGCTGGCCGCGATGGGGATCAACGTCGACTTCGCGCCGGTCGCCGACGTGCTCGTCACCCCCAGCACGGTCATCGGCTCCCGGTCCTACGGCGCCGACCCGAAGGTGGCGGCGGCGCAGGTGGGCGGCGCGGTCCGGGGTCTGCAAGCCGCCGGGGTGGCGGCCACCCTCAAACACTTCCCCGGGCACGGCCACAGCGCCACCGACTCGCACAAGGCCCTGCCGGTGCTGCCCCAGTCGCGCGCGGCCCTGGAGGCCGGGGCATGGACGCCGTTCCGGGCCGGTGTGGACGCCGGCGCCCTCGCGGTGATGTCCGGCCACCTCGACGTGCGGGCGGTGGATCCGGGCACCCCGGCCACCTTCTCGCACAAGCTCCTCACCGGCGTGCTCCGGGGCCAGCTCGGTTTCCGAGGCGTGGTGATCACCGACGGAATGAACATGGAGCCGGCGAAGCGCTGGCCACCGGGGGAGGCGGCGGTCCGCGCGCTGACGGCCGGCAACGACCTGATCCTCATGCCGCCGCACGTCGGCAAGGCGTACGACGGGCTGCTGGCCGCCCTGCGGGACGGCTCCCTGCCCCGGGCCCGGCTGGTCGACGCGGCGACCCGGGTGCTGACGATGAAGTTCACGCTTGCCGACCGGTCGGTCCCCGACCTGTCCGCGCTCGGCGCCCCTGCGCACCGCGAGGCGGCGGCGGCGCTCGCCGCCGCCTCGGTGACCGTGCTGCGCGGCCCGTGCGGCCCGCCGGTGCGCGGGCCGGTGACGGTGACCGCCTCCGCCGGCCGCGACCGCACCCGGGCCGCGCTGGCCGAGGCGCTGACCGCCGCCGGGGTGCGCGTGGTATCGCGCGGCGGCGCGGTGGTCCACCTGGTCGGGTACGGCGACGGCGTCGAGGACCTGCGCGCCGACGCCGCGGTGACGGTCGCCATGGACACGCCGTACGTGCTGGCGAAGGCGGCCTCTCCGGCGCTGCTGGCGACCTACTCGTCGAGCCGCGTGTCGATGACCGCCCTGGCCGAGGTGCTGGCAGGCAGGTCCCGACCGGTTGGCCGCTCCCCGGTGCCGGTGCGCGGCCTGCCCGCCACCACCTGCTCCTGATCGGCGGCAGCCGCAGATCAGCTGCCGGTACCGCTCCACCCGGCGATCGGTGAGAGCCGCGATCCCGTCGGCCGTCGCCCGGCGCTGCGCGCCGGAAGCTGTTAAGAAGGGCCCCTTCCACCGCGCGAGGCGTTAAGAAGGGGCCCTTCCTTACCCGCTTACAGCGGGATGTTGCCGTGGGCGCCGCGGGCGGCCGGGGCGGCCGCCAGGGCCTCCGCGATCCGCCGCCGGGTCTCGGCCGGCTTGATGACGTCGTCGACGACACCGATCTCCAGCGCCCGGTTCACTCCACCGGCGACCCGGATCTGCTCCTCGATCAGCTGGGCGCGCAGCGCCTCGCGCTCCTCCGGAGGCGCGGCGGCCAGCTTCTTGCGGTGCAGGATGTTCACCGCCGCGCTGGCGCCCATCACCGCGACCTCCGCGTTCGGCCAGGCGAAGACCGCGGTCGCGCCGAGCGACCGGGAGTTCATCGCGATGTACGCGCCGCCGTACGCCTTGCGGGTCACCAGCGTCACCCGCGGCACCACCGCCTCCGCGAAGGCGTGCAGCAGCTTCGCCCCGCGCCGGACCACGCCGTCCCACTCCTGGCCCAGGCCGGGCAGGTAGCCGGGAACGTCGACCAGCACGATCAGCGGCACGCCCAGGGAGTCGCACATCCGCACGAAGCGGGCGGCCTTCTCGGCGCTGGACGCGTCGAGGCAGCCGCCGAGCCGCAGCGGGTTGTTGGCGATCACGCCGACCGTCCGGCCGGCGAACCGGCCGAGCGTGGTGACGATGTTCGGCGCCCACTTGGCGTGCAGCTCCACGCCCGGTGCGTCGAGCAGCGCCTTGACGACGGGCTTGACGTCGTACGCCCGGTTGGTCTCGGCCGGCATCTTCGCGGCCAGGTCGTGCCCGTCGCCGCCGTTGGTGGGCACGTCGTCCGGCGAGAGCCGGCCCTGGTGACCGAGCAGCGCGGCGAGCCGCCGCGACTCGGCGAGCGCCTCCTCGTCGTCCTTGCAGGTCACGTGCACGACGCCGGAGCGCCGGCCGTGCGGCTCGGGACCGCCGAGCCGCTCCATGTCGACCTGCTCGCCGGTGACGCTGCGGACCACCTCGGGGCCGGTGACGAAGATCCGGCCGCTGCCGCTCATCACCACGATGTCGGTGAGCGCCGGGCCGTACGCCGCGCCGCCGGCGGCGGGGCCGAGCACGACGGAGATCTGCGGCACCCGCCCGGAGGCGCGGACCATGGCGGCGAAGACCTGGCCGACCGCGTCGAGCGCGACCACGCCCTCGGCGAGCCGGGCGCCTCCGGAGTGCCAGAGCCCGAGCACGGGCACCCGCTCCCGGACGGCGGTGTCGATCGCGTCGACGATGTGCCGGCATCCGTCGGTGCCCATCGCGCCGCCCATCTTCGTGGCGTCGGTGGCGTACGCGATCGCCGGCGTGCCCTCGATCTCGCCCCGGGCCCAGAGGACGCCGGAGGTGTCGCGGGGCGCCAGCAGGCGCAGCGTGCCCGCGTCGAACAGGGCCCGGAGCCGTAGCTCCGGATCCCGGTGGTCGACCGTGGCCGTGTCAGGGCCGGCAACAGTGGTGGTCACGTGAGCCTCCAAGGCTTGTGGTCTCAGGCCCGCGTGAAGACGAGAGCCACGTTGTGGCCGCCGAAGCCGAAGGAGTTGTTCAGCGCGGCGGGGATCTCCAGGTGGCGCGCCTTGTTGGCGGCCACGTCCAGGTCGAGACCGTCGTCCGGGTCGTCCAGGTTGATGGTGGGCGGCACGACGCCGTCGCGGATCGCCAGGATCGTGGCGATCGACTCCAGCGCGCCGGCCGCGCCGAGCAGGTGCCCGGACATCGACTTCGTCGCGGTCAGTACCGGGTGGTCACCCAGCGCCTGGTGCAGTGCCTTGATCTCGGCCATGTCGCCGACCGGGGTCGACGTGGCGTGCGCGTTGACGTGCGCGATGTCGCGCTTGGCGACGTCCGCGTCGGCGATCGCCTTCGCGATGGCACGCACCGCCCCGGCACCGTCCGGGTGCGGCTGGACGATGTCGTAGCCGTCGGAGGTGATGCCGGCGCCGGCGAGCCGCGCGTACACCCGCGCGCCCCGGGCGGCGGCGTGGTCGGCGCGCTCCAGCACGAGCACGCCCGCGCCCTCGCCGAGCACGAAGCCGTCGCGGCCCTTGTCCCACGGGCGGGAGGCCCGCTCGGGCTCGTCGTTGCGGGTGGACATCGCCCGCATCGAGGAGAAGCCGGCGATCGGCAGGCCGTGGATGACCGCCTCGGTGCCGCCGGCCACCACCACGTCGGCACGGCCGGCGCGGATCATGTCCAGGCCGAGTGCGATCGCCTCCGCGCCGGTCGCGCAGGCGCTGGCCACCGAGTGGACGCCCGCGCGGGCGCCCAGTTCCAGGCCGACCCAGGCGGCCGGGCCGTTCGGCATCAGCATCGGGATGGTGTGCGGGGAGACCCGGCGCGGACCGGACGCCTCGAGGACGTCGTCCTGGGCGAGCAGGGTCAGCGCGCCGCCGATGCCCGAGCCGACGCTGACACCGAGCCGGTCCGGGTCGAGCCCGGAGTCGGCCAGGCCGGAGTCCGCCCAGGCCTGCTGCGCGGCGATGATCGCGATCGCCTCGGAGCGGTCGAGCCGGCGCAGCTTCACCCGGTCCAGCAGGCCGGCCGGATCGACCGCGAGTTGGGCGGCGATCCGGACCGGCAGCTGTTCGGCCCACTCCTGGGTGAGCGCACCCACCCCGGAGCGTCCGCTGAGCATGGCGTCCCAGGTCGACGCGACGTCCCCGCCCAGCGGGGTGGTCGCGCCGAGCCCGGTGACGACGACGTCGGTGCGTGTCATGTCAGGACTGCGCCTCGATGTAGCTGACGGCGTCCCCGACGGTCTTCAGGTTCTGCACCTCGTTGTCCGGGATCTTGACGCCGAACTTCTCCTCGGCGGCCACCACGACCTCCACCATCGACAGCGAGTCGACGTCCAGGTCGTCGGTGAAGGACTTCCCCTCGGCCACGTCGTCCGGGTTCACCCCGGCAACCTCTTCGAGGATCTCGGCGAGGCCGGCGGTGATCTCGTCACGGGTCATTGCGGTTGGTTCCTCTCGATGGGGGGTTTCTTCGCCGGGCGGCGAAGGCGGCGCGGTGGGACCGCGCCGGGTCTTCAGGGGCAGCGGACGACCTGACCGGCGTAGGTCAGGCCGCCACCGAAGCCGAACAGCAGCACCGGGGCGCCGGAGGGCACCTCGCGCCGCTCGACAAGCTTCGACAGGGCCAGCGGCACGCTGGCCGCCGAGGTGTTGCCGGACTCGACGATGTCCTTGGCGATGATCGCGTCCGGGATGCCCAGGCGCTTGGCGATGCCGTCGATGATGCGGGCGTTGGCCTGGTGCGGCACGAACGCGGCCAGCTCCGACGGGTCGACCCCGGCCCGCTCGCACGCCTGCAGCGCGAGGGGCGCCAGCGAGGTGGTGGCCCAGCGGAAGACCGCCTGCCCCTCCTGCTGGATGTACGCGCGCCAGCCCTCGATCCGGACCGCCTCGCCCCGTTCCGGGACTGAGCCCCACACCACCGGGCCGACGCCGGCCGGCTCGTCGGTCGCGGTGGCGGTGACCACCGCGGCACCGGCGCCGTCGCCGAAGATGATGCAGGTCGAGCGGTCCGTCCAGTCGGTGAAGTCGGAGAGCTTCTCCGCGCCGATGACGATCGCGTTGCGCGCCGCGCCGGCCCGGATGGCGTGGTCGACGGTTCCCAGGGCGTACGCGAAACCTGAGCACGCGGTGTTGATGTCGTACGCGCCGGGCGCGGCGATGCCGAGCTTGGCGGCGACCCGGCAGGCGACGTTCGGGCTGCGGTCGACCGAGGTGCAGGTGGCGACCACGACCAGATCGATGTCGGCGGCGGTCAGGCCGGAGTTGGCCAGCGCCTTGCCGGCGGCGGCCGCGGCCATGTCGGCCACCGTCTCGCTGTCCGCGATCCGCCGGGTGACGATGCCGACCCGGTCGCGGATCCACTCGTCGCTGGTCTCCACCAGCTGCGCGATCTCGTCGTTGGTCACCACCCGGGACGGCTGGTAGTGGCCGAGCGCGACGATCCGGCTGCCCGTCATCGAGGCTGTCCTTCCCTGCGTGGCCGCGCGTGCCGCGGCGTCATGCGTGGCCGCCGATGCGGGCCAGCGGTTGTCCCGGGGCGACCGGGTCGTCGTGGTGGGCGAGCCATTCGGTGAGCAGGCCGCTGTCGTGGGCGGTGACCTCCACCGGGCCCTGTCGGGTGGTGACGTGGCCGATGACCTGGCCGGCGCGCAGGTCGGCGCCCTCGGCCAGGTCCCCGGCGGGGGTGAAGGTGCCGGCCGCGGGGGAGACCACGACCCGGAACTGGATGACCGGCTCGTGGCCGCCGAGGCCGCTGTGCCGGGCGATCAGGTCCCGCGCGGCGGGCAGGTCGTCGGGAGTGTTGAGGGTGACGATCTCCGGGGTCCCCGTGCCTCGCAGCTCCCGTTTGACCAGGCCGGCGAGGGTACCGGCCGGGGGAAGCTCGATGACGCCGGTCACGCCGAGGTCGGCCAGCGTACGCATGCACAGGTCCCAGCGGACCGGGGCGGTGACCTGGCGGACCAGCCGCTGCACCATCTCCCGGCCGTGGTTCACGGCCGCCCCGTCCAGGTTGGACAGGAGGATGCGGGCCGGGTCGGCGGGGGTGATGCCGGCCGCCACGGCGGCCAGCGCCGCCTCGGCCGGTGCCATGTACGGCGTGTGGAAGGCGCCGGCCACCTGCAGCCGGACGATGCGGGTGCGGGCCGGCGGCTCGGCGGCGAGCCGGTCCAGCCCGCCGAGGGCGCCGGCGGCGACGACCTGGCCGGCGCCGTTGCGGTTGGCCGGGTGCAGCCCGTGCTTGTCGATGGCGGCGAGCACCTCGTCCGGGTCGCCGCCCAGCACGGCGGCCATCCCGGTCGGCTCGAGCGCGCAGGCGGCGGCCATCTCGCGACCGCGTACGCCGGCCAGGGTGACGGCGGCCTCCGGTGCCAGCACGCCGGCGAGCGACGCCGCGCCGAGTTCGCCGACGCTGTGGCCGGCGGTGAGGGCGACGTCGTACATCGGCAGGTGCTCGGCGGCGAGCAGCGCCGCCGCGACCAGCAGCGGTTGGGTGCGGGCGGTGTCCTTGATCTCGTCGGCGTCGGCGGCCGTCCCGAGGTGCACCAGGTCGACCCCGGCGAGCGCGGACCACCAGCGCAGCCGTGCCTCGGTGCCGGGCAGGTCGAGCCAGGGAGTCAGGAAGCCGGGTTTCTGTGAACCCTGGCCGGGCGAGAGTACGGCGAGCACGTCTATGACTCTCCCGGATACGCGCGGGTAGCGCTGTGCCGCCCTCGACCAAACCGCACTAGAAGCTTTGGAGGGATCCTACAAAGATCGGCGGTGGTCATCACCCGTCTGTGATGTTTTCCTCACGCCTGGGGTCATTGTCTGGCTCGGGACCAGTGTGACCACCGGGTCGAGCCGGCCGACCGTGAGCGCCACCTGGAGCGCGTACGCGTCACGGGGCGCGAGCGGCGAGAACCCGGTGACCTCGGCGACCCGCCGCAGCCGGTAACGCACCGTGTTCGGGTGCACGAACAGCGCCCGGGCGGCGCTCTCCAGCGTGCCGCCGGCCGCGAAGAAGGCGTCCAGGGTCTCCAGCAGTTCCCCGCCGGAGC
This sequence comes from Micromonospora sp. NPDC126480, assembly GCF_040302465.1. Taxonomy (NCBI): domain Bacteria; kingdom Bacillati; phylum Actinomycetota; class Actinomycetes; order Micromonosporales; family Micromonosporaceae; genus Micromonospora; species Micromonospora sp. NPDC126480. The sequence goes on from NZ_JBEORU010000004.1 coordinate 29,761, forward strand.
GCACCAGCGTCGCGTACACGTCGTGCCGCAGCCGGCGGCGGGCCTCGGCGTCCCCGGCGAGTGCCCGCTCCGGCAGCAGGTCGGCGGCGGGCACCGGCCGTGGCGCGGCCGGCCAGGCCGGCGCGGCGCGGAACCCGGCGAGAGCGGCGCGGGCCGACTCGGTGGCCTCGTCCAGGCTCGGCACGGCCGGGCCGACCACGACCGGGCCGTCGCCGAACGCGTCGAGCAACTTGCCGGCGGCGGCCACCGGATCGGCGGCGCCGCCGAGCACGATGACCAGCCGGTCGCCGTGTACCCCGCCGATCACCTCCGCGCCGATCCGGCGGGCCTGCCGGTAGACCGTGTGCAGCACGGCGGGCACCTCGCCGCCGGGCGAGCGGCCCACCGCCACCGCCACCGGCGGGGCGTCCGCCCAGCCCAGCGCCGCCGCCCGGCTGGCCAGCACGTCCGGCGAGTCGCCCCGCAGCAGCGCGTCCACCAGCAGCGCCTGGAGCCGGGCGTCCCAGGATCCGCGGGACTCGGCGGCCCGGGCGTACACCCGGGCGGCAGCGAACGCGATCTCCCGGGAGAACCGCAGCACCGCCTCGCGCAGCCGCGGCTCCTCGCCCGGCGCGGCCAGGTGCGGGACCTGCTCCTCGACCACGTCGATCGTCACCTTGATCAGAGCCACGGTCTGCTGCAGGCTGATCGAGCGGGCCAGGGCCTGCGGCGCGGCCGCGAACACCTCGTCGGAGACCTCCTGGGTGCTGTCCGCGGTGCCGCCACCCGAGCGCAGCCACTGCACGAGCGACCGCACGCCGGCCTGCGCCACGAGGGTGACCCAGGAGCGCTGGTCGGCCGGGAGCGAACGGAACCAGGGCAGGGTCTCGTCCATCCGCGCCACGCTGGCGGTGGCCAGCGCCCCCGCAGCCCGCTCGATCCGGCGCAGCGTGGCCGTCAGCTCGGTCTCCGGCTCGCTCACCGCACCAGCCTGACACGCCCTAACCTGGGCCGGCGACACGGGCCCGGCGGCGGCGACCCCACTGGTGCCCCGCGCTGCGCGCGGCGTGGCGGGGTCGGGGTGGCCGGGACCGCGCGCTGCCCGCGGCATGGCGGTGTCGAGGCGGCCGGGACCGCGCGCTGCCCCCGGCATGCGGGGTCCGGGCCGCCGGGACCGCGCGCTGCCCGCGGCATGGCGGTGTCCGGGCCACCGGGACCCCGCGCTGCCGCCGTCAGCGAGCGGATCAGGTGCCGGCCGGTGGGGGTACCGGCAGGCCCAGCTCCTGGGCCAGGATGGCCGCCTGCACCCGGCTGCGCAGTTCGAGCTTGGCGAGGATCCGGCTGACGTGGGTCTTGGTGGTGCTCTCCGCCATCGCCAGCCGGTCGGCCACCTGCTGGTTCGACAGCCCGAGGCCCAGGCAGGCGAGAACGTCACGTTCGCGGGGAGTCAGGGCGGCCACCGCCGCCCGGGTGGCCGCCGACGCGGCCGGTGCCGTGGCGGCGAAGGCCGTGATCAGCCGCCGGGTCACCGCCGGCGCGATGAAGCCCTCGCCCCGAGCCACCGTCCGGACCGCCGTGACGAGTCCGTCCGCGTCGGTGTCCTTCAACAGGAAGCCGGCGGCCCCGGCCCGCAGCGCTCCGAACACGTACTCGTCCAGGTCGAACGTCGTGAGCACCAGGACGTCGGCGAGTCGGTTGTCGACGATCTCCCGGGTGGCGGAGATGCCGTCCAGCCGGGGCATCCGTACGTCGAGAACGGCGACGTCCGGGCGCAGTTCTCGGCACCGGCGGACCGCCTCGGCGCCGTCGTCCGCCTCGCCGACCACCTCGATGTCCGGCGCTCCGGCCAGGATCAGCGCCAGGCCGGCCCGTACGGCGGGCTGGTCGTCGGCGAGCAGCACCCGCACCGGATCGGTCACGTCACTTGCTCCCCGGCCAGCACACCGGTCGGCAGTTCGGCGCGGACGTGCCAGCGCCCGTCCCGGGGCCCGGCGGTGAACCGGCCCGCCAGCAGCGCCACCCGTTCCCGCATCCCGATCAGGCCCGCGCCCGCGCCGGCCGTCGCCGCCAGGCCGTCGCGCAGCGGGTTGGCCACGCCGATCACGACCGCCGCCGGCTCGTACGCCAGAGTCAGCTGTGCCTCGCCTGCGCCGTGCTTGAGCGCGTTGGTCAGCGACTCCTGCACGATGCGGTACGCGGCGAGGTCCACCTCGACGGGCAGCGGGCGCGGCTCGCCCTGCCATCGCACGTCGACCCGCAGCCCGGCGGTCCGGGCCCGGTCCACCACGGCGGCCACCTCGCTGAGCCGGGCGCGGGTCGCCTCCTCCGTCGCGTCCTCGCCGGTGCCGCCGTCGGCCGGCCCGCGCAGCAGCCCGATCATCTGCCGCATCTCGGCCAGGCCCTGCACGCTGTTCTCCCGGATCACCCGCAGCGCCGACTCCACCTGGGACCGGTCCAGGCCGGGGACGGAGAGCGCGGCGGTGGCATGGATGGCCACCGCGCTGAGGTGGTTGGCGATCACGTCGTGCAGCTCCCGCGCCATCCGGGCCCGCTCGGCGCTCACCGCCTGCCGCCGGTCCAGTTCGGCCAACCGGGCGGTCTGCTCGGCCCGGGCCCGCTCGGCGGCGGCCTGGTCGCGGTACTGCCGGACGCTGATCCCGGTGACCACCGGCAGCACCCCGGCCAGCACGATCGGCGCCGCCACGCCGACCCCCTGCCAGCGCCCCAGCCAGAGCACACCGCCCACCGCGCCGAGCACGCTCAACGCCACCGTGATCCGCAGCAGCCGCCGCCACGTCCGGGCCGACCCGAACACGCAGGCGTCGTAGAGGACCTGGGTGTAGACGAGCAGGGTGGCCAGCGACACGCCCAGCGCGAAGTCGACGGCCAGCGCCACGGTGCCCAGCGCCAGGCTGGCCCGGGTCGCCACCCGCCGCAGGCCGACCGCCACACAGACCGCGACCAGCGGCGGCAGGAACGCGGGGTCGGGCCCCATCGGGTCGCCGGACAGCTGCGGTTGGTTGCCGAGCCCGTACAGGACCAGGCCGCCGGCCAGGGACGCACCGGCCAGCGCCAGATCCCGGCCGAGCGTGCCGGGGCCGAGCCAGGGTGGCGGTCGCATGGCCCGATCCCACCACAGCCGCGTCCGCCCCGGCTCCGACCGGGGGCGGAGGTCACCCCGTCCACCATCCGTCGAAGGGTGTACGCCGGCCCGCGGGTCCGTCGAAGGATGGACCCGCGGATCGTCTGCGGCGTCGAGGTGACCCGGCCCCGCACCGGTGACGCTGGAGACGACGGACACGGGGAGGAACACATGCTGATCGGCCTGATCGTCGCCTGCGAGGTCGCGTTCTGGGTGGTGCTCGTCGCCGGGCTGGTGGCGCGTTATCCGCTGCGCCGGCCGCGGCTCGGTGCGGGGCTGCTGGTGTGCGTGCCCCTGGTGGACCTGGTGCTGCTGGTGGCGACCACGGTGGATCTGCGGCGCGGGGCCACGGCGGAGGTCGCGCACGGCCTGGCCGCCGCCTACCTGGGCTTCTCGGTGGCGTTCGGCCACTCCATGGTTCGCTGGGCCGATCAGCGCTTCGCGCACCGCTTCGCCGGGGGCCCACCACCGGTGAAGCCGCCGCGGCACGGCTGGGCCCGTGCCCGCTACGAGTGGGGGCAGTGGTTCCGGGGGCTGCTCGGCTGGGCGATCGCCTGCGGGCTGCTCGCCGCGGCGATCGTCTGGGTCGGCGACGCCGACCGCACCCGGGAGCTGACGGTCTGGATCGGTCGGCTCAGCCTCGCCATGGTCATCTGGCTGGTCGCCTTCCCGGTCTGGGAGACGATCTTCCCGCGCCGCGCGCGGGCCTGACCTGGGTACGCGCTGCACAGCCCGTCGGTGCCGGCCAGTACGGTGACAGGGCACGCCGGGAGAGCGCGGCGGGCGACGGCGAGTGTGAGGAGACCGGGATGGCGCACGGGGAGGCCGACCACGGCTGCGCCCAGGGTGAGCCCTGCCGGCCGGGCCATCACGAGCCGCCGGTGACCAAGCACCACCGGCGGCTTGCCGGGGGTGTGCCGGCGCACCCGGGTGAGGCGCCGACCGGGTGGCTGCCCGAGCGCGCCGACGACGACGTCACCGTGCCGCGGCAGCGGTCCGCCGAGCCGGTCCCGCCGGCCGCGACCCCGACCGACGGCTGCCTCAGCGACCTGCCGGGATGGGCCGGCGCGCACCGGCACGGCCCGGTCCGGCCCCGACCGCGGGCCGGCCGGCGGGAGCGACCGCCACGCCGCTGGTGCTGACCCGCCCGGGCGGCCGGAAACGCGGCGCGGTGACCGTGCTCGACGCGACCGGCTGACCGTCCACCTGGCACGGACGTCGCGCCTGATCGGAGTCGCGGACGCGTGGCGCCGGGCCCGGGCCGCCGCCACGACCCGACGGCCGCGGCCCGGTGATCGAGCGGCGTCAGCGGGTCCGGCGGCGGATCAGCAGCGCGATCCCGGCCAGACCGGACGTGATCGTGACCACGACGGCCACGTTGAGCAGCAACAACCGCTGCAGTTCTGCCAGCGCCTCGTCGATGTCGCGGGCGGGGTTGATGGCGTCCTCCGGGATCACCCGCTGACCGCCGCCGACGCCACCGCTCACCGTGTCGAGCTGCCGTTCCAGCGGCACGCCGACGGTGCGCAGGGTCTCCGACATGCTGAGCCGGCCGAAGAACCAACCGGCCGTGGTCTTCCGGGAGTCCGGCTGCTTGGCCGGCCGGTAGACGCGCGGGCCGCCGATCGCCTTCGGGTACAGGTCGTACCTCTGCTTGGGCGTCTCGCCGGAGAGCACGACGACCGTGTACTTCGGACCGAGGTCGGTCTTGCGCGGCCCGGTGGTCTGGGCGGTCCGGCCGAGGAAGTTCACCTGGTCGATGATGGCCACCACCTCGGCGGGGTGGACGTTCGCGCGCAGGCGCAGCGGCTCGTCCAGACCCTCACCGGTGATGTCCACACCGGCGGGGGGTGGTTTCGGCGCCGCCTTCGCGGGCGACACCAGACCGAGGGACAGCGCACCCGCCGCGAGAGCGGCGGCCACTGCGGCCAGCACCCGCCGTACCGTTCGGACCATCGCCGCCTCCTCGCCCCGTTCGATGGATGGCTTCGCTGCAGGTTACGCGCTGCCGGGTCGACGGAGGTAGCCGGACCCGCGGGCCGGAGGCCCTTCCTCAGAGACTCCGTGGAACGGCGATCGGTTGCAGCTCATGGAACTGTATTTGGAACTATCTGCGATCCTCGACCGACTAACTCACCGGCAGCCGTTGATCAGCGGGCGGATCGTACCTTCGAGGAGGGACTCATGGGGGGCAGGGTCGCACGTGCGGTACGCGCCTGGCCAGGTGTGGTCGGTGTGTCGCTGCTGGCGGTCGGTGCGTCGCTGCTCGCGCCGCCCGCTCCGGCGGCCGCGCACAACCAGTTGACCGGCAGCGATCCGCGCGACGGGGCTCGCGTCGCCGCGGCGCCGCAGCGTATCGAGCTGCGCTTCCTGTCCCGGCTCGATCCGGCCACGACGAAGGTCACCGTCACCGGTCCGGACAACGTGGCGGCGGCCGGCGGCGCGGCGAGCTTCTCCGGCAGCCGGGTGACGGTGCCGTTCCGCCCCGGGCGGGCCGGTCTCTACATCGTCGGCTACCAGGTCCGGTCCGGTGACGGCCACCCGGTCTCCGGCGAGGTGCGGTTCACCCTCACCACCGGCACCCCCGCCGACCCGTCGGCCACGCCGACCCCCGCCACCCCGTCGGCCGTCGCCTCGCCGCCGGTCCCGGCGACCCCGACGCCCAGCGGCTCACCCGCGGCGACCGCCCGCGAGGACGACGGGGGCACCACGCGGACGTGGCTCTGGCTGGCGCTCGCCGCCGCTGCCCTGGCCGTCACCGGCGCGACCGCCGCCTTCCTACGCCGCCGCCGCACCCGCTGACCCCCACCCCGTCCCGCCTCCGGGCAGGGCGGGGTTGCGGGTCAGGGGAGGCGGAGGCGGGCGGCGCGCAGGCGGGTCAGGGTGCGGTCGCGGCCCAGGACCTCGAGCGACTCGAAGAGCGGTAGACCGACGGTGCGGCCGGTCACCGCGACCCGTACCGGCGCCTGGGCCTTGCCCAGCTTGAGCCCGCGCTCCGCGCCGACGGCCTCCAGCGCCGCCTTCGTCGACTCCGCGTCCCACGTCGGCAGCGCCTGGAAGGCGGCCACCGCCGCGTCGAGCAGCTCGCCGGAGCCCTCCTTCATCGCCTTCGCCCAGGCCGCCTCCTCGATCAGCGGCGAGTCGAGGAACAGGAAGTCGACGTTCGGCACGATCTCGCTGAGCACCGCGATGCGGGTCTGCGCCAGCGGCGCCACCGCGGCGAACGCCTCCGCGTCGAACTCGTCCGGCTGCCACGGCGGCGGCGCGATCGTGCTCGTCCCGGTCAGCCACGGCCGGCACGCCGCGACGAACTCGTCGAGCGGCAACGCCCGGATGTACTCGCCGTTGAACGCGCGCAGCTTCTTCTCGTCGAAGAACGCCGGGGAGGGGTTGACCTCCTCCAGCCGGAACTCCTCCTCGATCACCGACCAGGGCACGATCTCGCGGTCGCCGGAGGGGGCCCAGCCGAGCAGCATCAGGTAGTTGCGCATGGCCTCGGCCAGGTAGCCCTCGTCCCGGTACGCCTCCAGGGCCACCTTGTCGCGGCGCTTGGACAGCTTCTGCCGCTTCTCGTTCACCACCACCGGCACGTGCGCCCAGACCGGGGGCTTGACGCCCAGCGCGTCCCAGAGCAGCTGCTGCTTGGGGGTGTTGGGCAGGTGCTCCTCGGCGCGGATGACGTGGGTGATCCCCATGGTCATGTCGTCGACGACGTTGGCGAGCAGGAAGACGGCAGAGCCGTCGCCGCGGGCGATGACGAAGTCCTCGATGAGCTTGTTCTCGAAGGTCGGCTCACCGCGGATCAGGTCGACGACCACCGTCGCGCCCTCGTCCGGGGTGCGGAAGCGCAGGGCGCGGCCCTCGCCGGGGCCCAGGTTGCGGTCCCGGCAGAAGCCGTCGTACCCGGAGTGCTGCGAGCCGGTCCGGGCCTGCACCGCCTCCCGGGTGCAGTCGCAGTAGTACGCGCGGCCGCCGTCGTACAGGCGGGTGGCGGCGGCGCGGTGCTCGCCGGCGTACGAGGACTGGAAGTACGGCCCCTCGTAGCTGCCCCGCGCGATGCCGATCCACTCCAGCGCGGACAGGATGCCCTCGGTCCATTCGGGCTTGTTGCGTGCCGCGTCGGTGTCCTCGATGCGCAGCACGAACACCCCGCCCTGCTGCTTGGCGAAGATCCAGTTCTGCAGGGCCGAGCGGGCGCCGCCGACGTGGAACATTCCGGTCGGGGAGGGGGCGAAGCGTACACGTACCGTCACGTCCTCCAGCCTACGGCGGCGCTCCATCGAATTCGGCCAGGGGTACGCCTCAGGGCACCGAGCGGATCTTCAGCACCAGGACGCTGCCCAGCACCGTCACGGCCGCGGTGACCGCGTACAACGCGGGGTAGCCGCCCAGGTGGACCACGATCGGCGCGGAGATCGCCGGGCCGAGGACCTGGGGCGCGGAGTTCGCGATGTTGATCACGCCGAGGTCCTTGGCCCGGTCGGTGGCCCGGGGGAGCACCTGCGTGATGAGTGCCGCGTCCACCGACAGGTAGACCCCGTAACCGGCGCCGAGCAGCAGCGCGGCGCCCACCGCCACCGGCCAGACCGGTGCGACGGCCAGCAGCAGCGCCGCCACCGCCATGACGCCGCCGGACGCGATCACGAAGACCTTGCGGCGTCCGGAGCGGTCGGAGAGCCGTCCGGCCACCACCGCGGTCGCCGCCAGGCCGGTGGTGTAGAGCAGGATCAGCACCAGCAGCCCGCCCTCGGGGTCGGCCAGGCGTACCTGGTCGGTGAGGAAGTACAGCAGGTAGAGAGTGCCGAGGGCGTTGCCCAGTTGGACCAGGAACCGGGTGATCCAGGCCCAGCCGAAGTCGGGGTGGCGGCGGGGCGACACCCACATCGACGCGAACAGCCCGCGCAGCGGCGGGCGGTGCGCGGGCGGCAGCGGGTCGTCGGTGGTGAGCAGGGCGAACGGTAGCGCCAGGACCAGTACGGCGAGCGCGACCGCCGCGTAGCCGGCGGCGTTCCCGGTGACCACGGCGGTCACCAGGACCACGCCGAGCACCAGGCCCAGCGCCTGCGGGATGCCGACCCAGCCGGACACGCCGCCGCGCTGCGCCACCGGCACCCGGTCGGGCACCGCCGCGGTCAGGCTGGCCAGCATCGCGTTGAAGCAGACCTGGGCGGCCACCCAGCCGACGGCCACGCCGAGCACCGTGCGCTGCTGCGCCAGCAGCACCAGGGCGAGCGCGCCGAGCACCGCTCCGCCCGCGGTCCACACGTGCCGGCGGCCGAACGCGCGGCCGGCCAGGCGCGGGGCCGTCCGGTCGGACAGCGCGCCGGCGAGCGGGTTGGCGAGCACCGCGGCCAGCGCGCCGAGGCCGGTGACCACGGCCAGCATGGTCTCCTTGTCGGCCGGCGCGATCCGTTCCACCTGCTGCGGCAGCAGCACCTGGATCGGGGTGAAGAAGGCCATCCAGACGCCGAGGTTGGCGGCGGCGAGCAGCGCGATCCAGCCCCGCCGGACCGGCACGGTCGGTTCGGCCAGCGCCGCCGGCAGCGAGGTCGGCGTCGGGTCGACGGTGGTCACGCTGCTAGTTCTCCGTTCGCGACTGCGGGGCTCGCAAGCTCACTCCTCGCGCTCACCGCGAGGCGGCGATCACGTCGCGGAACCAGGCGTACGACGACTTCGGCGTCCGCGTCCCGGTGGCGTAGTCGACGTGGACCAGCCCGAAGCGTTTGGTGAAGCCCTCGGCCCACTCCCAGTTGTCCAGCAGCGACCAGACGAAGTACCCGGTCACGTCCACCCCGTCGTCGATCGCCGCGCGGACCGCCCGCAGGTGCCCGTCGAGGTACGCGATCCGCTCCGGGTCGGGCACCCGCCCGTCGGCGTCCGGCTCGTCGTCGTACGCGCAGCCGCTCTCGGTGATCTGCACCGGCGGCAGGTCGGCGCCGTAGCGGCGGTGCAGCCAGCCGAGAAGTTCGCGTAGGCCGTCGGGGGCGACCGGCCAGTCGAAGGCGGTCCGCGGGTAGCCGGGCAGCGGCACGATCTCGAACGGCAGCGGCGATCCCTCCTCGGGGGCGCGGATGCCGGTGGGGTTGTAGTAGTTGACGCCGAGCACGTCGATCGGCGCCGCGATGGCCGCGAGGTCGCCGTCGCGGACGATGCTCGCGTCGAAGCCGTTCTCGGTCGGGTAGCCGCGACCGAGCAGTGGGTCGGTGAACAGCCGGTTGTGCAGCGCCTCGTACGCGGCGCCGGCCACGGTGTCCGCGTCGGTGTCGCCGAGCACCCGCACCGGCGTGTAGTTGTTGGCGATGGCGACCGGGCTGCCGGTGCGGTCCCGCAGCGCCGCCACCGCCAAGCCGTGCGCGAGCAGTTGGTGGTGCGCGACCGGGAACGCGTCGAACAGCAGCATCCGCCCGGGCGCGTGGACGCCCATGCCGTGCCCGAGGCTCATGTGGACGAACGGCTCGTTGAGCGTGATCCAGAGCCGCACCCGGTCGCCGAGCCGGGCGGCGGTGGCGTCGGCGTACTCGGCGAAGCGGTGCGCGGTGTCCCGGTTCAGCCAGCCGCCGGCGTCCTCGAGCGGCTGCGGCAGGTCCCAGTGGAACAGGGTCGCCACCGGGTCGATGCCGTGGGCCAGCAGGTCGTCGACGAGGCGGTCGTAGAAGTCCAGTCCGGCGGCGTTGACGGGACCGTCGCCCGCAGGTCGCACCCGCGGCCAGGCGATCGAGAAGCGGTAGGCGTTCACGCCCAGTCCCGCCATCAGCGCGACGTCCTCGGCGTACCGGTGGTAGTGGTCGCAGGCGACGTCGCCGGTGCTGCCGTCGACGATCCGGCCGGGGGAGTGGGCGAAGGTGTCCCAGATGGACGGCCCGCGCCCGTCCGCGTCGACCGCGCCCTCGATCTGGTACGCGGACGTGGAGACCCCGAACCGGAACCCGGCGGGGAACTGCGGCAGCGGAGCGGTCGGCATACACCCTCCCGTCGTACGCGAAACGTGTTCGCGACTCTAGGGGGCCGCCGGGCGGAGCGCCATAGGCCGGGAATGCCGTCGGCGCAATGCTTTTCGGCGTGTCTTTTCCGAACCCGTCCAAGTACGTCCGAATTTGCGCATAGAGTGCCGATATCGTGGGATGTCCTCACTGGAGGAAGACGGAAATGATCCTCGTGGAACGCAGTGCGCACGTAATGGCGCCGATCGAAGCTGTCTGGGACGTCGTGCAGCGGGCCGAACAGCTACCGGCCTGGCTGGCGGGGGTCCGCGCGGCCGAGGTGCTCTCGGGGGAGGGCTTCGGCCGGCGGCAGCTGGTCCAGGCGGGGCGCGGCGCGGCGCATGAGGCCGAGGTGATCGCCTACCAGGAGCCGACCCTGATCGGCTGGCGGGAGCGCGCGAAGGGCGCCGGTGCCCGGGCGGAGGCGCGCACCGAGATCTACGTCCAGCTCACCGCCGACGAGGAGGAGGGCGGGACGATCGTGCGGCTCATCGTCGTACGCTGGCCGGCCGGCCCGGCCAAGGCCGCCCTGCTCCGGCTCGGCCTGCGTCGGGTCGGCGCCGACCTGGAGGACTCGCTCGCCCGGCTGACCGACCTGGCCGCCGTCGGCTGACCGGGCCGCGTCCTGGCGTCACCCGCTCCGGCGGTGGCCCGGCGTCCCCGCCAGGGGCCCTGGGCCACCGCCGCCTCGTCGGCCGTGCCGCGGCCGGCTCGCCGGCCCGGGTTCACACGGTCACGGTGAACGCGGCGACGTGCACCCGGTCGAGGTGCCGGAACTCGAAGAAGAGCCGGTACGTGCCGGCCGCGGGCACGGTGACGCCGAACGCCACCACCGAGCTGGGTCGGCTCGCCGCGGCCGGGTGGACGTGCAGGTACGCCAGGTCGCCCTGGCGCAGTGCCACCAGGTGCCCGTACGCGCCCAGGTGCCGTTGCAGGTCGTTCACCGGCTTCCCGTCGCGGCCCAGCCACACCAGGACCTGGTTCGACTCGCCGGCGCGCAGCCCGCCGTCGAGGGTGACCGTGTAGCCGTCGACCAGGATGGTCTCCTCCGGAGGGTCCAGCGGACGCGGCGCGTACCGCCCCGGAACCGGGACGTCCACGCCGAGGACGACCTGCGTCGGCGTGCCCCGCGGCCGGAAGTCGGCGATGACCCGCAGCGGACCTGCGGCGGTCGGGACGACCCGGGTCCGCCACGTGCCGTCGGGGGCCATCTCCGGGTGGACGTGCTGGTAACCCGCGAGGTCCCGGCCGACCAGGATCAGATGCATCCGCCGCTCGTGGACCACCTCGAAGTCGGTGAGCGTCGCGCCGTCCGGGCCGACGATCCGGAAGGCCAGCTCGCCCGGGCGGCCGGCGACCAGCGACGCGGTCTCCAGGGCGAGGCGCCAGCCGTCCCGCGACACCTCCAGCCCGCCCGGGCCGTGACCGGTGTGCGCGGCGGGCGCCGCCGCCCGGACCGGTGCCGGGTCGGGCCGGCCGGCCCGACCGGCCGCGACCCCGATCAGCAGGACCAGGCCGAGCACCAGCGCGGCGGCCGCGTACCGGCCGGCCCGCCCGGTGCCGCGGCCCGGGCCGAGCGGATCGGCCGGCTCCGCGGCGCCGGCGACCGAGGTCGCCGGCGCCACCCGGTCTCCCGTCGTGGTCACGGCAACCGGGGCTGGAGCACGAACAGCCCCTGCTCGATGCCGCTGACCACGACGATCCCGCTCGGGAAGTACGGGTAGGTGCTCCACGCGCCGTTCATCGAGGCGCTGTTGCTCGACGGGTAGACGTCGAAGTACCCCGCCTCGGTGGCCCGCCCGCCGGCGACGTTCGTCAGGTCCAGGATCCGCAGGCCGGCCCGGTAGTTCGCCTGGTAGCTGTAGCGGCCCTTCACGTACTGGTTGTGGTCGGTGGCGCGGACCCCGGAGGGGGCGCTGTAGGTGCCGATGTGCCGGGGCGCGTCCAGGTCCGCCAGGTCCCACACGTACGTCTGGGTGGTCACCCCGCGCCGGGACTCGTCCAGCTCGTCGTCGAGCAGGAAGTAGCGCTGGTCCTCGGTGAACCAGCCCTGGTGGGTGTACGCCCGCCCGCTGTACCCGATGCGGGCCAGTTGCCGGGGAGCCGACTTGCTTGTCACGTCGACGACGGTCACCGTGTCCTCGTTGGAGCTGACGCAGATCTCGCGGCCCTGGTACGCGGCGTCCGGACCGCGGTACACCACGCACTGGGTGTCGTGGGTGTAGCCGTCGTTGCTGACACAGCCCGCGTACGCCGGTGACTTCGGCGTCCGGATGTCGATCATGTGCAGGCCGCCGCTGCAGGTGTTCGAACCGACCGCGTACGCGTACCCGGTCTCTTCGTTGATCGCGATGTTGTGGGAGTTGCCGAACCGGCTGTAGTGCACGTCCGCCGACCACGTCTGGGGCGACGTGACGCCGCGCAGCCGGGTCAGGTCGAACACCTGCATGCCGTGCCCGGAGACGTCGGCCACCACGTACGCGTGGTTCCGGTAGACCTTGATGTCGCGCCAGATCGCGGTGCGGTTCTGGTAGGCCGGCAGGTTGCCCAGGTAGACCGGCGCGGTCGGGTTGGACACGTCCACGAAGGACGTGCCGTTGCGCCGCCCGACCAGGGCGTACTCCTTGCCGGTGGTGCTGTCGGTCCAGCCCCAGATGTCGTTGGCCTGACTGCCGCCCAGGTTCGCCATCGGCAGGAAGGACAGCAGGTCGACGTTGCGGCACGGGTACCCGGCCGCCTGGCCGTTCGTGCAGGTCGCCGCAGCGGCGGCGGCGAGCTTCTGGGTGGGTTCCCGCTGGGCCATGAACTCCTGCGCCGACGCCCGCCCCGCGGGCGTGTCGGGCGAGTGGGCCACCGAGGGCGCCCCGGACCCGAGCAGCGACACCGCGAGGGCGCCGACCGCCAGGGCCGTTGCGACGCGGACGATTCGCATGGCGACTCCCTACCGTCGCGCCAGGGTCGCGTCGACACCCGCACCGTCCCGGGGGTGGTGGACCGGCGCGACGGAGCATCCACCGGTTCCGGCATGGGCCCCGCACGTGCGCCGGGGCCCTGAGGGCGTCGTTATGTATCGAGAATTGTGAATGCAGTCCGCGTGTGCGACAAGGCGTGGGGCCGATACCGGCTACGTCATACCGCCGGGTGCCCGGACACGACGAAGGCCCGGCGCGACATCCGCGCCGGGCCTTCCTCGGGTACGCCTAGCTGTCGCCGCCGGTCTCGCCGACCGGCGCGGCCGTGACGTCCTCGATCGCGTACTTCTTGGCCGCCTCGGCCGGGACGTTTGCCGGAACCGCGCCACGGAGGGCGAGCTGCCGCAGCGTCGCGACCACGATCGACTCGGCGTCGACGTGGAAGTGGCGGCGCAGCGCGTGCCGGGTGTCGGACATGCCGAACCCGTCGGTGCCGAGCGAGGTCCAGTCACCGGGCACCCAGCGGGAGATCAGGTCCGGCACCGCCCGCATCCAGTCGCTGACCGCCACCTTCGGGCCGTCGGCGTCGGCCAGCTTCCGGGCGACGTACGGCACCCGCTGCTCGCCGCCCGGGTGGAGCAGGTTGTGCTCCTCGGTCTCGATCGCGTCGCGGCGCAGCTCCGTCCACGAGGTCACCGACCAGACGTCGGCGGCCACGCCCCAGTCCTGGGCGAGCAGCTCCTGCGCCTTGATCGCCCACTGCATCCCGGTGCCGGAGGCGAGCAGCTGCGCCTTCGGGCCGTCCACCTGGGGCGCCGGGGCGTACCTGTAGATGCCCTTCACCACGCCCTCGACGTCCAGATCCGCCGGCTCCGCCGGCTGCAGGATCGGCTCGTTGTAGACGGTCAGGTAGTAGAAGACGTTCTCCTGCGCCTCGCCGTACATGCGGTGCAGGCCGCTCTCCATGATGTGCGCGATCTCGAACGCGAACGCCGGGTCGTACGCGACGACCGCCGGGTTGGTGGCGGCGAGCAGCAGCGAGTGGCCGTCCTCGTGCTGGAGGCCCTCGCCGTTGAGCGTGGTCCGGCCGGCGGTGGCGCCGAGCAGGAAGCCGCGGGCCATCTGGTCGGCCGCCGCCCAGAGCCCGTCGCCGGTGCGCTGGAACCCGAACATCGAGTAGAAGATGTACATCGGGATCATCGGCTCGTCGTGCGTGGCGTACGACGAGCCCGCGGCGGTGAACGAGGCGACCGAGCCGGCCTCGTTGATGCCCTCGTGCAGGATCTGCCCGCCGGTCGCCTCCTTGTACGACAGGAACAGCTCCCGGTCGACCGACGTGTAGCGCTGCCCGTGCGGCGAGTAGATCTTCTGCGTCGGGAACAGCGAGTCCATGCCGAAGGTGCGCGCCTCGTCGGGGATGATCGGCACCCAGCGCCTGCCGAACTCCTTGTCCTTCATCACGTCCTTGAGCAGGCGTACGAAGGCCATCGTCGTGGCGACCTTCTGCTTGCCGGACCCGCGCTTGACGTCCGCGAAGCGCTCCGGGCCGGGGATGGTGAGCCGCTTGGTGCCGGCCCGCCGGGACGGCAGGTAGCCGCCGAGCTGCCGGCGGCGCTCGTGCAGGTACTGGATCTCGTCGGACTTCTCACCCGGGTTGTAGTACGGCGGCAGGTAGGGGTTCTCCTCCAGCGCCTTGTCCGGGATGTCCAGGTAGAGCCGGTCGCGGAAGGTCTTCAAATCCTCAAGCGTCAGCTTCTTCATCTGGTGGGTGGCGTTGCGGCCCTCGAAGTGCGAGCCCAGCGTCCAGCCCTTGATGGTCTTGGCGAGGATCACCGTCGGCTGGCCGGTGTGCTCCATCGCCGCCTTGTACGCCGCGTAGAGCTTCCGGTAGTCGTGCCCACCGCGCTTGAGGTTCCAGATCTCGTCGTCGGTCAGGTGCTCGACCATCTTCCGGGTGCGCGCGTCGCGGCCGAAGAAGTGCTCCCGGACGTACGCCCCGGACTCCGCCTTGTAGGTCTGGTAGTCACCGTCCGGCGTGGTGTTCATCAGGTTGACAAGCGCGCCGTCGGTGTCCGCGGCGAGCAGCGGGTCCCACTCGCGGCCCCAGACCACCTTGATCACGTTCCAGCCGGCACCCCGGAAGAACGCCTCCAGCTCCTGCATGACCTTGCCGTTGCCGCGGACCGGTCCGTCCAGGCGTTGCAGGTTGCAGTTGATGACGAAGGTGAGGTTGTCGAGCTCCTCGCGGGCGGCCACGCCGATCGCGCCCAGCGTCTCCGGCTCGTCCATCTCGCCGTCGCCCAGGAACGCCCACACGTGCTGGTCCGAGGTGTCCTTGATGCCGCGGTGGTGCAGGTAGCGGTTGAACCGCGCCTGGTAGATCGCGTTCAGGCCGCCGAGACCCATCGAGACGGTGGGGAACTCCCAGAAGTCCGGCATCAGCCGCGGGTGCGGGTACGACGGCAGCCCGCCGCCCGGGTGCGACAGCTCCTGCCGGAACCCGTCGAGCTGGTGCTCGGTGAGCCGGCCCTCGAGGAACGCCCGCGCGTACATGCCGGGGGAGGCGTGCCCCTGGTAGAAGATGTGGTCGCCGCCGCCCGGGTGGTCCTTGCCACGGAAGAAGTGGTTGAAGCCGACCTCGTAGAGCGAGGCGGAGCTGGCGAAGGTGGAGATGTGGCCGCCGACGCCGATCTCCGGGCGCTGGGCCCGGTGCACCAGCATCGCCGCGTTCCACCGGACGTACGCCCGGATCCGCCGCTCGACGTGCTCGTCACCGGGGAACCACGGCTCGCGCTCCGGCGGGATGGTGTTGATGTAGTCCGTGGTGGTCAGGGACGGCACCCCGACCTGACGCTCGCGGGCCCGCTCCAGCAGGCGCAGCATGACGTAGCGGGCGCGCTTGGTCCCGCGCTCGTCGATGACACCGTCGAGCGACTCGACCCATTCGCCGGTCTCTTCAGGGTCGATGTCCGGAAGCTGGCTCGGCAGACCGGCGGTGATCACCGGGCGCTTGCGTTCCGTAGCCACAGGCGTTCCCTCGGTTGTGTGTGGGACAGGTCTCTAGCGCCATCCTGCCCCCTCGTGGCACCTGTCGTCACGTCCACCGCCGGGAGACGCGACGCTCGACACAGGTACCCACCAGTAACTTTGCGCAATCGGCGGTCCGGTCGGGCCGCGCTGGGCCGGACGGCGGCGGTGACGGGGGTGCCGACCGGCCGGCTGCGGAAGAATGCGGCGTATGCGTACCGAGATGATCACGGTCCAGACCGGCAGCCGCCCGACCGTCCGGGACATCACCGCCGAGGCGGAGCGGTTCGTCGCCGGGGCGGGCGACGGTCTGTTGCACGTCTTCGTGCCGCACGCGACCGCCGGGCTGGCGATCATCGAGACCGGCTCCGGCTCGGACGACGACCTGCTCACCGCGCTCGATGACCTGCTGCCCGCCGACAACCGGTGGCGGCACCGGCACGGCTCGCCCGGCCACGGTCGGGACCACGTGCTGCCGGCCCTCCTGCCCCCGTACGCGACCCTGCCGGTGGTCGGCGGGCGGCTCGCCCTCGGGACCTGGCAGTCGGTGTGCCTGGTCGACCCGAACGGCGACAACCCGACCCGCCAGGTCCGCTTCTCGTTCCTGCCCGGCTGAACCCCGGGGCGGGTTGTTAAGAGGGGGCCCCGGTACAACGCCAGGCGTTAACAGGGGGCCCTTCCTTACCTCCCGTCGGCGGCCAGGAGGTGGCGCAGGTGCCCGGGGGTGTGGCCCAGGTGGGCCCGGACGGTGCGGGTGAGGTGGGCCTGGTCGGCGAAGCCGAGTTCGGCCGCCACCGCCGCCGGTGCCGCCCCCTCGCCGAGCAGGTCCAGTGCGCGCCCCACCCGCAGGCGGTTGCGGTAGCGGGTCAGCGGCACCCCGACCAGCGCCTGGAACGACCGGCTCAACCGGTACGGCGACACTCCGAGCGCACGCGCCAGCGGTAGCAGCCCGGCCGCCTCCGGCGCGCCGGCCCGCACCGCCGCCCGGGCGGTCGCCACCAGCGCCCGGTCCCGGGCCGGCGCGTCAAGCGCAGGGGTGGCCGCACCGCCGACCAGCCGCACCAGGCGTTCGGCGGCGGCGAAGTGCGCGTCCGAGCCGGCCGTCGCGCGCAGCAGCAGCCGGTGGGCGAGGTCGGTACGGGCGTCGACGTGCACCACCGGTGGGGGCGGCCGCTCGCCGAACAGGTCCCGCCACAGGCGCGCCGACAGCCACAGGGACGTGCAGTCGTCGCCGCCGGCCGGGTGCGCGAACCGCTGCTCCTCACCCGGCAGGGTCAGGTAGCCGAGCGCCGGGTCGACGAACTCCTCGCCGCCGCGCCCCCGGAGCCGGAAGCCGCCCCGGCGGGTCAGCACCATCCCGTATGCGGCGGCGGGCTCCGCCGCCGACCAGCCCGTGTGGTCGTCGCGGCAGCGGACGGCCCGGACCTCGAAGTCCGGGTGGCGGGCCAGCAGAGTCGCCGTGCGCATGCGGCAAACCTAGCCGGAACCGGGCGGCGAGCGGGCGGGCGCAAGGATCGACAAGACTGGCCGGGCCGGCTCCGGCAGCCTGCCGGCATGACCGCGTACCAGCGCCTTCCGCTGCTCGCCGTCCTGCTGACCGGCCAGGCGATGGCCTCGATGGACACCTCGATCGCCGCGGTGGCGGCGCCGGCGATCCGGGCGGACCTGGCCGGGCCGCCGGCCCTGACCCAGTTGGTGCTCGCCTCCTACACGCTCGCCTTCGCGGTGCTGGTGGTGACCGGTGCCCGCCTGGGCACCCGGTACGGCCCCGGTCGCGTCTTCCTGGTCGGGCTCGCCGGGTTCACCGCCGCCTCGCTGGCCTGCGGGCTGGCCCCGGGGCCGGTCGCGCTGGTGCTGGCCCGCGTCCTGCAGGGTGCGGCCGGGGCGTTCATGGTGCCGCAGGTGCTGACCCTGGTGCAGGCCCGGTTCGACGGCGCCGCCCGGGCCCGCGCGATCGGGGCGTACTCGATGATCCTGGCGCTCGGCGTCGCGGCCGGCCAGATCCTCGGTGGCCTGCTGGTGACGCTCGACCTCGGCGGGCTGACCTGGCGGGCGGCCTTCCTGGTCAATGTGCCGGTCGGCGTGGTGCTGCTGCTGGTCGGCCGGCGGGTGCTCGGCGGCACGCGGCCGCCCGCCGGCCGGGAGGCGCTCGACCCGGCCGGGGTGCTGCTGCTCTCCGCCGCGATGCTCGCTCTCGTGCTGCCGCTCGTGCTCGGCCGCGACCTGGGCTGGCCGGTGTGGGCCGTGCTGCCGCCCGCCGCCGCCGGGGCCGCCGGACTCGGGCTCTTCATCCGGTACGAGGAGCGCCTGGCCGCGGGTGGTGGGGCGCCGCTGCTGGACGTCGCCGTTCTCCGGCTGCCCGGGGTGGCCGGCGGCCTGCTCGCCGCCGCAGCCGTGATGGGCTGCTACGCGGGCTTCCTGTTCAACCTCACGCTGTCGGTGCAGGAGCGGCTCGGCTTCACCGCCCTCGCGGCGGGCCTGGCGTTCGTCCCGTACGCGACCGGCTTCGCCCTTCTCGGCCTCATCGCGCCGCGGCTGCCGGGGCGGCTGCGCGACGTCCTGCCGGTCGCCGGTCCGCTGGTGCTCGCCGCGGTCGTGCCGGCCGTGGCCGTGCTGTCCCGCGACGGCTGGCCCTGGGTCGCCGCGAGCGCGCTGCTCCTGGCCGGCGGGGCGGGCCACGCGGCCGGCTTCAGCCCGCTGGTCAGCCGGCTCGCGGCAACGGTTCCGGCGACCGCGGCCGGCGCGCTCTCGGCTCTCGTGTCCACCGGAACGCTGCTCGCCGCGGTGCTCGGCGTGGCGGTCCTCGGCGGGCTGCACCTCGCCCTGCCGGCCGCCGCGCCGCCCGCGACCGCGCTGCTGCTGGTCGCCGGCGCCGCCGCGGCGTTCGCGTCCGGGCGGGCGGCGCTGCGCGGGCCGGCCGTCGCCGGCGCCCGCTCCGCCGCGACCGGGGCCACTGATCTTCCCAGCCGGGAGAGCGTGAGCTGATAAATGGTTGCATAGAGGCAACTGTTGAGCGGGAGTAGGATATGAGCCATGGCGCAGAGCACCGTCCCGCCGACCGGCCCCGAGACGGCCGGCCGCTCCCGGCTGGCCGGAGACGCGGTGCGCAGGATCATGCACATCGCCTCGGCCATCCGCCACTACCAGGATCTGGACATCGCCGAGCTGGGGCTCACCCCGGCGGCGGCCCGGGCGCTGCACGAACTCGACCCGGACCGTCCGCTGCCGGCCCGCGACCTCGCCGAGCAGCTGCGCTGCGACCGGTCCAACGTCACCGCCCTGGTGGACAAGCTGGAGCAGGCGGGCCTGGTCGAGCGGCGGGTCGATCCGGCCGACCGACGGCAGAAGACCCTTGTGGTGACCGAGGCCGGGCGGCACGTCCGGTCCCGCGTCCACCAGGTGATGTCCGACTCCCGCCTCCTCGCCGGCCTCACCGACGACGAGCTCGCCGTCCTGCGTGACCTGGTCTTCAAGGTCTCCGACGGCGGCTGCCCGGAGGCCTGCGGGGCCGAGTGACCCGTCGCGTCGATCGTGTCCCGGTGGGCGACCCGGGCGCTGGTCGGTAATGCTGTCCGTCGTGACCACCCCGCAGGATCTTGACGAACGGCTCCGCGCGGCCCTGGGGGCGTTGACCGCTCCCGAACACCGTCGGGACCCCTCCCGGCCGGTCGCGGACGACGCGCCGCTGAGCGGTGCCCAGGCGCTGGAGCTGTTCGACGCCCAGGTCGTCAGCCGCCAGCTCGACCTGGCCGGCCGGTGGCTGCGTGGCTTCGGCGAGGGGTTCTACACGATCGGCTCGGCCGGCCACGAGGGCAACGCGGCCGTGGCCGCCGCGCTGCGGCCGACCGACCCCGCCCTGCTGCACTACCGCTCCGGCGCCTTCTACTGCGTCCGCTCGGCGCAGGCGGCGCGCGGGGGCGGGCTGTCCGGCGTCGAGGAGACGCCGCACGGGCCGACCGACCGGCCGGGTGCCGGCACCGCTCCCGGCGACGACGAGTCCGGACCGGCCGGCGCCGACGACGGGGACCACGCCGCCCTGGACGACCGCGCGGAGGTCGGGGAGGACGCTCTCCCGCAACGTCCCGGCACGGAGGCCGCCGCACCGCACGCGGCCGACGACGAGCCGGACGCCGTTGTCGTCGCGGGGCGGCCCCTCGCCCCCGGGTACGCCGACGCGGCCCGCGACGTGCTGCGCGGCATGGTCGCCTCGGCGCGGGAACCGATCGCCGGTGGGCGGCACAAGGTCTTCGGCCGTGCCGACCTCGCCGTCGTTCCCACCACCTCCACCATCGCCTCGCACCTGCCCCGCGCGGTCGGCCTGGGGCTGGCCGTGCAGCGGTTGCGCCGGCTCGACGGTACGGGCCGGCGGGCCGGGGTGTCGGCCGGCGACGCCACCCCGGCCCCGCCCTGGCCGCCGGACTCGATCGTCGTCTGCTCCTTCGGCGACGCGTCGGTCAACCACGCCAGCGCCACCGCCGCGCTCAACACCGCAGGCTGGTACGACCACACCGGCCTGCGCCTGCCCGTCCTGTTCGTCTGCGAGGACAACGGCCTGGGCATCAGCGTTCGTTCGCCCGCGGGCTGGGTGGCGGCAACGCTGCGGTCGAAGCCGGGGATCCGGTACTTCGCCGCCGACGGCGGTGACCTGGTCGACGCGTACGCGACGGCGGCCGAGGCGGCGGCCTGGGTGCGCCGGCACCGGCGTCCCGCCGTGCTGCACCTGTCGACGGTCCGGCTGATGGGGCACGCCGGCGCGGACGCCGAGACGGCGTACCGGAGCGGCGCCGAGATCGCCACGGACCTGGAGCGGGATCCCCTGCTGGCCGCGGCGCGGCTGCTGGTCGGTGCGGGCCTCGCCACCGGCGCGGAGCTGCTCGCCCGGTACGACCGGATCGGCTGGCAGGTCCGCCGGCTCGCCGAGGAGGTGCTGGACGAGCCGAAGCTGGCCGACCCGGCCGAGGTGGTCGTCCCGCTGGCACCGCGTCGGCCGGCCCGGGTCGCCCGGGCGGTGGCCGACGCCGCGGCACGGGCGGCGGGTCCGGGCGCGGCCGCCCGCGCCGAGGTCTTCGGCGGGAAGCCTCCCGAACTGGCCGGGCCGCTCACCCTCGCCCAGAGCATCAACGCCGCCCTCGCCGACGGCCTGCTCACCCACCCGCACATGGCCGTGTTCGGCGAGGACGTCGGTGTCAAGGGCGGGGTGTACGGGGTGACGAAAGGGCTGCGCGAGCGGTTCGGCGTGGCCCGGGTGTTCGACACCCTGCTCGACGAGACCTCGATCCTCGGGCTCGGGCTCGGTGCCGGGCTGGCCGGGATGCTGCCGGTTCCGGAGATTCAGTACCTCGCGTACCTGCACAACGCCGAGGACCAGTTGCGTGGCGAGGCGGCCACCATGCAGTTCTTCTCCCGCGGGGCCTACCGGAATCCGATGGTCGTGCGGATCGCCGGGCTGGCGTACCAGGAGGGGTTCGGCGGGCACTTCCACAACGACAACTCGGTGGCCGTACTCCGGGACATCCCCGGCCTGGTGATCGCGGTGCCGGCGCGGCCGGACGACGCCGCGCCCCTGTTGCGGACCTGCCTGGCCAGCGCGGCGGTCGACGGCACCGTCTGCGTGTTCCTGGAGCCGATCGCGCTCTATCACACCCGTGACCTGCACACCGATGGCGACGGGGAGTGGCTCGCCGAGTACGCGGGGCCGGGCGAGTGGACCGGTACGCACGTGCCGGTCGGCCGGGCGCGCGTCTACGGCGTCGGCTCCGCCGAGGACATCACGATCATCACTTTCGGTAACGGGGTGCGGCTGTCGCTGCGTGCCGCCGAGACGCTCGCCGCCGAGGGCGTCGGGACGCGTGTGGTGGACCTGCGCTGGCTGGCGCCGCTGCCCGTCGCCGACCTGATCCGGGAGGCCACGGCGACCGGCCGGGTGCTGGTCGTGGACGAGACGCGGCGCTCCGGCGGAGTCGGTGAGGGGGTCATCGCGGCCCTGGTGGATGCCGGATATGTCGGTGCGGCGCGGCGGGTCGCGGCAGTTGACTCGTTTGTACCATTAGGTCCGGCTGCCCGTGCGGTTCTGGTCTCCGAGGATGCCATTACCCAGGGTGCCCGCACGCTCCTGGCACGGTAAATTCCGTTCCACCCGGTGCGCCACTTGCGCGGCGAGCCGCAAGTGTGTGGACTTGGCCCACGGCGTCGCCCGACGCCGCGAGCAGGGATGAGATGAGGAGGCACGCGACAGTGAGCGCGACCGCTGGTCAGGCCGCCGACGGGGTACGCAGCCTGGCGGACCGGTTCGGGATCGAGCCGGGGATGGTCGTCATGGAGATGGGGTACGACGAGGACGTCGACCAGGATCTCCGCGACGCCCTGACCGACCGCTGTGGGGAGCTTGTCGACGAGGACACCGACGAAGTGGTCGACGCGGTGCTGGTGTGGTACCGGGACGGCGACGGTGACCTCTTCGAGCTGCTCGTCGACGCCCTCGGCCCGCTCGCGGACAACGGCGTCGTGTGGCTGCTCACGCCCAAGGCCGGACGCGACGGGCACGTCGAGCCCAGCGAGATCGCCGAGTCCGCGCCGACCGCCGGCCTCCAGCAGACCTCCACCATCAACGCCGGCCGCGACTGGAGCGGTGCCCGGCTCGTGCTGCGCCGCGGGTCGAAGGGCAAGAAGTAACTCGGGGTGTGTGGCACGCTCTCGTGACGTCGACCCGACCCTGAAGGAGTCTCACCATGCCCATCGAGGTTGGCGCCGAGGCGCCGGACTTCGTGCTCAAGGACCAGAACAACCAGGAGGTCCGACTCTCCGCCTTCCGCGGCCGCCGCACCGTGCTGCTGGTCTTCTACCCGCTCGCCTTCACCGGCATCTGCCAGGGTGAGCTGTGCGAGGTGCGCGACAACCTCAACGAGTACGTCAACGACGACGTCCAGGTGCTCACGGTCAGCGTCGACTCGGTGTACGCGCACAAGATCTGGGCCGACCGGGAAGGCTTCCAGTTCCCGATGCTTGCCGACTTCTGGCCGCACGGCGCGGTCGCCCAGGCGTACGGGGTCTTCAACGACGTCGCCGGCATCGCCAACCGCGGCACCTTCGTCATCGACAAGGCGGGCGTGGTCCGCTTCGCCGAGATGAACATGCCGGGGGAGCCGCGCGACCAGCAGGGCTGGCGCAAGGCGCTCGCCGAGGCGGCCACCGCCTGACACCCGGTCGCTCAGGCCCGGCCGTACGACGTGGCCCGTGACCGGCAGGGTAAGCTTGCCAACCTCCGGCCCGCCGTACGGGCGTCCGGGCGCGTAGCTCAGCGGGAGAGCACTCGCCTTACAAGCGAGGGGTCGCAGGTTCGAAACCTGCCGCGCCCACCACCACCTGAACAGGCAAAATCCGCCCGCGCCGAGCAACTTCCCGGAGCGGGCGGGGCGGGGTCCCGAGGCTGAGCAACAGCGTCAGGCAGGTGTGCCGCAGATCGTGGAACCGGATGCCCGGCAGGCCCGCCCGATCTAGTCGAACGCACGTTCGACCGGTCGGCTGCCGCTGCCTAGTCCCATCACATGCTTGACGAATCCGTCCCAGCACCTGGTTGACAGCGGGCCTAGGAAGCGTGCCCAGAGACGGGCCCAGTGGGCGGAGACGTCAACGCATGCCGGAGCCGTTGGTATTCGCCTGGTTCTCCGATCGCCGCTCGGTGCTGCGGGTGGTCGACGTAGTACCGGATCGTGTCGGCGATGAACCACGGGTGGACGTTGTCGATGCGCAGCCGCCGGCCCAGGGGGAGGATGCCGTGGCGGCGTACCAGGGCCGGTTGTGCGTAGGTCAGGGCCAGGGTCGCGGCTTTGACTGCGGGTCGGGAAGGGCGGCCGGGTGCCAGGGCCTCCCACGGCACAGTCAGGGAGCCGGTGAAGTCACGTTGATGAACACCTTCCGGTCGCAGCTCGACGGCAACGCCGCGCCAGCCGGCGGCAAGGTGGACACCGACGGCGACGAGGAGCAGGATCGGCAACACCATGAACAGGCCCTCGCCAGCCAGGTGGACAGTGCCCAGCGACAGCGAGGCCACGAACGTTAGCCCGGCGGCCATGAATATCTGGGAGGCGCTCGGTTCGGTGGCAAATGCACGAACCTCGGGCTTGACCAACAAGGCCGCTGGCCGCGATCGGCGCCAGGCGAGCGCGGCCAGCAAACACGCCAGCACACCAACGAGGAAGGCGGCGTGGCCGAGGATCAGATCCAGCGAGGGTGACAGCCGGCGGCCCACGGCCAGGAACACGGCCAGGACAAGCGCAATGGCGAGGATCGGCCGCCGATAGCGGACCGTGACGGCGAAGATCGCGGCCAACATGCCAGGGAGCGTAGTCGATCTCGTCTACGCCCTTGATCCCTCGATTTCCCCGGATCTTGTCAAGCATCTCGTGGGACGCGAGAGTCAAGCATCTCCCGTGACACGATGGCCGGCTGCCGGCATGTCGTTCAACTTTCTGCCTCTCAAGCCGGTGAGCCGGCGCTCGGCTCGTTTCCGATTGACGTAGGAGCCCGTGCCATCATCGGGGCCGTGAGTGACTGGGAGGAGTTCCTTGACGAGGTGTCATGGTTTCTCTGCCCTGGAGAAAGCGCCGTGGTGGGCGAGGCGCGACCCTGGGCCCGACGAGGGCGCTTGGTCACCGACCGTTAGCGGTCCCAGCACCTTGCCGGGCTGACCCTGTAAAGCATCAGGTCGGACGCGACTGTCAAGCATCAGGCGGGACACGACGCCGCCGGCCGGCTGTCGGCGTGTCGGGTCTCAGGACCTCCGTGACAGATCAGTCTCGGGACGTGCGTGACAAGGTGTGGCTAGATCGGCGCCTACTGGCAGCCGTGGGACAGGGTGGAGACGGCCAGGAGGTTGTGCGGGTCAAACCCGGTCGTCCAGGGCTGGCCTGCCTCGGTGCGGACCTCGATCTCGTGGTCGCTCAAGAACCGAGCGGTATCGAAGGTGTCCTCGGGAGGAAGCCCATCGAACGACGTTTCGAAGCATGCGAGGTCCTGGTCGGCTTCCCGGCTCCACAGCCCGGCCCGTGACCGGATCCGCAAGATGTCGAAACCAGCCATCCACTGGCGGTAGCGCAGCAGGACCACCTCGAATGAGCCACCTGGGGAGACGGCTACAACCTCGGTATTCCCATACGGCTCCGTGCCGTCAAGGCCGTAGACCGACGGCCCTGGGAGAAATTTGAGGCCACTACAGGGCGCGACCAACGCCAAGACGGTCGCAACCACGGCCAACAGCCGCGCCAGCGCCGGCCGCAGCACGAGCCATGCCGCAACGCCGAGCAGCACCGGTGCGGCGAACAGCACGAGCGCCACGACTGACGACCGACCGAACGGCATCAGGTGTACGTAGTGCCAAGGATTGTGCCGGGCCACGAGCACGGCTGACACCGCAACGACGGCCAGGCCGGTGAGCACGATGGCCGTCACGCGCCGACCGACGAGGTTCATCGGTCGCTGCTCGATTACCCGCCCATCGTGGTTCATTGCCGAGGCCCCAGCCACCCCAAACCGTGTCCCTCGCTAGTCCGGCACGCCATCGGTCAAATGCCGGTGCCTGAGGTTAGATGAGAACGCAGCAACATGGTCAGGGGCTCCATGGTGCGGCTTGCTTGGTCGGAATCGACCGGCCGCCACGGCCTGGTCGTAGCAGCCGACGCCTACGGGGTACTCGCTCAGAGTGCCCGACAGCCGATGCCGGGCTGCCCATGCGAGTCCGTCAGCCTGAGACTCAAACACGCCGGACGCGAATCGCGCATTCGAGCCGTGAAAGACCCACACCGTGGAAATCGCTGCGCCGCGCGGGTCAGGGCTGGCAGGTGTCTGCACGGCCAGAGTATGCCGGGCAGAGTCAGTCGGTGTGCGGCCCGGTACCGGCCGACCGGATCACAGCGGGGTTGCTGTCGACAGCAACGGCGACAGCAATTGGGCGGGACGAGAACAGCCCGCAGCGGCCGGGCATGACGGTCGCACCGAGGTCGCAGACGCGGGCGGACCCCGCCGGACAGCTCGCCTAGAACCTACGACACGTCCGGCTGGACGATCATGTTGTGTTCGGGCAAGCTACGGCCGTGGAGCAGTCGGCATGGACTGAGGTGTCCGCGGCCCCGTACCCGGTTGAGGTGCTGCCTGTCGATCCTGTTCGTGCGGAAGCCTGCCTGGCGGCGCTGGGGATCACGACTCGTTCGTGGCTCGGTGCGGTCGTCGCCAACACGGGAGGGCTGCTGGTGGACCATGGTTGGTTGCGCGTCCTCGGTAGCGGCCACCACGGGCTTCCTGATGTGGCAAGCGAGTCGGACCCGGCGGGCCCCTGGGTCGTCGTCGGTCACGACGTCATGGGCGGCCAGTACGTGTGGGTGCCGGCACAGCCTGGCGGGAAGCCGACGGTCCATTACTTTGGTCCGGACGATCTCGAGTGGCCGGACCTCGATCAGGGGTACGCCGACTGGCTGTATGCGGTCCTTGCTGGTTCGCTGACCCAGTTCTACGACACCCTGCGATGGTCCGGGTGGGAAGCGGAAGTCGACGCACTGGCCGCCGACCAGGGACTCAGCGCATGGCCGCCACCGTGGTCGGAGGAGGGGAAGGATCTTTCCGCCGTGTCCCGGAAGGCGGTTCCACTGCCGCAGCTCATGGCGTACTACCAAGACACCGCACGCCAACTAGGGTCCAGCGAAGAGCGTTAGCGACGCCCACCCGACTGGGTGGCCGACCGGGTGCCGGTCCCTCCACACCGGCTCAGACGGCGGCGAGCAGCGCGTCGAGCGGTTGCGGCAGGGCGTCCCGGGCAACCGCCGCCTCGACGAGCCGGCGCGCGTAGCGCAGGTTACGGCGCGAGCTGCTGCGCAGGAACCGCCACATCTGTGCCTCCGGCTCACGGCCGCGCCAGGCCGGCTGGCTCTGGAACGAGCGGAACGCTCGGAGGTCACCCTGCGCGTCGAAGAGCGCCTCGACCCGAGCGGTTCCCAGGGCGCGGATCAGCTGCTCCTCCAGGTCGTTGACGCAGACGAAGCACCCGACGTGCTCGATGTCCGTGCGCGTACGGCCGAGCCGGGTCAGGTCCAGTCCCCGCCGGAAGATCGTCTCTTCACGCAGGTCGCACAGGCCGGCGAGGCGCACGGTGGGGCGCGTGGGAGCCAACGTCGTCACGAAGCGGCCGACCGCGTGCGCCCCGCCGATCGGGACGATCACGACCCGTTCCACCTCGAGGTCCCGGCCCTGGCAGGCTGCCGCCGTCTCCAGTGCGATCTGGTCGCTGATGCCCTCGACGAGCACCACGGCCGCGGCGGACTCGACCTTCGCCAGGGCCTGGGCGGTCGCCCGGAGCGAGGCCGCGTTGCCCCCCAGCCGGCCGTCGACCGCCCCGGCGGTCGGCCCGTCGGCTCGCGGGATCGTGGCCATGGCCGCAATCATCGGCGACGCGCCCGTCGACCGGCCAGGGATTAACCACCGACCGGGCGAGCCGCGCTGCGGAAGGTACGCCGGTAGGCGTCCGGCGGCACCCCCACGGTGCGGTTGAAGTGCCGGCGCAGCGTGGTGGCGGTTCCCATGCCGGCGGCCCGCGCGATGGCGTCGATGCTGTCGTCGGTGTTCTCCAGCAACTCCTGGGCTCGCCGGATCCGCTGCGTCGCCAGCCAGTGCAGCGGGGTGCCGCCGGTTGCCGCCTTGAACTGGCGGGCCAGGTTGCGTGAGCTCATGTTCGCCCGGCGGGCCAGGTCCTCCACGGTCAGCGGGCGGTCCAGCCGCTCCATCGCCCAGGGGAGCAGGTCGCCGAGAGGATGGTCGTCCCGGGCGGGCACCGGGGTGGTGACGAACTGGGCCTGGCCTCCGGCGCGGTGCGGAGGCACGACCAGGCGGCGGGCGACGGCGTTGGCGACCGCCGACCCGTGGTCACGTCGGATCAGGTGCAGGCACAGGTCGATCGCGGCCGCCTTGCCGGCGGAGGCGAGCACGTTGCCGTTGTCGACGTAGAGCACGTCCGGGTCGACCCGTACCCGTGGATAGCGGGCGGCCAGCGCGTCGGTGTGTGCCCAGTGCGTGGTCGCGCGCAGCCCGTCCAGCACTCCGGCTGCCGCCAGCACGAACGCACCGGTGCAGAGCGAGACCAGTCGGGCGCCCGCCTGGTGGGCCGCGCGGACGGCGTCGAGCAGGTCGGCTGGCACGTCGGCGTCGACGTCTTCCACGGCCGGGATGAGGACGGTGTCGGCGCGGGCGAGCCGGTCCAGCCCGTCGTCGGGCTGCACGCCGAACCGGCCGACCCGGACCGGGCGCGAACCGCAGACCACGACGTCGTACCACGGATCGGCCAGACCGGTCGGATCGCGGACGAAGACCTCGCAGGCCAGGGCGAACTCGAGGTGCAGCATCCCGTCGGTTGCGGCGATCGCGACAGTGGCCATGTCCGAAACTCTACGGGGCATGGCGTTCCAGACACTGGCCCGGACCGGCCGCTGTCGAGAGGATCTCCTCAGTCGATCTTTTCGAGACGCAGGAGGAACCGGGGATGAGTTCGGGACAGACCGTGGCGGTGTTCGGCGCGTACGGGCACACCGGGCGGTTCGTGGTCACGGAGTTACGCGATCGTGGGTTCGTCCCGCTGCTCCTCGGCCGTGACGCGGGCAAGCTCGAGGCGCTTGCCGCGTCGCATCCTGGGCTCGAACACCGGGTGGCGTCGGTCGACGACCCGGCCGCCCTCGACCGGGCGTTGGCGGGCGCGGCCACGGTCGTCAACTGCGCCGGGCCGTTCGCCTCGACCGCCGCCCCCGTGATCGAGGCCGCCCTGCGCGCCGGGATCCCGTACGTGGACGTGGCGGCCGAGATCGAGGCCAACGTCGACACGTTCACGCGGTACAGCGACCGCGCGCGGGCGGCGGGCACCGCGGTGGTCCCGGCGATGGCGTTCTTCGGCGGTCTCGGTGACCTGCTGGTGACGACGGCGATGGGCGACTGGGCGGCGGCTGACGAGGCGCACGTCGCGTACGGGCTGAGCAGTTGGCACCCCACGGCCGGGACCCTCGCCTCCGGCACCGTCTCACGGCAACGGCGCGACGGTCGACGTGTGCGCTACACCGGCGGCCGGCTGGAGTACTGCGGGGGCGACCTGCCGACCCTGGAGTGGGACTTCCCCGCCCCGATCGGCCGGCGGGCCGTCCTCGGCGAGTTCACCATGGCCGACGTCGTCACCGTTCCCAGCCACCTGCCCATCCCCGAGGTGCGCACGTACATGACGGCCGACGCGGCCCGGGACCTGGCCACGCCGGACGCGCCCGCACCGGTCGCGGTGGACGCGCGCGGTCGGTCCGACCAGACGTTCCTGGTCGACGTCGTCGTGCGTTCCGGCGGCGCGCAACGCCGTGTGGTCGCTCGCGGCCAGGACATCTACGCGATCAGCGCGCCGCTGGCGGTCGAGGCGGTCCAGCGCGTTCTCGACGGTCGGACGAGGACGAGCGGCGTCGCCTCCGCCGGTGAGATCTTCGACGCGCCCGATTTCCTGCGGGCCCTGTCCGCCCACATCTCGCTCGGCCCGTGCCAGGAGTCCCGCGTACCGCAGTCGGCCTGACCTCCATCCGCGCCCACCTCGCGGCGGCGGCTCGGCAGTAGGATCTCCACCATGTTGGACGGTGCGGTGCTGCTGTGGGTGCACGGGGGCGGGTGGCATTCGCGGGACATCACCGACGTGTCGCTCTTCGCCGATCTGGGACTGCGGGTGGTGCACGCCCGCTACCGGCTGAGCGGCGAGGCGACCTGGCCGGCGCAGCTCGACGACGTACGGGCCGCGGCGCGGGCCGCCCGGGCACCCGGCCGGCCGCTCCTGATCGCCGGTGATTCCGCCGGTGCCCATCTCGCGCTGCACGTGGGGCTCCGCGGGGTGGACGCTCCCGGCGACGTGACCGGGGTGGTCGCCCTGGAACCGCCGGTCGACCCGCTCGCCGC
This sequence comes from Micromonospora sp. NPDC126480, assembly GCF_040302465.1. NCBI lineage: Bacteria > Bacillati > Actinomycetota > Actinomycetes > Micromonosporales > Micromonosporaceae > Micromonospora > Micromonospora sp. NPDC126480. The sequence goes on from NZ_JBEORU010000004.1 coordinate 59,751, forward strand.
GGACTGGCCGCGCGGCCGCAGCGAGGGGAACCCGTGGCACCAGCTGCTCGGGCACCGGCCGGCGCCGGGCGACCCGGCCACCCTCGACTGCACCGTCACCACCCACGTCGGCAACGGCACACCCGTGCTGCTCGTCCACGGGCTCGACGACGCGGCGGTCCCGGCCACGCAGTCCCTGGATCTCGCCACCGCGCTGATCGGTGCCGGGCACCGGGTGCACGTGACGGTGACCGACGGCGAGCACGGCGCCCTGGATCTGCGCCGTCCTGACCTGGCTGCTGCCGTCGGCCGGTTCCTGGCCCAGGTGACGGCCACCGCGCCGGCCCGGTGAGCCGCCCGATGTCACCTGCGGCCCGCATACTCGCGGCATGGCGGTGCGCGTACCCGAAAGGCTGACTCCCCGGCTGCGGGCGGAGGGGGCGCGGCGCGGTCGCGCGGGGCGGGGTCGCCGGTTGCGCCGCTGCCCGCCGGGCGGCGGCGTGAGGAGGGGGAGCGGGGCGTGAGTTACGCCGAGATCGACGGGCGGCAGGTCTGGTACGAGCGGCACGGCGGCGGCCGGCCGCTGGTGCTGCTGCACGGCGGTTTCGGGTCGACGGAGATGTTCGGCCCGCTCCGGCCGGCCCTGGCCGCGCGCCGCCAGGTGGTCGCGGTGGACCTGCAGGGCCACGGCCGCACACCGGACGTCGACCGTCCACTGCGGTACGAGTCGCTGGCCGACGACGTCGCCGCGTTGGCCGCCCATCTCGACCTGGCCGAGGTGGACGTGCTCGGTTACTCGCTCGGCGGCGGGGTGGCGCTGCGTGCCGCGATCCAGCATCCCGGGCTGGTGGGCCGGCTGGTGGTGGTCTCCGCGCCGTGCCGCCGGCAGGGCTGGTACCCGGAGGTGCTCGCCGCGATGTCCGGCCACGACGAGGCGGCCGGCGAGCGGATGCGGGGCACGCCGACGCACCAGCGTTACGCCCGCGTCGCGCCCCGGCCCGGGGACTGGCCCCGGCTGTGGGCGAAGTCCGGTGAGCTGCTGCGGCGTGAGTACGACTGGTCGGCGGAGGTGGCCGCCCTCACCGTGCCCACGCTGCTGGTGTTCGCCGACGCGGATTCGGTGACCACGAGGCACATGGTGGAGTTCTTCGGGCTGCTCGGTGGCGGGCACCGGGACGCCGGGTGGGACGGGAGCGACCGGCCGGCCGCGCGGCTGGCGGTGCTGCCCGGCCTCACCCACCACGACATCCTGGCGTCCCCGGCGTTGCCGGCGGCGGTCCTGCCGTTCCTCACCCACCCCACGCACCCGCCGGGCTGACCGCCGGAGGTCAACCGAGGCGGCTCGCCACCCAGGGCAGCAGCGCCTCGCCCTGGGCGCGCTGGAACGCGCGGACGGTGGGGATGCCGGGCGGGGGTGGCCGCCGGGCGCCGTCGAGGAAGAAGCCGGCGAGACCGGCGTAGAAGCCGGTGAGCGTGTCGCGGTCGACGTCGGCGGTGACCGGCAGCCGGCGCAGCAGGGCGTCGGTGTCGTGCCCGCCGTGCAGCCGGACATTCACCAGTAGCAGGGCGGTGTCCAACCAGGCCGGCCCCCGGCAGGCCCACGGCCAGTCGACGACGGTGACGGTGCCGGCCGGGTCGACGAGCAGGTTGTCGGCGCGGATGTCGACGTGGCAGAGGGTGTCGCCGTCGAGCGCGGCGAGAGCCCGCCCGGCCGCGTCGACGAGGTCGGTGAGGTGGGCCGCCGCCCACGGGTCGAGGTCCGGCGGCGGGTCGGCGGCGATCCGCTGCCAGCCCGCGAGGTCGTACGCCAGGTGCTCGGCGGCGTTCGGCACGTGGGGCACCGGGTTCGGGGTGAGAGCGGCGGCCAGCTCGGCGAGCGTCGCCAGTACGCGGGTCAGCTCCGCGCCGCGCCACGGTGTGGCCGGGTGCCGTCCGTCCACGTCGGTCAGCACCATAGCCACCCACTCGCCGTCGTCGTGCAGGCCGAGCAGCCGCGGCGTCGGGGCGTACGGCGGGAGGGCGGCCGTGTTGCGCGCCTCCGTGCGGTGCAGGCGCACGCTGTCGGCGTTCTGCGCCGGGCTGACCGCCTTGACGAACGCCCGCGCACCGCCGGCGGTGCGGACCCGGTCGGCGGTGCCCGGCGAGTACCCGCCGGGCTGCGAAACCGCCTCGACCACCCGGTCGCCGAGGATGTCCTCCACGGCGGACCGGACGTGCTCGGGCAGGTCGGCCCAGCCGATCCGGGTCGTGGTGCGCGCGTTCACCGGTCCACCGTGGTGGACGCCCGGGCCGGCCGGCAATCGGATTAGCCGGCCTCGTCGGTGGCCGGGCGCGTGTAGTGCAGGATGACCACTCCGCTGGCCAGGGGCCGGGTCTCCGCCAGCGTGAACCGCCGGGGGTCGAAGTCGCGGGCGGCGAGCGGTACGCCGCTGCCGATCACGACCGGGTTGAGCTTGACGATCAGCTCGTCGACCTCGGGCAGGAGCTGGCCGGCGAGGTCGCCGCCGCCGCAGAGCCAGATGTCGCGACCGGGCTCGCGCTTGAGCGCCCGGACGAACTCGACCGGATCACCGGAGACGATCTGCACCTCCGGGTCGGGCGCTGGCGGCAGCGTCCGGGTGAAGACGTACTGCTTGAGGTGCGCGTACGGGCTGGTGACGCCGATCTTCAGGGCCGGGTCGTAGGTGGCCCGGCCCATCACGAGGGCGTCGAAGCGGCCCTCGGGACGGTCGATGCCGAACTGCGGGTGGGTGAAGGTGGGGAGCGTCTGCGGCCAGTGCGTCGCGATGTGCTCGGCCACGTCGGGTTCGAGCCCGAAGAAGTCCGGCGAGCCGTCCGGGGCGGCGATGAAGCCGTCGATGGTGCTGGCCACGTAGTACACGAGCTTGCGCAAGGATCTCCTCAATCACTACTGCTGTTGTGGTCAACGGAAACTACAGCACCTGTCGTGGTTTGGCTAGAGTGTTGGCCGTGGCGAGGAACGAGGCACGGCGGGCGGCGCTGGCGGACGCCGGGTTGCGGGTGCTGGCGGCGACCGGCGCGCGGGGGCTCACCCACCGCGCGGTCGACGCGGAGGCGGGCGTCCCCGTCGGCACCGCGTCCAACTACTTCCGCTCCCGCGACGCCCTGCTCGGCGCCCTCGGCGAACGGATCATGCAGCGGTTCGCCCCGGACGAGGCGGTCCTCGCGGAGTTGGGCGCCCGGAAGCCGTCAGTGGAGCTGCTCACCGACTACCTGCGCTACATCGTCGAACGCACCACCCGGCAGCCGGACCTGACCCGGGCCCTGATCGAGCTGCGCCTGGAGGCGGTCCGCCGCCCCGACCTGGCCCGGATCCTCGGCGACACGCTGCGCCGGGGCTACCGCGACGACCTGGCCTTCCACGCCGCCTCCGGGCTTCCCGGCGGGGCGTTCGAGATCGCCCTGCTGCACTACGCCGTCGACGGGCTGCTACTGGACCTGCTCACCACCGGGATCGACGCCGGTTTCGACCCGGACGAGGTGGTCGCGGCCTTCGTCACCCGACTGGTTCCGCCGGCACCCGCGCGCTGACCGGTGCCGGAGGAGGACTGTTCCCCGGCGTACCGGGAAACCCGCCCGGGACGCACCTGGGGAGGAGCGACGGATGACGCGTGGCGCCGGTTTGACCATCGGTGTGCTCGGCTCGTACGGCGGTCGCAACCTCGGTGACGAGGCGATCCTCACCGGCCTCCTGGCCGATCTGCGCGAGCAGGAGCCGAACGCCCGGATCATCGTCTTCTCGCGGAACCCGGAACACACCCGCGTGGCGCACCCCGAGGTCGAGGCGGTGCCCTGGGAGGGGGTGAGCCGCAGCGACTCGTCCCTGGTGCTCGCGCAACTCGACCTGCTCATCCTCGGCGGCGGCGGGATCCTCTACGACCGGGAGGCACGCCGTTACCTGCGAGTGGTCCGGGTGGCCCAGGAGCGCGGCCTGCCGCTGCTCACGTACGCGGTGGGGGTCGGCCCGCTCAGCGAGACGGTGGACACCGGGATGGTGCGCGAGACCCTCGCCGGCGCGACCCAGGTGACGGTGCGCGACCAGGAGTCCCGGATGCTCCTGGAGGAGGCGGGCCTGCTCAACCCGATCACGGTCACCGCCGACCCGGCGTTCCTGCTCGAACCGGAGGACTTTCCCGCGCACCTGCTGCGCGAGGAGGGGGTGCCGGCCGGCAAGCGGCTGGTCGGCATGAGCGTCCGCGAGCCGGGGCGGGCCGCCGAACGGCTCGACGTCGACGGCTACCACCGGCTGCTGGCCCAGATCGGCGACTTCCTCGTGCACCGGATCGACGCGTACGTCCTGTTCGTTCCGATGGAGCGGGACGACATCCGGCACTCGCACGGCGTGCTGTCCCACATGATCGCCGCCGAGCGGGGGCGGATTCTGCACGGCACCTACTCGCCCCAGCAGGTGCTCGGCCTGATGCGGCACTTCGACCTGGCGGTCGGCATGCGGCTGCACTTTCTGATCTTCGCCGCGATGGTGGGCACCCCGTTCCTGCCCCTGCCGTACGCCGGCAAGGTCTTCGACCTGGCCCAGCGGCTCGGCGTGCCGGCGCTGCGCGGCGTGGAGCGGGAGGTCGAGGGCCCGTTGCTGGCCGAGGTCGACCGGCTCTGGGACGAGCGGGAGCAGCGCGCCGAGGCCACCGCACGGCGGGTGGCCGACGTGTGCGAGGAGGCCCGGGGCACCTCCCAGGTCACCCGGGCGGTGCTGGAGAGCCTGCGGGCCCAGTCGATGATCCGCGTCGGGGCGTGAGCCCGGTCAGACCGCCGGGCCCCGCCAGCAGTAGCGCCACCGCCCGGCCTCGGCCCCCACCGTCTCCAGCTCGTAGATCTCCGCCTCGGCGAGCCCACCCTCGCCGAGGTGGTGGTGCGTCAGCGGGGGGCGGCCGTTCGGGTCCAGCTCGACGGTGACGGTCTGCCCGTCGGCCGCGCCACCGACGAGGGGGATCTCCACGGTTGATGCCATGCGCCCATCCTGCCCTTCGTGGGGCACCCCCGCAGCGGAAGCGTCGGCGCGCCGCCCGGGGTGGGCTCAGGCGGGCGGCGGAAGCAGCCCGGGCGGGTACTCCATGCCGTCCCGGGTGCAGGCGGCCGCCGCCACCCGGGCCGCGTACGCCGCCGCGTCGGCCAGGGTCGCGCCGCGCAGGCGGGCGGCGACGAGGCCCGCCGCGAAGGCGTCGCCGGCGCCGTTGGTGTCGACGACCGGCGCGGGCGGCTCCGCCGCGGGCACCCGGACCGGCGCGCCGCCGGACGGGTGCACGTCGGCGCCGTCCCCGCCCCGGGTGACCACGACCGTGCGCGGCGCGAGACCGGCGGCCAGCGCGCCCGCCCGGTCGCCGAGCCGCACCCCGCTGACGAAGACCAGGTCGGCGGCGTCGGCGAAGGGCCGGTGGTACGGGTTCGCGCCGTCCCAGTCGTGCAGATCCGTGGAGAGCGTGACGCCCGCGCCGCACGCCGCCCGGATGGCGGGCAGCAGATCACGGGCCCAGTCCATGATCGACACGTGGACGTGCGCCGCGCCCCGGACGAGCGTGGGCAGGTCCGGGAACGGCGTGGGACCCCGCCAGGGCCGGGGATCGTAGAGCGAGCTGCGTCGCCCCGCCGGGTCGACCAGGTTCACCGACCGGCGGGTGCCGGCCGGCGCGTCGGCCAGCACCGCCCGCACCCCGCTCCGGGCCAGCGCGGCCCGGACCACGTCCCCGGCCGGGTCGGCGCCGAGCACGTCCACCACGGTCACCCGGAGGCCGAGCGCGTGCGCGGCCAGCGCCACCCCCGCGCCGGTGTTGCCGATCCGCAGGTCGATCGGGTCGACGGTCACCGAGTCGACGTCGGGCAGCGGGAGCGCCGGGACGCGGACCCGCACGTCCACCCCGAGGCCGCCGATCACGAGCAGGTCGTCCACGGCGGCGACGATAGCCGGTGGCCACCGCCCGCCGCCCGGCCCGGTCCGGGCGGGCCTATCCTGGGCCGGGGCTTCGACGAGGGGGAGCGCGTGCTGGTCATCCACGGGTCGTGGCGTCCCGGCACCGGTCTCGCCGTCTGGGCCGAGGACACCGCGCTCCCGCCCCGGGCCCCACGCCGGCCCGGACGGGCGCCCCGGGAGCGCCCCCACCCGTTCGCCGCCGACCACGCGGCGCTCGCCGCCGCCCTGGCCGAGCTCGCCGAACCGACCGCGCCCGGCACGGCCCTGCTCACCCTGCCCACCCGGGGCGGCTCGCCGCTGGACTCGCCGGAACTGGTCCGCACCGAGCCGGTCGACCCGGTCCGCGGTCCGGTTACCCTGGCCGGCTGGCGCGTCCCCGTCCTGGGGTACGCACCGGACGCCGCCCTGCCGCTGTTGCGCCGGCTCGCCGAGGCAGCCGCCGTTCCCGGCGCCACCCTGCGGCACCTGGCCGAGCTGGCCGACTTCGCCGTCGACCTGGCCGCCCGTGGCCGGGTCCTGCCCGGCGTCCTGGCCCCGGCCGGGCGGGCGGTCGACGCCCGGGCCGTCTGGCGACCCCTGCTCACCGGAACGGATGCCGCGTGGGCGCGTTCCCTCGCGCTGGCCCTGCCCCCCGCCGCCCGGGCCGCGGTCGAGGTCCGGCTCGATCCGCCCGATGCCGCCGGCCCGCCGGAACCGCCCGATGCCGTCAGGGCGGGCACGGCCGGCCCGGGCACCGCGTGGGTCGGTGAGCCGCGGGACGGTGCGCCGCCGGAGCCGGGTGACCTGGTCACCGACGCGCTGGACGCGCTCGCCGACGCCGCCGTGCGCGCCATGCTCGCCGACACCGCCCTCGCCCGGGGCGTACGCCCGGCGGGTGCGGTGCCGGCGTGGCTGGCGGCCCTCACCGGACCGCGCCGCGACTTCACCGCCGACCCGGCGGCCCTGGAGACCCTCCGGTGCGAGCTGGACGCCTGGCAGCGCGACGCGGCCGGCGGGGCGATCCGGGCCAGCTTCCGTCTGGTCGAGCCCCTCCTGGACGAGATCACCGAGCCGGTCACCGTCGTGCCGTTCGACGCCACGACGGACGGGCGGTGGCGGGTCGAGTTCGGCCTCCAGCCGGCCGACCAACCGGGCCTGCACGTCGACGCCGGGCGGATCTGGCACGAGCCGACGACGGTGGCCGGGCTGGACGCACCGCAGGAGACGCTGCTGGCCGAGCTGGGGCGGGCCAGCCGGCTCTGGCCGGAGCTGGACGTGGCCCTGCGTACGGCCGCGCCGGAGTCGCTGGACCTGGACGCCGAGGGCGCGCACCGGTTCCTCCGGGAGGGCGCGCCGGTGCTGCACGCGGCCGGGTTCGCGGTGCTGCTGCCGTCCTGGTGGCGGCGTCCCTCGGCGCGGCTCGGCGCCCGCCTGCAGGCCCGGAGCCGGACCGCGCCGGGCACCGTGGCCGGGGCCGGCGGCGGGGTCGGGCTCGACTCCCTTGTCGACTACCGCTGGGAGGTGTCCCTCGGCGACCAGCCGCTGACCGCCGACGAGCTGGCCTCGCTCGCCGCGCTGAAGTCGCCGCTGGTCCGCATGCGCGGCCGCTGGGTGGAGCTGGACCCGAAGCGCCTCGCCGCCGGCCTGCGGTTGCTCCGCTCGGCCGGCGAGCTGACCGTCGGCGACCTGCTGCGACTCGGCCTGTCCGACACCGCGGCGGACGCGCTGCCCGTACTCGAGGTGAGCGCCGACGGCGCCCTCGGCGACCTGCTCGCCGGTGCGGTCGAGCGGCGGCTCACCCCGCTGGACGCCCCACCGTCGTTCCACGGCGCCCTGCGCCCGTACCAGCGGCGGGGACTGGCCTGGCTGGCGTTCCTCCAGTCGCTGGGGCTGGGCGGGGTGCTCGCCGACGACATGGGTCTCGGCAAGACGGTGCAGCTGCTCGCCCTGCTCGCGGCCGACCCGCCGGAAGCCGGCCCGACGCTGCTGGTCTGTCCGATGTCGCTGGTCGGCAACTGGCAGCGGGAGGCCGCGAGGTTCACCCCCGGTCTGCGGGTCCACGTGCACCACGGCGCGGAGCGGGCGCGGGGGGAGGCGTTCACCGAGGCCGTGCACGCGGCCGACCTGGTCCTCACCACGTACACGGTGGCCGCGCGCGACGCGGTGGACCTGGCCGGAATCGACTGGCACCGGGTGGTGGTGGACGAGGCGCAGGCCATCAAGAACGCCTCGACGCGCCAGGCCGAGGCGGTCCGCGCGCTGCCCGCCCGGCACCGGATCGCGGTGACCGGCACTCCGGTGGAGAACCGGCTCGCCGACCTGTGGTCGATCATGCAGTTCGCCAACCCGGGCCTGCTCGGCCCGGCCGCGACGTTCAAGAAGCGGTACGCCGAGCCGATCGAGCGGCACGGCGACGCGGAGGCGGCCGAGCGGCTGCGCCGGATCACCGGCCCGTTCGTGCTGCGCCGGCTCAAGACCGACTCGTCGATCATCTCGGACCTGCCGGAGAAGCTGGAGATGGAGGTGGTCTGCAACCTCACCGCCGAGCAGGCCGCGCTCTACCGGGCGGTGGTCGACGACATGCTGGCCCGGATCGAGTCGAGCGACGGCATCGAGCGGCGCGGGCTCGTGCTGGCCGCCATGACCCGGCTCAAGCAGGTCTGCAACCACCCGGCGCACCTGCTGCGGGACGGCTCCGCGCTGGACGGGCGCTCCGGCAAGCTGGCCCGGCTGGAGGAGATCCTCGAGGAGGTCCTCGCGGCGGGTGAGAAGGCCCTGCTCTTCACCCAGTACGCCGAGTTCGGCGGCATGCTGCGCGGCCACCTGTCGGCGCGGTTCGGCCGGGAGGCCCTGTTCCTGCACGGCGGCGTCGGCAAGGCCGACCGGGACGCGATGGTCACCCGGTTCCAGGCACCGGACGGCCCGGCGCTGTTCCTGCTCTCGCTCAAGGCGGGTGGCACCGGGCTCACCCTGACCGCCGCCAACCACGTCGTGCACGTCGACCGCTGGTGGAACCCGGCGGTGGAGGACCAGGCCACCGACCGGGCGTTCCGGATCGGCCAGCGGCGGCGCGTGCAGGTCCGCAAGTTCGTCTGCGCCGGCACGGTGGAGGAGAAGGTGGCGGCGCTGATCGCCGACAAGCGCCGGCTCGCGTCGACGGTCGTCGGAACCGGCGAGCAGTGGGTCACCGAGCTGTCCACGGCGCAGCTGCGCGACCTGTTCCGGCTGGAGGCGGGGGCGGTGGTCGAGTGAGCCCGCGTACCACCGGAAGTGACGCGCCACGCCGCGACGCCGGGCGGTTCGCCGACTACGGCCCACCGCGGCGGGTGGAGGGCGGGCTGCGGGCCCGCAGCACCCGCGGCGCCATCGGCCGGTCCTGGTGGTCCCGGCGCTTCCTGGAGGTGCTGGAGTCCTTCGCGCTCGGCACCCGGCTCACCCGGGGGCGTTCGTACGCGCGGGCCGGGCAGGTGCTCCGCCTGGACGTGGCGCCGGGCGAGGTGACCGCCGCCGTGCAGGGTTCCCGGTCCCGGCCGTACGACGTGCGGATCACGCTGCCGGCCTTCCCGTCGGCGCTCTGGACCCGGGTCGAGGAGGAGCTGGCCGCGCAGGCGTTCTTCAGCGCCCGCCTGCTCGCCGGGGACCTGCCCGCCGAGCTGGAGGAGCTGTTCGCCGCCACCGGTGCCCCGCTGTTCCCGGCCGGCGTCGCCGAGCTGGGCCAGCGGTGCAGCTGCCCCGACGTCGCCGTGCCGTGCAAGCATCTCGCGGCGACCTTCTACCTGCTCGCCGAGGCGTTCGACGCCGACCCGTTCGCCCTGCTGCACTGGCGGGGCCGCAGCCGCGACGAGCTGCTCGACCGGCTGCGCGAGCTGCGCGGCACCGCTGCCCCCGCGTCGGCCGCGCGGTCCGTCCCGGACGGCGCGCGTACCACTGTGGAGGCTCCAGCGGCGGGAGCCGCGCGGGCGGTCACCGGCCTGCCACCGGCCCCCCTGGCGGACGCCGTGGACCGGTTCTGGTCTCCGCCCGTGCCGTTGCCCGACCGACCGCCCACGCTGGCGACCGGAACGGACCTGGTGCTGCGGCAACTGGGCGCGCCCGCCCCGGCCATCGGCGGCCCGGGACTTGTGGAACGGCTGCGCCGGGCGTACCGGCGGCTCGGCGACCGGAACGCCGACAACCCCTGACCGGCCGCCGGCGGAAGGATCCGCGGGCCCGGCTCACAGCCAACGGCGACGGAACCGCCACATGACCGCGGCGTTGGCCACCAGGACAACCGCGCAGATCGCACCGGCCAGCCGCCCGGCGAGCACGGTCGTGGCCGGAAGCGCCGCCCACAGCAGGATCGTCAACAGCATCAGCCAGCGGCCGCGACGACCCCGCGCCCGGTTGTCGAGCCGAGCGAAGAACGCCGGGTCGCTTTCCCGGAGATTACGGGTGATCTGCTCGAACCTGCGCTGATCCTCTTTGCTGAGCATGTGCCTTCCCCTCACGTGTTCAGCGGTTCGGCGGCATACCCGCTGGGGCGGCGACTCACGCTCTCCTGCTGCTGCCACTTTGCCTTCCGACACCTGGCACGGCGCCGTCCGGGGCGTACCGGCGCCTTGAGGACCGGCTTATCCGATCCTTAAGTTTGCCTGTGGCGTTGAACGGTGCGATAAGCGTCGCGTGGTCCGGAAACGTTACGTGCGTGCCGGGTCCCGGCACGTCCGCCCTGCTCGGGGCCGTCTGTCCGGAGCGGCGCGGTGCGGCCGGCGCGGCGCGTGCGCTGAGGACTGCCTTAAGTGCCGTTCGGGGCGTCCCCGGGCCTGCTTGAAGGCCTCTCACCCCTTGGTTACCTTCCCGTACCAACCCCCGCACGCATCAGCCGCCGCACCCGTATCCCGCCCGGTCACGGACGTCGCGGCGTAGCAGGAACGGATTGGTACATGGCCAACCAGAATGTGCCACCACATCGACCGTGGGACGACCGCGGATGGGACGGGCGACCCCACCCCGACGCGTACCACGAGCAGTACCGGCCCACCCCGTACGCCTACGACGCCCCCCAGTCGCCGGCTCCGCAGGGCCCGCAGTGGGTCGGCCCGGCCGGGTTCGGCACGACCGCCCCGGCCCCGGCCGGTGGACGACTGCCCAACCTGGACGACGACGGCGACGAGCCGGGCCCGAAGTTGGGCCGCCGCAAGGCGCTCGCCGCGTTCGGCGGCACCGCCGCCGTGTTCGCCGGCGGCGCGCTGGCGATGTCGCCCCAGGTCCGGGGTCTCTTCGGCGACGACGTGGTGGCCGGTGACGCCACCGGAACCGAGGTGACCGACGGCACCGCCGCGCGGCCCAGCGGGCAGCAGCCGAGCACCGTCCGCACCTACACCGAGCAGAACGAGAGCTACATGGGCTCCCGCGCCGGTGAGGCGCTGAAGAAGAACAACCCGGCCGGCGGCCGGGTCTTCTCCGGCCCGGCCGCCGCCGCGGCGGAGACCAAGGTGACCGTCAAGACGGTCCTCGCCAAGGAGCCGGTCCTGCACCTGGCCCGGCGGGCCACCTTCGGGGCCACCCCGAAGGTGCTCGCCGACATCAAGGAGCAGGGCATCGACGCCTGGCTGCGCCGGCAGCTCGACCCGGACAAGATCGCGCCGACGAAGGCCGAGCTGAGGCTCGCCGAACTGCCCACCCTGAAGCTCAGCACCGAGCAGCTCCGCGAACAGCGCGACCAGCTCAACGAGCGGGGCGCCCAGCCGGAGCGGGAGATGGTGGACGCCACCATCGCCCGGCAGATCTGGTCGGACCGTCAGCTGTACGAGGTGATGGTCGACTTCTGGAACGACTTCCTGCACGTGGCGGCCGACTTCGACGGCGGCGAGGTGTACCGCAACTCGTTCGACCGCGACGTGGTCCGCAAGCACGCCCTCGGCAGTTACCCGGAGATGCTGCTGGCCGCGAACAAGCACCCGGCGCTGCTGCTCTACCTCAACCAGAACGAGTCCCGCGCCGACGCGGTCAACGAGAACCTGGCCCGGGAGAACCTGGAGCTGTACTCGGTCGGCGTCGACGGCGGCTACACCGAGAAGGACGTGCGGCAGGCGGCGCTGCTGCAGACCGGCCGGGGCGTCCAGGACGGCAAGTACGTCTTCCGCGCGCAGCGGCACTACGTCGGCAGGGTGAAGATCCTCGGCTTCACGCACGCCAACAACTCGAACGACCCGAAGAAGGCCGAGGCGGCGATCGACGCGTACCTGACGTACATCGCGCTGCACCCGTCGACGGCCAAGTACGTGGCGCAGAGTCTCGCCACCCGGTTCGTCTCGGACACCCCGCCGAAGTCCCTCGTGGACCGGTTGGCGAAGACCTACCTCGCCAACAAGGGACTGGTCAAGCCGCTGCTGATGACGCTGTTCAGCTCCTCGGAGTTCTGGGCCGCCGTGGGGCAGAAGGTCCGCCGCCCGATGGAGTACCTGGTGGCGACGTACCGCGCGCTCGGCGTCTCGCCGGACGCGGCGCCGGGCCACGACAACGGCGACAACCGGCGCACCCCGTTCGGGCGCGGCCTGCGGCAGATCCACGACAAGATGCGCGAGCTGGGTCAGTACCCGATGGGCCAGCCCACGCCGGACGGCTACCCGGACGTCTACGTGGCGTGGACCTCGGCCGGCACGATGGTCAACGGCTGGAACGAGGCCGGTGAGCTGCTGGCCGCCCGTCGTACCGTCTTCACGTTCACCAAGCCGGAGAAGCTGGTCGCCCGGCCGCCGGCCACCGCCGGCGCGTACGTGGACGCGCTCGCCGTACGGCTGGTGGGCCAGAAGCTGAGCGCCAAGGAGAAGGCGTTGATCCTCGGCATCGCCGGCGTGTCGGCCGGTGCCCGGGTGGACGCGACGTTCAACGGGGCCGCCGCCGCCGTCGCGCGGGCGATCCTCGCTTCCCCCCAGCACCACCTCCGGTGAGGCCTCCGATGGAGAAGACTGTGTACTCGTACCCTCTGCACCCCGAATGCCCCGACGTGCGGCGGCTGGCCGACAACCCGGCCGAGGCACTGCTGCGGGCGGAGGCCGACGTCGTCGCGGCCGAGAACGCCGCCGAGCGGGACCGCTACCGCCGCCTGGAGGAGCTGGAGGAGGCCCAGCAGGACGGCCGTGGCGTCACCCGGCGGACCTTCGTCGCCGGCGCCGCAGCCACCGCCACCGCCCTGGCCACTGCCCAGTTCGTCACCACGTCGGCGTCCTTCGCGGCGACCAAGACCGGCACGCTGATCCACGTCTTCCTCTACGGCGGGCTGGACGGGCTGAGCCTGGTCGCGCCGGCCGACGACCCGGTGCTCGCCAAGGCCCGCCCCGACCTGCTGCTCGCCGACGATTCCCTGGCCGTCGGCCGGGGCTTCAAGCTGACCAGCGCCTTCAAGCCGCTGGAGCCGTGGCTGCGCTCGGGCAACCTCGGCTTCATCCCGGGCGTCTCCGACGAGCGGCTGTCCCGCAGCCACTTCCAGGCCGCGGACGCCTGCAACCTCGGCGGGCTGCCCGGCGAGACCGGTGGCCGGGGCTGGCTGGACAGCCTGGTCGACGCGCTCGGCAAAGGCACTGCCTTCCGCAGCGTCGGCATCGGCAGCACCCTGCCGCGGTCACTGGTCGGCACCAACGGCGCGCTGTCGCTGAACAGCGTCGGCTCGCTGCGGCTCAACGGCGAGGAGAAGTACCGGGCGGCCACCGAGAAGGCGATCCGCGGCTTGTTCACCGGGATCAACCACCCGGTCGAGGAGGCGGTCCAGGACGGCCTCGGCGCGCTGGCCACGGCGCAGCGGCTCGCCGCGAAGCCGTACCAGCCGGCGGAGGGCGTCGAGTACCGCGGCGTCGGGCGGGCCTTCCAGCAGCTCGCCCAGCTGATCAAGGGCGGGGCCAACGTCCGGGTCGCGACCGTCGGCATGGGCGGGTACGACACCCACGAGAACCAGGGCACCCGGGACGGTGGCCAGCTGCACCGGCGGCTGAACGAACTCGCCTCGGCGATGGCCGCGTTCTTCACCGACCTGGGGGACCAGGCCGACGACGTGACGATCATGGTGTCCAGCGAGTTCGGCCGACGCGTCGCCTCCAACGGCGGCGGCACCGACCACGGGCACGGCGGGGTCATCACCGTCCTGTCCGGCCGCAAGCTCGCCGGCTCCCTGCTCGGCACCTGGAACGGGTTGAACCAGCTCGACTCCGGCGACGTACCCGAGTACAACAACATGTTCAACGTCTACGGGTCCGTGGCGCAGGGGCGGTTCGGGCTCACCAACGCGGAGGTGGCGAAGATCTTCCCGCGGATGAAGTACGCCCCGATGAAGTTGTACACGTGACGTACCCCCGTACCCACGCCACCGGCCGCCGGACCGCGACGACACCGTCGCGTGCCGGCGGCCGGCCGGCTGCCGGCGGACACCCGCCGGTGCCGCCGCGGCGCGGGCCCGGCGGCCGGCGGCTGCTGGTGGCGCTGCTCGCGCTGGGCCTGCTCGCCAGTGTGCTGCCCTGGTGGCTGGACACCCCCGCGGGTTCTCTGAAGACCACCGCCGCGACCGTGACCGCCGCCGGCCGGATCACCGGTCTGGTCGCCGGCTACCTGCTGCTGGTGCAGGTGCTGATGATGAGCCGGCTACCGGTGCTGGAACGCTGGATCGGCGGCGAGCAGCTCGCCCGGTGGCACCGGGACGTGGGCGCCACGTTGCTGGTGGCCGTGCTCGCGCACGCCGCGCTGATCCTGGTCGGCTACGCCGATCTGGAGGGCAACCCCGTCCTGACCGAGGCGGGCGTGCTGCTGCGCGACTACGAGGACATGGTGTCGGCGTTCGCCGCCGCCGGGCTCCTGGTGCTGATCGGCTTCACCAGCGTCCGGGCGATCCGGCGGGTGCTGCCGTACGAGCTGTGGCACTTCCTGCACCTCGCCAGCTACCTCGCGCTGCTGCTCGGCTTCGGTCACCAGTTCAGCAACGGCGCCCAGCTCTTCCGGCCCGGCCCGGTCCGCACCCTGTGGATCGCGATGTACGTGCTCGTCGTCGCCGCGCTGCTCTGGGGCCGGGTGGTCGCGCCGTTGGCGTTCAACCTGCGGCACCGCCTCCGGGTGGCCGACGTGGTGGCGGAGAGCCCGGACACCATCTCGATCTACCTGACCGGCGAGCGGCTGGGCGAACTCGACCTGCTCGGCGGGCAGTTCTTCCGCTGGCGCTTCCTCACCCGGGGCTGCTGGTGGCAGTCCCACCCGTTCTCCGTCTCGGCCGCCGCCAACGACCGCTGGCTGCGGCTCACCGTCAAGGTGGTCGGCGCGCACACCCGGGACCTGCGCGACCTCGATCCGGGCACCCGGGTCTGGGCCGAGGGACCGTCGGGCACCTTCACCGCGGCCCACCGCGTCCGGGACCGGGCGCTGCTGATCGCCGGCGGCAGCGGCATCACCCCGATCCGGGCCATGCTGGAGGAGCTGCCGCCCGGTTCCGCGCTCATCTACCGGGCGCGCACACCCGCCGACGTGCTGCTGCACCGCGAGCTGGACTGGCTGGCCCAGGCCCGGGACGTGCGGATCTGGTACGTGATCGGCTCCCGGCACGACCCCGGCCCGCGCGAGGTGCTCAGCCCGGACGGGCTGCGCCGGCTGGTCCCCGATCTCGCCGGCCGGGACGTCTACCTGTGCGGGCCACCCGGCCTGGTCGCGCAGTCGCTGGCCGCGCTGCGCCGGGCCGGCGTTCCCCGCCGGCAGGTCCACCTCGCCACCTTCGAGCTGTAGGAAGGCATCTGATGCGTCGCGCCCTGCTCGCGATCACCGGCCTGGCGGCCAGCACCACCGCGCTGGTGGTGCTCAAGAGCGCGCCGGGCGCCAGCCAGGTCGCCCAGGACCTGCCCGCCGAGGCGCAGCCGGCGGTACCGGGCGGCGCCGCGCCCGCCGGTGCGGAGACGTCCGCGGCGCCGTCCGCGTCCGCCGCCGCGCCGAAGCCGAGCCGCAGCGCCGCCCGGGCGCCGGCGACCCGCCCGAGCCCGACCTCCGGCGCCCGGACGCCGTCGGCCCGCAAGACGAGCAGCAAGCCGGCCCAGCCGACCACGCGGACCGTGACCGGCCCGGTGGTGGAGAACGAGTACGGCAACGTGCAGGTCCAGATCACATTGTCCGGCTCGCGCATAGTCGACGCGGTCGCGCTCGAACTGCCGGAGGACACCGCCCAGTCCGACCAGCGCAGCCGCCAGGTCGACGACACGTACAGCGGCACCTCGGGGCTGGTGGTGGAGCTGCAGGGCGCGGACCTGGACACGGTGTCCGGGGCGACCGCGACCAGCACCGCGTACCGGCAGTCGTTGCAGGCCGCGCTCGACCGGGCGAGCTAGGCCCGTGCCGACGTCACCCGCGGCGACCCGACCCGGCCTGCGCCGCGTCGAGCAGGTCATGGGTACGGCGATCAGCCTCGACCTCGCCGACGACCTGCCCCGGGACGAGCTGGACCGGCTGGCCGACGAGACGTTCCGCTGGCTGCGGGAGGTGGACGCGCGGTTCAGTACCTACCGGGACGACAGCGAGGTGTGCCGCTTCGGTCGCGGCGAGCTGCTGCTGTCGGAGGCGTCGGCGGACCTGCGGCTGGTGCTGGAGCGCTGCGCCGACCTGTGGGCCGCCACCGACGGATTCTTCGACGCGTACGCCACCGGCGGGTTCGACCCGTCCGGGTACGTCAAGGGCTGGGCCGCGCAGGTCGCCTCGGACCGGCTGCTCGCCGCCGGTGCGGCCAACCACTGCCTGAACGCGGGCGGCGACGTGCGGGTCCGGGGCCGCGCGGCCTCCGGACGGCCGTGGCGGATCGGCGTCCGGCACCCGTGGAACCCGATGGCCACCTGCCTGGTGCTCGCCGGCACCGACCTCGCGGTGGCCACGTCCGGGGTGTACGAACGGGGCCACCACGTGTTCGACCCGCGTCGCGGCGCGCCGGCCCGGGGACTGCGCTCGGTCACCGTGGTCGGCACCGACCTCGGCGTGGCCGACGCGTACGCCACCGCCGCGGTCGCGATGGGCGCCGCCGGCCGGTCCTGGCTCGACCGACTGCCGGACCACCCGCACGCCGTCGTCACCGACGACGCCCGCCTCCTGCACTCGACGAACCTGCCCCTCGCCTAGCGGGTCGGGCGGTGGGTGCCGGCGGGGCGGGAACCGGTCGGGCGGGGGCGGCCGGGCCGGGAGCCCGCCGGTCGGGTGCCCGCCCAGCGGTGCCGAGGGTGGTGGCGGGGCGGCTCGGCGCCGCACGGCTCGCGCGTGGTGTCGTCGGTGGACATGGGACAACCCCCGATCGTGGCGCCTCCGCGCCGTCGGGTGTTCAACGACCGGGACCGGCCCGACGTCGCTGCCCGGCTGGTCAGCGGCCCCGGCGGGGCAGTGGCAGGTGCCCGGGGAGCAGGTCCGCGACGAGCGTCACCCCGCTGGCCCGTAACTCGCCGATCAGGGTGTTCTGCAGCAGGTACGAGTCGGGTAGCTGCCAGCGCGCCTGCTCGGGCGCGACCACCCAGCGGACGGTGCCCTCGGGCAGCCGGGTGGGCGGCGCCGGGATCCACGAGCCCGGGCCGTGGCGTACCACGTGGAAGCAGTGGTCGAGTTCGGGTCGCAGCGGGTCGCCGGGCCGGACCAGGAACATCCACCGTCCGGTGGGGGTGGCCAGGACCGGTCCGCGCACGGCCAGTCCCGCCGGGTGGTTCCGGACCGCGGCGAGCACCTGCCGTCCGATGTGGGTGGGCACCTCCAGCACGTCGAACGCCCGGCCGGTGGGCAGCAGCACGCCGTGCGGGCGGGCGTGCCACCACGTGGCCACCCGGGCCGGGTCGGCGCTCGCGGCGCGCTCCCAGTCCTCCAGAGCCGGGTGGCAGCCGACGGTGGGGCAGCCGGCCCGCCCGCAGACGAAGCGGCTGCGGGCCAGGCAGGCGCCGGGGGTCACCTCCCAGCCGTGCAGCGCGTAGCGTACGGCCACCCGGCGCAGCCGTACCCGTTCCAGGTGCGACAGCTGAGCGACGCGCGGTCCGACATTCCCCCACATGTGTGCCATCTCCCCTCGCCGGACCCTGGGCTGCGTCGATGTCCTAGGTAGAGCACCGTCACTGCCGTAACCCGCGATCGTTGAGTTGACGAACGGCTGATGCAACTTGCACGAAAACTACGAGGATCGGCCGTACGGCTGACGCACACGCTGTGCGACCAGCGAAAACCTGAACAGCAGCGCCGCGCCCGCGGAGGGACCCCCGGCCGACCGGCCGGAGTGGACGCAAGGGGAGGGATGGGGACCATGGACGAGTTACCCATAGGGCGGCGGGTGGCCTACTGGCGGGGGCGACGCAAGATGTCGCAGCAGGTCTTCGCGGATCGGTTGGGCAAGTCGAAGAGCTGGGTGGACAAGGTCGAGCGGGGGGTACGGCGTCTCGACAAGTTCTCCGTGGTCTACGAGATCGCCGACGTCCTCCAGGTCGACGTGCAGCTCCTGCTCGGCAAGGACCCGGAGCGGCGCAGCGACGCGATGAACTGCATCGACCAGGTCGAGGTGCAGGAGATCCGGGCGGCCCTCGAGCGGTACGACTCGATGAGCGCGTACTTCGACGCGGCGCCGTACCCGCCGCCGCTGCCGGACATGCGCAAGGCCGTCACGCACGCCTGGCTGACCTACCAGTACGGCCGGTACGGCATGCTCACCCGCGCCCTGCCCAAACTGCTGCGCGACGCGCAGGCGGCCGACGCGGGCTTCGGCGGCGACGACGCCCGGGAGGCGGCCCACCTGCTCGGGCAGGTCTACCAGATCGCCTCCTCCGTCCTGCGCAAACTGGGGGAGTGCGATCTGGCCTGGCTGGCCGCCGACCGGTCGATGGCGGTCGCCCAGCGGGCCGACGACCCGCTGCTGGCCGGCATCGCCACCACCCGGGTGTGCAACGCGCTCGTGGCGATGGGCCGGCCCCGCCCGGCCCTGGAGCTGAACGTCACGATCGCGAACCGGCTCGCCCCCGGTGGCGGGAACGACGCGACCCCCGACCGCCTGTCGGTCTACGGCATGCTGCTGCTGCAGGGCGCGATGGCCGCCTCCCGGATCGGCGACTCCGCCACAGTGGACGACCTGCTGAGCGGCGCCGAGGAGGCCGCCAACCTGCTCGGCGGCGACCAGAACCGCTACTGGACGTCCTTCGGGCCGACGAACGTTGAGCTGCACCGCGCCGCGGCGGCCGTCGAGCTGGGCGACGGCGGCCGGGCGGTGGAGATCCATCAGCAGCGCATCGTCGAGCCGGCCTTCAGCGCTCTGCTGCCCGAGCGCCGGGCCCATCACCTGCTCGACATCGCCCGGGGCTACGCCCAGATGGGCGACGTGGCGAACGCCGGCGACCTGCTGCTGCGCGGCGACCGCCTCGCCCCGTCGGAGATCCGTTGCCGGCCGATCGCCCACGAGGTGATGTCCGACGTCCTGCGTCGCACACGTGGTGCGCCGCCTTCTCCGATCGCGGAGTTGGCTGAGCACATGGGAGTAGGGGTATGAGCGCGGAGCCGGTCTGATGGCCGGACCGCACCGCACCGGTGAGCGCCGCGAGGTGCTCTACGTCATCGCCTGCGGTTCACCGCTGGCGCGGCACGTCGGCCGGCTCGTCGAGCTGGCCCAGCAGGACGGGTGGGAGGTCTGCGTCGTCACCACGCCCGACGGCGCGAAGTTCATCGACCGGCCGGCGCTGGCCCGGCAGACCGGGCACCCGGTACGCATCCACTACAAGAACCCGGGCGACCCGGACGTGCTGCCGCCGGCCGACCGGATGATCGTCTGCCCGGCGACGGTGAACACGGTCAACAAGTGGGCGGCCGGGATCGCCGACACCCTGGCGCTCGGGCTGCTCGTCGAGGCGCAGGGCCTCGGGGTGCCGCTGGTCGCGGTGCCGTACACCAACGCGGCGATGGCCGCTCACCCCGCGTTCCGGGCGGCCCTCGCCCGGCTCGCCGAGTGGGGCGTCACCGTGCTGTTCGGCGACCACGTCGTTCCGCTGCACCCGCCGGGCTCCGGCGAGCGTCACCTGCACACCTTTCCGTGGGAGGTGGCGGTCGCCGCGCTGCGGGACCGGGCACCGGCGACCCCCGTCGCCCGGGAGGCGGTCGCAAAGCCCCGCGGCGGCGACGGCGAACCCGGCCGGCCGGTGGCGTCGAGGTCCGGGCCGGAGCCGTCGCCGGTACCCGCCCGACCGGATCGCCGCCTCGACTCCGCCTCGCTCGCCACGCGGCTGCCCGACAGCCGCTAGCGGGCGAAGCCAACCCGTCCGGGTGGCGACCCGCCCCGGCGCCACCCGCGCCGGGTAAGCTGGCCCGCCGTGAGCACACCCGCACTCCCGCCGACGGTCGCCGACGTGGTGGCCGAGCTGGAGCGGCGTTACCCGCCGGCGTGGGCGGAGGAGTGGGACCGGGTCGGGCTGGTGCTCGGCGAGCCCTGCGCGCCGGTCCGCCGGGTGCTCTGCGTCGTGGACGTGGTGCCCGAGACGGTCGCCGAGGCGATCGACGCCGGCGCCGACCTCATCGTGGCGCACCATCCGCTGCTCCTGCGCGGCGTGTCGTCGGTCGCCCCGACCACGTACAAGGGGCGGATCATCCACCGGCTGATCAAGGCCGATGTCGCGCTGTACGTGGCGCACACAAACGCCGACGTGGCCGACCCGGGCGTCTCCGACGCGCTGGCCGCCCGCTTCGGGCTGACCGACCTGCGCCCGCTGCACCGGCCCGCTCCCGGCTCGGCCGCGCACGGCGCCGGCCGGGGCGTCGGCCGCATCGGCGAGCTGCCCGCGCCGATGACCCTCGCCGAGCTGACCCGGCACGCCGCCGCCGTGCTGCCCGCCACCGCCTGGGGCGTACGCGCGGCCGGCGACCCGCACCGCGTGGTGCGTACGCTCGCGGTGAGCGGCGGCTCGGGGGACAGCTTCCTCGGCGACGCGACCGTCGCCGGGGTGGACGCGTTCCTCACCGCCGACCTGCGGCACCACCCCGCCGGCGAACACCTCGCCGCCGAGGGTCCCGCCCTGCTCGACGCCGCACACTGGGCGACCGAACGACCCTGGCTGGACGACCTGGCCGCCGTCCTGCGGGAGACGACGGGGGTCGAGACGCTCGTGTCCGATCTGGACACCGACCCGTGGACCGTACACGCCGCCCCGCCCGCGGCGGACGACAAGGAGCCCGACCGTGAAGGCTGACCCGAACGTCCAGCGCCGCCTGCTCGACCTGGCGGCGATCGACACCGCCCTGGCCCAGCTCGCCCACCGCCGTCGGGCGCTGCCCGAGCGGGCCGAGTTGGAGGCTCTCGCCCGGGAGCTGTCCGCGCTGGAGGACGAGCGCGTACGCGCCCAGGTGGCGGTCGACGACCTGGACCGGGACATCGCCCGGCTGGAGAAGGACATCGACCAGGTCCGCGCCCGCAAGAGCAAGGACGAGGACCGGCTGGCGGCCGGCACCGGCCCGGCGCGGGAGCTGGAGGCGCTCCAGCACGAGCTGGCCTCGCTCAATCGCCGCCAGGGCGACCTGGAGGACGCCGAGCTGGAGCTGATGGAGCAGCGGGAGACCGCGCAGGGCGTCCTGGACGGCGTCGAGAAGCGGATCGCCGAGGCCCGGGAGCGGCGGGCCGCCGTCGAGCAGCGTCGCGACGACAGTCTCGCCGAGATCGCCAAGGAGGAGGAGTTCAAGCGGGGCGCGCGTCAGCCGCTCGCCGCCGACCTCCCCGGCGACCTGGTGTCGCTCTACGACCGGATCCGTGCGGACACCGGGCTGGGCGCGGCGCTGCTCACCGCCGGGCGGTGCGGCGGCTGCCGGATCGAGCTGTCCGGCGCCGATCTGTCCCGGATCCGCAAGGCCGACCCGGACGACGTGGTCCGCTGCGAGGAGTGCCGCCGGATCATGGTCCGCACCAACGAGTCCGGTCTGTAGCCGTGGCGCCGCGCGTGGTCGTCGTCGAGGCCGACGGCGGATCCCGGGGCAACCCCGGCCCGGCCGGGTACGGCGCGGTGGTCCGCGACCAGGAGACGGGCGCGGTGCTGGCGGAACGCTCCGAGGCGATCGGCACCGCGACCAACAACGTCGCCGAGTACCGGGGCCTGATCGCCGGCCTGGAGGCCGCCGCCGAGCTCGGCGCCAGCGAGGTCGAGGCCCGGATGGACTCCAAGCTCGTGGTGGAGCAGATGTGCGGCCGCTGGCAGATCAAGCACCCCGGCCTGCGCCCGCTCGCCGCGCAGGCCGCCGCGCTTGTCGGCCGGTTCGCCGCCGTCCGGTTCAACTGGATCCCCCGGGACCGCAACAAGCACGCCGACGCGCTTGCCAACGCGGCGATGGACGCCGCCGCGGGGGTCCCGGCGCGGCCGGCCCGAGCGGCCGAGCCGCCACGGCAGGTGGCCGCTCCCGACTCGCCGGCCCGGGCGGCCGCGCGGGAGGCGGCGGCCCGCGCGGCCACCGCCCGGACCACCGGCACCGACCCGGCCACCGCACCCGCCTCCTGGGAGCCGCGGCCCAGCTTCACCGCGACCCGGCTGATCCTCGTCCGGCACGGCGAGACCGAGTACACCGAGCAGCGCCGCTACTCCGGTCGCGGCGACGTCCCGCTGTCCGACCGCGGTCAGGCCCAGGTCAAGTCGACGGCCACCCGGGTGGCCGCGCTGGCGCCGTCCGCCGCCGCCGTGGTCAGCTCACCGCTGACCCGGTGTACGCGGACCGCCGAGGCGATCGCCGGGGCACTGGGACGGAGTCCGGTACGTGTCGACGACGACCTGATCGAGTGCGACTTCGGGGCCTGGGAGGGCCGGACCTTCGCCGAGGTGCGGGAGCGCTGGGCGGGGGAGATGGACGCCTGGCTCGCCTCCACGAAGGTCGCGCCGCCGGAGGGCGAGTCGTTCGCCGAGGTGGCCGCGCGCTGCCGCCGGGCGGTCGAGCGGCTGCGGGAGGCGTACCGGGGGGAGACGGTGGTGGTGGTCTCGCACGTCTCGCCGATCAAGCTGATTCTGCGCGACGCGCTCGGTGCCGGCGACGCCCTGCTGCACCGGCTGTTCCTGGACGCGGCCGGGATCTCCGTGGTGGACCTGTGGCCCGACGGTGGCGTGGCGGTCCGCTCGGTGAACGACACGGCCCACCTGCCGTCGGCGTGAGTCAGCCGGCGAGGAACCGCTGCACGGCCGCCGCGAAGGCCTCCGGTTCGTCGACGTAGGGGTTGTGGCTGCTGGCCGGCAGCGTCACCAGCTCGGCGTTCGGCAGCATCCCGGCCAGCAGGCCGACCGCTTCGGGGCTCGGTGCGGCGTCGAGCGCGCCGGCCACGATCAGGGTGGGTGTGGTCACCCCGGCCAGTGCCGCGCTCAGGGCGTCGCGGTCGACGTCCACGCCGGCGTAGAAGCCGGCGGCGGCCGCGACCGACCGGCCGTCCTCCTGGGCGGCGGCGTGCGCCCGCGCCCGCTCGGTCCACGTGCCGTACAGGAAGGGTGCGGCGGCCAGCCGCAGCGGCGCGATCTCCGCGTCGCCCGCGCCGCGCCGCAGCGCCTCGCCGCACGCGTCCATCGCCGCCGTCGCGTCGGCGTGCCAGGGCTCGTGCGCGCGGCGGGCGTGCGCCTCGGCCATCCCGACCGGCGCGGCCAGCAGCAGGCGCAGGCTGGGCGTGACCAGCACCAGCCGGCGGAGCCGGTGCGCGAAGCGGGTGGCGTACAGCAGGGCGACACTCGCGCCGGCCGAGTGCGCGAGCAGGTCCATCCGGTCCAGCCCCAGGTGGACGCGGAACGCCTCGACGTCGTCGACGATCCGGTCACAGCGGTAGCTCGCCTCGTCGGCGGGCACCGCCGAGTCGCCGCTGCCCCGGCTGTCCAGCAGCAACAGGGCCCGGCCGGCGGTCAGGCCGCCGAGGTCGCCCAGGTAACGCGACGGCTGCGCGGGCCCACCCGCCAGGCAGACCAGCGGCGGGCCGTCGCCCCGCCGGTGATAGGCGAGCATGGTGCCGTCGTAGGAGGCGAAGGTCGGCATCGGTGCATCGTGCCAGATCCAGTCGGCAACCGGTGGCCCACCATTCGGCGCAGCGCATCAGCCGTTCGGCGCAGCGCATCAGCCGTTCGGCGCAGCGGGGTCCGCCGACTGAACGTGACAGCACTCACGCAGCCGTAGCCTCCGGCCGTCACATCCCAACCACCACCGACCGGAGGTGTGCCGATGGCCGCACCCGACCCGGAGACGCGGGCCGCCGCGACGACCCGGGCGAAGGACAAGAGCCCGTGGAACTGGCTCCTGTTCGTCCCGATCCTCGTGCCGCTGATCCCGGCCCTCTTCAACGCCGACTCGCCGCGGATCCTCGGGTTCCCCCGCTTCTACTGGCTTCAGCTCGTCTACATCCTGCTCGGCGTCGCGACCACCACGCTGGTCTACCAGATGACGAAGAAGCGGGGTGACCGCTGATGTGGCAGGACCACCTCACCGAGATCATCATCTTCACCGCGCTGTTCCTGCTGGTGAGCATCATGGGCTTCGTGGCGTCGCGCTGGCGCGCCCCGCGGGACATGGCCCACCTCGACGAGTGGGGGCTGGGCGGGCGCAACTTCGGCGGCTGGATCACCTGGTTCCTGATCGGCGGTGACCTCTACACCGCGTACACCTTCGTGGCGGTGCCGGCGCTGGTGTTCGGCGCGGGGGCGATGGGCTTCTTCGCCGTGCCGTACACCATCGTGATCTACCCGCTGGTCTTCCTGGTGCTGTGCCGGCTCTGGTCGGTCTCGCACCGGCACGGCTTCGTCACCCCGGCCGACTTCGTCCGCAGCCGGTTCAACTCGCCGGTCCTCGCGCTGCTCGTCGCGATCACCGGCATCGTCGCGACGATGCCGTACATCGCGCTGCAACTGGTCGGCATCGAGGCCGTGCTGAAGGCGATGGGGGTGACCGGGGAGAGCGCCCTGGCCCGGCATTTGCCGATCATCGTGGCGTTCGCCATCCTGGCCGCGTACACGTACCAGTCGGGGCTGCGCGCGCCGGCGCTGATCGCCTTCGTGAAGGACACCCTGATCTACGTGGTGATCCTGGTGGCGGTGCTGTACCTGCCGTACAAGCTGGGTGGCTGGGGCGAGATCTTCGACGCCGCGGACGCGAAGTTCGACGCCTCACCGAATCCGGGCGACGGAGTCCTGCTGAACGCCAACAACCAGCTGCAGTACGTCACCCTGGCGTTCGGGTCGGCGCTGGCGCTCTTCCTCTACCCGCACAGCATCACCGGCGTGCTCGCCAGCCGGAACCGGGACGTCATCAAGCGCAACATGTCGGCGCTGCCCGCGTACAGCCTGCTGCTCGGGTTGATCGCACTGCTCGGGTTCATGGCGATCGCGGCGGACGTGCAACCGCTGCCGGGGGCGACGGAGGGCTCGGTGGACAACAACACAATCGTGCCGTTGCTCTTCGACCAGCAGTTCCCGAGCTGGTTCACCGGCGTCGCGTACGCGGCCATCGGCATCGGCGCGCTGGTGCCCGCGGCGATCATGTCGATCGCCGCGGCGAACCTGTTCACCCGCAACATCTACAAGGAGTACCTGCGGCGGGACGCCACCCCGGCGCAGGAGGCGAACGTCTCCAAGATCACCTCACTGGTCGTGAAGATCGGCGCGGTGGCCTGCATCGTCTTCCTCGACCCGCAGTTCTCCATCGACCTCCAGCTGATCGGGGGCGTGATCATCCTTCAGACGCTGCCGGCGGTGGCGCTCGGCCTCTACACCCGCTGGTTCCACCGGGGCGCGCTGATCGCCGGCTGGGCGGCCGGCATGGGGCTCGGCATGTGGATGCTCTACCAGGTGTCCAGCCCGACCCGGGCGCACTTCGCCGGGTCGGCGTTCCCGCTTGAGAAGTTCGGCTTCGACACCCCGAAGACGATCTACGTCGGGATCGTTGCCGTCCTGGTCAACCTCGCGGTGGCGGCGCTGCTGACACTGGTGCTGCGGGCGGCGAAGGTCCGCGACGAGGGCGACAGCACCACGCCGGACGACTACTTCGCCGACGAGGGCGACCCGCGGGTCACCCCGGGCCCGGCTCGAAACGCCGACGCAGCCCCCGAACCGGTCGCCTGAGCTGAAAGGAGGGGCCCCTTGTTAACGCCTCGCGTTGTAAAGGGGCCCCTTCTTAACAGCTGCCGACGGGGCCCGGTCAGCCCACGGCGCGCCAGAGCAGGTACAGGCCGATCACCGTGCCGAACGTGACGATGACCGTCTTGAGCACCAGCGACGGCAGCCGGCGGACCAGCCGCGCGCCCGCGTACCCGCCGACCAGCGTGGCCGGCGCGACAAGCGCGACCGCCGCCCAGTTCACCGGCCCGAACAGGGCGAACACCACAAGCGTGGTGAGCCCGACCACCGCCGACAGCAGGTTCTTGATCGCGCTGACCCGGGCCAGCGTCGCGTCCAGCACCAGCGCCAGGCCCGCCACCAGCATCACCCCGAGCGCCGCGCCGAAGTAGCCGCCGTACACCGCGCCGAGCGCGACCATTGCCTGCAGCGAGACGGCACGGCGGCGCGGCGGCAGGTCGCGCGGGTGGCCGACCAGCCGGCGCAGCGGATCCTGAAAGGCCAGCACCGCCGTGGCGCCGAGCACCAGGAACGGTACGACCAGCTCGAACGCCCGCGCCGGTGTGGCCAGCAGCAGCGCCGCCCCGGCCACCGTGCCGAGGACGGTGGTGGGCGCCAGGGCGGCCAGCGTGCGCCGGGACGGCAGGTCCTGGCGACTGCCCGCGACGCTCGCCACGTACCCCGGGAAGACCGCCACCGAATTGCTCACGTTGGCCGGGATCGGCGGCAGCCCGACGGCGATCATCGCCGGGAACGTGATGAGGGAGCCCCCGCCGGCGACGGCGTTCACCGTGCCCGCCGCGAGCCCGGCGGTGACGAGCAGCGCGGCGTCGGCGATTTCCATGATCCCGCAGGCTAGTACGCTACGACGCGCGGCCGAGCGGGGGCCCGGGCCGCGGTGAGCCCGGTACCGATGATGTCCAGCAGGTCGTGGACGCGCCGGCAGCCCGGCTCACCATCATCTGATTGCCGCAGCGCCGCGCGCGAAGGCCCGTGCGGCGCTCCGGGGCGGAAATGGACGCCGTCGCCGCGTCGTTAGGATGAGGGCGCGACGGACGAGTCGACCGGGCGGTCGCGGCGGCGGGCTCCGGCCCGCCGCCGAGGAACGTCCGGACTCCACAGGGCAGGGTGGTTGCTAACGGCAACCCGGGGTGACCCGCGGGACAGTGCCACAGAAAACAGACCGCCGGCCCCATCGGGGACGGTAAGGGTGAAACGGTGGGGTAAGAGCCCACCAGCACCCCGGGTGACCGGGGTGGCTCGGTAAACCCCACCCGGAGCAAGGCCAAGAGAGGTTCGCCATCCGCGAGGACGGGGAGCCGCGCAGACGCTCGAGGGCGGCCCGCCCGATGTCTGCGGGTAGGCCGCTGGAGCCTGTCGGTGACGGCAGGCCGAGATGGATGACCGCCGCCGGCGCGGCCTTCGGGCCCGCGCCGGGCACAGAATCCGGCGTACAGGTCGACTCGTCCGTCGCCCACCAGACGCGACTCCTCGTTCCGCTATAGCGGATCAACGTCCGCTATAGTCGTCGAATGGATCTCGACGGGCTCGGCGTACGGATGCGCGGCCAGCGACAGCGACGGGGATTCAACCTCGACGAGCTGGCCGCGACCAGCGGCGTCAGTCGGAGCATGATCTCCGACATCGAGCGCGGCGCGAAGATGCCCACCGTGCTGGTGCTGGCCCGGCTCGCCACCGCGCTCGGCGTCACCGTCTCCCGGCTGCTCGGCGAGGACCAGCCCGAGCGGGTGATCGCTCTGCGGCGAGGCGACCAGCCGGTGATCACCGACGCCACCGGCTGGCAGCGGCGCATCCTCTCGCCCAACCTGCCCGGCGTCGAGTTCGAGTTCATCCGTACCGCCGTCCCGGCCGGGGTGGTCGTCGGAGCGTTCGCGCCGCACGCGCCCGGCTCTCGGGAGTACGTCGCGGTCGAGGCGGGGCGGCTCACCGTGACCCTCGACGGCGTCGCACACACTCTCGGCGCGGGCGACGCCCTCTACTACGCGGGCGACTGCGTCCACGCCTTCGCCAACCCCGGAGACGCCGAGTGCGTCTACTACACCGCCATGCACGTCGCGACGGACCATCACGGCTCGGCACTGGAGGACAGGTGAGCCCTTTGGCGATCCAGCCGCTCAACCCGGCGATCCTGCCGGCGGCGACCGGCACCTACACGCACGGCGTCCTGGTCAGCGGCGCCCGGCGCACGCTGTTCGTCAGCGGTCAGGTGCCCTGGGCGCAGGAGGGGAGGATTCCGGAGGACTTCGAGAGCCAGTGCCGGCTCACGTGGCGCAACGTGCTCGCGGTGCTGGCCGAGGCCGGGATGGGCGTACGGAACCTGGCCAAGGTGACGATCTATCTCGCCGACCGGAAGTACCGCGAGGCGAACGGACGCATCCGCGCCGAGATCCTTGGTGCGCACACGCCGGCGCTGACCATCATCATCACCGACATCTACGCCGAGGAGTGGCTGCTGGAGATCGAGGCGATCGCCGTCGACGACCGTCCGGCAGGTGGCGACGACTCCGCCGCGGACGCGGCGTAGGGACGAGCGGCTTCCCGGTGATACCGCCTTGCCGGCCGTGCCCGGCCGGTGCGAGCATCGCTCGGTGGTCGACGTGATTACCCGCACCATGACTCAGGCCGAGTTCGACGACTGGCAGCGGGTGCTCGCCCGCCAGTTCGCCGACGA
Organism: Micromonospora sp. NPDC126480; assembly: GCF_040302465.1. Lineage (NCBI taxonomy): Bacteria > Bacillati > Actinomycetota > Actinomycetes > Micromonosporales > Micromonosporaceae > Micromonospora > Micromonospora sp. NPDC126480. The sequence goes on from NZ_JBEORU010000004.1 coordinate 88,387, forward strand.
GCAGGTCGCCGCCGGCGTCTGGTCGGCGGACGAGGCGTACGACCTCGCACGGCAGGGCAACACCGCCCGGTTGCCGGACGGGCTCGCCACCCCGGAGATGCTGCTGCTGCGCGGCCTCCGGGAGGACCGGACCCCGATCGGGCGGTTGTGGATCGGCCTCTTGCACCCGCGTGGCGTCCCCGGTTGCGCGTTCCTGTACGACATCGAAGTGGACCGGGAGTTCCGGGGCCTGGGCTACGGGCGCGCCCTCCTGCGTGCCGGCGAGTCCGTCGCCAAGCGGCACGGGGCCGAGCAGCTCGAGTTGAACGTCTTCGGCGGCAACGCCACCGCCATCGCCCTCTACTCCAGCTCGGGCTACCGGGTGGTCACGCAGCAGATGCGGAAGAGCCTGCCCCAGCCGTAGCGCCCAGCGCCGCGACCTCCCGTCCCCGCTGCTTCCGTATCGGCCCGGACGCCGGGACGCCGGGACGCCCGGACGCCGGGACGCCCAGCGGCGCCCGCCGGCGCCCGGACGCCCACCGGTACACGCGCCCTGCGGTTCCGGAATCCGGCTTCGTCCCTGGTCAGGTCGCATCTTCCCGGCCGCCGCGGGTGCGGAAACTTGCTCGGACGCAACTAAGATCCGGCTGTGGTCCGTGCCGAGGTACTGAGAGACGAGCAGCGGTTACGCCGCATCGAGGCGGTGACCGATGCCACGCTGTCCCGGCTCGATGTCGCGGACCTCTTCGACGAGCTTCTCGACCGGGTGCGCGACCTGCTGCAGGTCGACACCGCGGCCATCCTGCTGCTCGACACGCCCGCCCAGCAGCTCGTGGCCACCGCGGCAAGAGGGCTTGAGGAGGAGGTCCGCCAGGGCTTCCGCGTCTCCGTCGGTCGTGGCTTCGCCGGGCGGATCGCACTCGCCCGAGAGCCGGTGATCCTCCAGAACGTCACCTCGGAGAACGTGGTCAACCCGATCCTGCTCCAGACCGGGGTCCGCTCCCTGCTGGGCGTACCCATCGTGGCGGCCGGGGACCTGGTCGGCGTCCTGCACGTCGGCAGTCTCACGCCGCGTCGGTTCAACGACGACGACGTCCGCCTGCTGGAGCTGGTCGCCGACCGGGTGAGCCTGGCCAGCCGCGCCCGCGCCAACACCCTGGACCGCTCGGCCGCGCTGGCGCTGCAGCGCAGCCTGATCCCCACCGAGCTGCCCCAGGTGCCGGGGCTGGAGCTGACCGGCCGGTACGTCCCGGGCCACGCGTCCGGCGTGGGCGGCGACTGGTACGACGTCTTCACCCTTCCCTCCGGCTGGCTGGGCGTGGTCGTCGGCGACGTGTCCGGGCACGGGCTGCAGTCCGCGGTGATCATGGGGCGGGTCCGCAGCGCGCTGCGCGCGTACGCCCTCATCTGCGACGACCCGGCGGAGGCGCTGACCCTCCTGGACCGCAAGGTGGTCCACTTCGAGGCGGGCAACCTCACCACCGCGCTGTACGCGATGATCTCCCCGGACGGCACCACGGCGCGGGTCTCCCTGGCCGGGCACCCACGACCGGTGCTGGCCGTGCCGGGCCGGCCGAGCACCGTGCTCTCCCTGCACATCGATCCGCCGCTCGGCACCGGTCGCGGGCAACCCGCGCGGCACACCACCACGGTCGACTTCCCGCCCGGCGCGGTTCTCGTCGCCTACACCGACGGGCTCGTCGAACGCCGTGGTGAGCTCTTCGACGCCGGTCTCGCGCGACTGATGGCGGCCGTGACGGCCGCTCCGGTCGACACCGTCGCCGCGACCGTCATGGCGACGCTGGACGTCGAGGACCCGGTCGACGACGTCGCCCTGCTGGCGATCCGCCGGTCGCCCGTCGCGACCGACCCGGACTGACCGACCGAGACCGGCGGCGTCGCGGCGGAGACGGCCCGGCGGGCCGGTGAGCGGGCGCGCCACCCGACCGGATCGGGCACGGCTTGTCGGGTCGGGGGCGCCCGCGCGGGCCTAGCGTTGTCCGCGCAAGGGAAGGAGGCCCGGATGCTGGAGCGGCTCAACCAGGTCATGGACCACATCGAACGGCATCTCGACCGGCCGGTCGACGTGACCGAGCTGGCGCGGATCGCCGCGACCTCGGAGTACCACCTCCGGCGGATGTTCTCCGCGCTGGCGGGGATCGGCCTGTCCGAGTACGTCCGGCGCCGGCGGCTGACCGTCGCCGCGGCGGAGGTGCTCGCCGGGGAGCGCACACTGCTCGACGTCGCGGTCCGCCACGGCTACGGCTCCACCGAGGCGTTCGCGCGGGCGTTCCAGGCGATGCACGGCGTGGGCCCCGGCGAGGCCCGGCGTACGGGGGCGACCCTGCGCGCCCAGCCCCGGATGTCCTTCCGTCTCACCGTCGAAGGGAGCAGCAGCATGGAGTACCGGATCGTCGAGAAGGACGACTTTCACCTGGTGGGCCGGCGGGCCCGGGTGCCGCTCGTGCACGAGGGGATGAACCCGGCGATCGTCGAGTTCGTCAAGGGCATCGACAAGGCGACGGTGGCGCGCATCGAGTCGCTGTCCGACCAGGAGCCCCGCGGCGTCGTCAACGTCAGCGACAAGGTCGCCGAGGGCTACGAGGAGGGCACCGAGCTGGACTACTGGCACGGCGTGGTGACCGGCTCGGACGTACCGGAGGACCTGGACGCGATGGCGGTGCCGGCCGGCACCTGGGCGGTCTTCACCGTCTCCGGGCGGTTCCCGCAGGCGGTGCAGTACCTGTGGCGGGACGTCTTCACCCAGTGGTTCCCGGCCAACCCGTACCGGAGCCGCCCTGGGCCGCAGATCTCCCGCAGCCGGATCTCCGCGGACGGCGCGACGGTGGACGCGGAGCTGTGGATTCCGGTGGAGCGGGTCCCGGCCTGACCACCGCGCAGGACGGCACCGCCCCCACCCCTATGTAGAGTTCCGATATAGTCCCGTCCGTGCGGATGACCATTCAAGTGGCGCGGGTGCTCGCGGCGCTGCTGACCGAGCCGGAGACCGAGCGCTACGGCCTCGATCTGATGGCGATGACCGAGCTGCCCAGCGGCACGCTCTACCCGGTCCTGCACCGACTGCGCGCGGCGGGCTGGCTGGCCGCCGAATGGGAGCCGGTGGATCCCGCGGCGGTCGGCCGGCCCGCGCGGCGCTACTACCGCCTCACCGCCGAGGGGGTGGTCGCGGCACGCCAGGCCCTCGCGGAGCTCCGGTCGATCGCGCCGGAGCCCGACCGGGGCCGTGGGGGTATCGAGCCGAGTGGGGCACCGGCGTGGTGAGCCGTCGGGTCGCCCGACTGCTGCTCGCCGTCGCCGCCCGCCGCTGGCCGGCTGAGCTGCGCAACGAGCTGCGCCGGGAGTGGGCGGCCGAACTGCACACCCTGGCGGCCGGGCGGCAGCACGTCCGGATGCTCCGCTTCGCCGCGAGCCTGGCCGCCCGACGCAGCGGCGTCGAGGCCGGTGACCGGACACCACTGGGCCGCTGGGTGTCGCGCGCCGTTCCGCTGCTGCTGGCCCCGACGGCCGGTGTGGCGGTCGTCGCCGTCGCGCTGGTCCTGACGTCCATCGTGGTGCACCAGCTCTCCTGGCACGTCGCCTGGGCGTACGACCTTCAACTGCCGCTTCTCACCGTGCTCGTCGGAAGCGGTGCGGCGGGGCTCGCGGTGGTGGCCCACCGGCTCGCGGGCCGGCTGCCGTCCGCCGTACCCACCGGTCCGGAAACGGTGGTCGACGGCGTGCCGCAGGGTGACACCGTCGACCCGGTCTCGGCGCCGCTGTGGTTGCTTGTCGCGTGGACCGACTCGGCGCTGGGCCTGCCCCGCCCGACCGGTGCCGAGATCTTCCGGATCACCGACGTCCTGGTGCCGCTGCCACACTTCTACCTGGCCGTCACGCCGTACGCGGTGGTGTGGACCATCCGGGCCACCCGCGCGCGCCCCACGGCCGCCCCCGCCCTCGCCGTCGCGTCGGGCTGACGACACCGGTATGACCCATCGGCGGCCGGTCGACGGCCCGACAGGCGGTCAACCGGCCGAGATCTCGGCAAGCACCCGGCGCTGGAAGGCCCGTGCCTCCGGTCCGTGCGGAGGTGCGCCGCCGGCCCGGGCGGCGACGGACCGCTCCAGCAGGTCCACGACCCACCGGTCGTCCCGGTCGCCTCCGTCCGTGGCGAGCCGCCGCCCGGCGTCCCCCTTCGACAGCCACACGCCGTGCCGGAACCGCACAAGCGCCCGGGCCGCCCCCAGCACCGCGTCCTCCGTGCCCGGCGCCGGCACGTCACCCGGCGGGACCGGCCGGGCCAGCCACCAGGAGAGCGCCTCGACCAGCAGCCGGCGCAGGTCGGCGGGGGAGAGGTCGGCGAAGGCCTCGCCGGCCGGCGGCCCGAGCAGCGCGCGTCCGTGCTGGTGCAGAATGCTGCGGTCCAACCCGTACCAGAAGTGGCCGTCGGCGACCGGCCGGTCCGCCGGGTCGTAGGTCGCCCGGAACGCCATCCGGGCCCCGGTGTTCAACTCGACCTCGAAGCCGGGATCGGGGACGCCGGACCGGGCGACGTCCCGCCGGTAGACCACCAGCTCGAGCCCGCGCGCCGGGCACGGCAACGCCTCGTGCCGCAGCCGTGCCACCAGCGCCCGCTTGGCTTCGTAGCCGAGCACGCCGGCGCTGACCAGGGCGACGTCGACGTCGCTGCGGCCCGCCTGGTACGCGTCGAGCCCGACGGAGCCACCCGCGTACGCCCCGACCAGCTCGACACCGGGGACCGCACCGGCGGCGCGGACGAGTTCGGTCAGGTACCGGCTGAGATCGCTGTCCACGTCACGCCGGGCTGGTCTGTTCGGGGGGAACGGCCACCGGGCGACCCTAGCCGACCTCACCAGGCCAGCGTCCCGGTCAGCCGATCCGCCCGGGCGGGCGGGTGCCCCGACGGCCGTCCGGTGGTTGTTTTCGCTGTTCGTGCCCCCTACGGCCAGGATCACGTCTACTGTGGAGATCATCGGCGACTTGCGGTGTTCCGGTGGCGGCCGGGTGGATCGCGGGGCACAGTGATCCCATGAGCGACAGCGGAACCGGGGGCCACTACTACTGGTGCACCCGACACCACCGGGTCGAGACCGATGCGGACGTGTGCCCCGCCCGGCACGTTCTCGGGCCGTACGCCTCAGCCGCCGACGCGGAGAACGCGCTGCAGCAGGTGCGGGAGCGCAACGAAGCGTGGGACGCCGAGGACGCCCGCTGGGCCGGGGAGGGCAGATAGGCGGCGCGGGAGGCCCGCGCCGAGGCGCAACGTGCTCCGCGAGGGCGGACGCACGCCCCAAGGAGGGAACCGAGATGGCCGAAGCACAGCAGGCCACCCGCCCGGCCCGTCGTACCACCGCGAAGAGGACCGCCGCGGCGGAGCGCACCGCGGGGGCGACGCGGACGGCGCGTACGTCGTCGACCGCGGCGAAGAAGGCGCCGGCGAAGAAGGCGGCCGGTGGTGCCGGCCGGGCCCCGGCGAAGAAGACCACCACCGCGAAGACCACCACCGCGAAGGCCGCCAAGAAGGCCCCCGCCAAGAAGGCCCCCGCGAAGAAGGCCGGTGCCACGGCCAAGAAGACGACCGCGGCGGCGAAGAAGGCGCCCGCCAGGACGACCGCGACAGCGAAGAAGACGACGGCGGCGGCGAAGAAGACCACGGCGGGGGCGAAGAAGACCGCCGCGAAGAAGACGACGTCCGCGCGGACGCCGGCCCGCAAGGCGGCGACGAAGGCCACCACCACGGCGCGGAAGGCCCCGGCGAAGACGTCGACCGCCGCCCGGAAGGTCACCTCGGCCGCGAAGAAGACCGCCACCACCGCCAAGAAGACCGCGGCGAAGGCCACCGCCAAGAAGGCGCCCGCGAAGAAGGCGACCACGACCCGCCCGACCGCGACCACGCGTACCACCGCGGCGAAGAAGGCGCCCGCGAAGAAGGCCACCGCCCGGAAGACCACCACGGCCGCGAAGAAGGCACCGGCGCGCAAGACGACCGCGGCGAAGACCACCACCCGCAAGGTCACCGCCCGCAAGGCGCCCGCGCGCACGGCCGCGGCCCGGGCCACCACCACCCGGGGTACGCGGGCCGTCGCCCGCGAGGCGGCCGGCTGACCCGGGCTGGACCCGGCTCGCCGGGCACCCCGTGCCGGGAAGCGGATCGTCGGGTGCGCTGTCAGGATGGACGCCGTGGTGATCCGACGCGTCCTCGCGCCCCGCATCGACTTCCAAGCGCTGCGCCGCGAACTGGAACTCCCCGACGGGTTCCCGGTCGCGGCGCAGCGCGAGGCGGACCTCGCGGCCGCCGATCCGCCGCGGCCGGCGGTCGACCGCACCGACATCCCGTTCGTCACGATCGACCCCGCCGGCTCGCGGGACCTCGACCAGGCGATGCACCTCGCGCGCCGTCCCGGTCGCGGTTTCCGGGTGACGTACGCGATCGCGGACGTCGCCGCCCACGTCCGTCCGGGCGGGGCGCTGGAGGAGGAGACGTGGCGTCGGGGGCAGACCGTGTACCTGCCCGACGGCACGGTGCCGCTGCACCCGGCGTCGCTCAGCGAGGGCGCCGCCAGCCTGCTGCCCGACGCCGACCGGGCGGCCGTCGTGTGGACGATCGACCTGGACGGTGACGGCGTGACCACCGCGGTCCGGCTGGAGCGGGCCCTGGTACGCAGCCGTACCCAGCTCGACTACACCGGCGCGCAGGCGGCCGCCGACGCCGGGCGGCTGCCCGAGCCGATCGCCCTGCTGCCCGAACTCGGCGCCCTGCTCACCGCGCGCGGCCTGCGCCGGGGTGCGATCAACCTGCCGCTGCCCGAGCAGGACCTGGAGCCCGACGGCGACGGCTGGCGGCTGGTCCTGCGCGGGCCGGTGCCGCTGGAGGAGCACAACGCGCAGATCTCGCTGCTGACCGGCATGGCGGCCGCGGACATCATGCTCGCCGGGCGGGTCGGCCTGCTGCGGACGATGCCCGCTCCCAAACCGGAGGCGGTGGAGCGGCTGCGCGCCGCGGCCGCCCCGCTCGGCGTGCCCTGGCCGGACGGGGCCGGCCCTGGTGAGGTGATCGCCGGGCTGGACCCGACGCGGCCCCGGGCCGCCGCCTTCGTCGACCAGGCGGCCGAGCTGATGCGCGGCGCCGCGTACACCGCCTTCGCCGGCACCCTTCCGGACCGGCCGGAGCACGGCGGCGTCGCGGCCGCGTACGCCCATGTCACGGCGCCGCTGCGACGCCTGGCCGACCGGTACGCCACCGAGGTCTGCCTGGCGCTGCACGACGGCCGTGACGTGCCCGACTGGGCGCGGGCGGCGCTGCCCCGGCTGCCGGAGGTGATGGCGGCGACCGACCGCACCGCCTCCGCCGCCACCCGCGGTGCCATCGAACTCGCCGAGGCGGTGCTGCTCGAGCACCGCGTCGGCGAGACCTTCGACGCGGCGGTGCTGGACGTCGACGCGCCGCCGAACGGGCGCTCCCGTCCCCGGCCGCAGGGCGGGACGGTGGCCCTGGACGACCCGCCGGTGCGCGCCCGCTGCGTCGGGGACCTGCCGCTCGGCGAGCGGGTGCGGGTGCGTCTGGTCACGGCCGACCCGGCGACCCGGACGGTGGCGTTCGAACGCGCCTGACCACCGGGTGCGTCGGCGCCGCCGTCGTTCGGCGACGGCGGTCCCCGCCGGCGAGGGCGCCTCGGCGTCGCGCCGGTGCCGTCGCCCCGGACAGCGGCCCGGCCGCCGGGCAGCGGGGATTGTCACAGCGCCGGCCGCTGCTGACGGCCGGCCGTGTTTGCGAGGATGTGCGCATGGCTTACGACGCGAGCAACCTGCCCGACGTGTCCGGGCTCACCGTCGGCATCATCGGCGGCACCGGCGACCAGGGGCGGGGCCTCGCCTACCGGTTCGCCCGCGCCGGCCAGACCGTGCTGATCGGGTCCCGCTCGGCCGAACGGGCAGCCCAGTCCGCCGAGGAGATCGCGGCCCTGCCGGGGGTGCCCGCCGGCGCCGTCGTCAGCGGCGCCGGCAACGAGGAGGTCGCCCGGCGCAGCGACGTCGTCGTCATCGCGGTCCCGTGGGACGGCCACGCCGCCACCGTCGGGGCGCTCGCCGAGCCGCTCGCCGGCAAGATCGTTGTCGACTGTGTGAACCCCCTCGGCTTCGACAAGCAGGGCCCGTACGCCCTGACCGTCGAGGAGGGCAGCGCCGTCCAGCAGGCCGCCGCCCTGCTGCCGGACTCCCGGGTGTGCGCCGCGTTCAACCACGTCAGTGCCCCGCTGCTGGCCGACCCCGAGGTCGAGCGGATCGAACTCGACGTGCTCATCTGCACCGAGGAACGGGAACTCGTCGACATCGTCGGTGCCCTCGCCGCCCGCATCCCGGGAATGCGCGGCATCTACGCGGGCCGGCTCCGCAACGCCCACCAGGTCGAGGCGCTGACCGCGAACCTCATCGCCATCAACAAGCGCTACAAGGCCCACGCCGGCATCCGCGTCACCGACCTCTGACAGTACGAGTTCCCCGCCCCGATCGCGCACCGCGTCCCGGCTGCGCCGCGCACCGGTTCACGCCCCCGGCAGTGTTGCGGCGTGCCGGTTCACGCCCCGGCGCCCTGCGGCAAGCCGGCGGCGGGACGGCGCGCGATCAGGATGGCCTGCGGGGTCGGCTCCGTGCCCTCGGCCTCCTTCACCACGGTCACCCACATCTCGAAGCCCGCGTCGCGTAGCAGGCCAGCCACCTGGTCCGGTTGTTGCCGGTACCAGTCGAGGTTGATCGCTTTTCCGAAAGCCTCGTCCCGGTGCCGCCGTTCGTCGCCGACCTGGAAGACGAGCATCAGCTGCCCGCCGGGGGCGAGCACCCGGTGGAACTCGGCGAAGACCGCGGGCCGCCGGTCCCACGGGACGTGGATGAGCGAGTAGCAGGCGAGCAGTCCGCCGAGCGACGCGTCGGGCAGGTCCAGCGCGAGCATCGAACCCACCTCGAACCGCAGGTGCGGACGGGCACGGCGGGCCAGGGCGACCATGGCGGGCGAGAGGTCCACACCGAACGCCTCCAGCCCCAGCTCGTGGAGCAGGCCGGTGACCCGGCCCGGACCGCAACCCACATCGGCGACCGGGCCGCGACCGTTGGCGCGGACCAGTTCGGCGAACGCCGCCAGCATCGCCCGGTCCAGCGGCCGGTGATCCAGCTCGGTGTCGAACGCCTCGGCGTACTCCACGGCCATCGCGTCGTACGAGTCGCGGGTGGAATCGAGGAAACTGGCGTCCGACATGGTGGTGCAGACTACCGACCCGCCCGTCCGTACGGGGCCCGTCGGCCTTCAGGCGTGCCGCCGGTCTTGAGGCGTGCCGCCGCTCGTGGGACCTGCCGCCGTTCCGTGCCGCCGCCCCGGGCTTGTCGGCTACCTCCGGTACGTGGTCCAGTTTGGGGGGCCGTATGTCGCGGCGAGCCGCCGGGGGGTGCGCGGACCAGCGAGGCGCAGGCGTGTGCGCCGGTCGATGCACAGCCCGGCCGGGGCCCACCGCCGCTCGTCAACGGGCGTGGATCGGCACGATCACGCGCGGAACGTCCCCGGCTCGTTCCGGTTCGGCGGCTCGCTCGGTCACGGTGGTCGGGAGGTGCCGGGCCCTCGATTCGGAGGTCCTGCCCCGGACCGCGTGGCCCTGGTCAGGATTCGTGCCGCCGTGGCGGTACCTCCGGCCGTGGCGGTGCCTCCGGCCGTGGTTCGGACGGTGGCGGCCGTGGTGGCGGCGCTGCCTGTGTCCGCCGGCTCGGGCGTGCTGGTGGCGGCGATGCCTCCGGTGCCGGTCGTGGCGATGCCGGTCGCGGCGGTGACAGTGGTGGTCTTCGTCCGCTCGTAGGCGCGTCGGTGGCAGTGGTTGCGGCGGGGGCGTTGGTCGGGGTCGAGCCAGGCTGGCGGGAGGAACTCGGGCAGCCCCTCGGCGGCGAGTCGGACCTGCCAGTCGTGGTGATGCACCTGGCGGTGGTGGTGGCCGCAGAGCAGGACGGCGTTGGTCAGGCTGGTGGCACCGCCCTCGGACCAGTGGCGGAGGTGGTGGCCCTCGCACCACCGGGGCGGGCGGTCGCAACCGGGAAACGCGCAGCCCCGGTCCCGCAGGACGAGCGCGCGACGCAGTGGGCCGCCGATGAGTCGACGTCGCCGGCCGAGATCCAGAACCTGCCCAGCGCCGCCGAGGACGGCGGGCAGCACCGCCGAGTCGCAGGCCAACCGACGGACCGTCGCGGGGCTCAGGGTGAAACCGGTGTCGAGAGCGCCGAATCCCAGGCGGGAGTTGAGGGCGTCGAAGGCGGTGGTGACGACGATCTGAGCGGGGTCACCGCCGTGCTCGGGAAGCTCGCCGGTGCGGAGGGTGAGGCGGCAGACGTCGGCGAGGGCGTCGTGGCGGCGTTGCCCGGGATCCCGGCTGTCGTCGAGGCCGGACGGCTTCGTCAGTGGGTCGATCGCGGCGCGGAGCAGAGCGGCGGTTTCGGTGTCGAGGACGCCGGTGAGGCGGAGACGGCCGTCGGGCCTGGTGGAGAGGGTGAGGTGGCGGTCTCGAGCCGCCCTGGTCTCGTCGGCTCGAAGGGCACGCTCGGCGGCGGCCTCCGCCACCTCGGGGGCGACGTGATCGAGGATGCGCGTGCCCAGCCGGCGCAACGCCTGCGGGTCGAACTGCTCGGCCCACTGCACGAGCAGGTCCAGGGCACGGTCGGCCGCGTCCGGGTCGGCTTCGGTGCGGACGGTGGCCGTGCTCTCGGCGATGACCCGAGCCTGTTCGACGTCGACCCGCCCGTCGGCGAGTGCGTGCCGCAGCGCGACCGGCTCGGCGTCGACCGCGGCGGCGAGAGCGACCAGGCGGCGGGCTGCGGGCACGGTGAGCCGCAGCCGGTCGCGCAGCCACACCGCGGTCGACGTCGCACCCTGAGCCACCGCGATGCTCCGCCCGTCCAGCTCCCGCACCAGGGCCAATTTCATCGCGACGAGCCGTTGCTCCAGCCGGTGCACCGCGTCCAGGGAGTCGACAAGCTGCCGCTCGGACATCGCCCACACGGCCGTCTCCACGCACGGCCGGGTGGCGACGTCCGCCCGCGCCAGCTCCTCCAACATGCCATCACTCTAGAACAGGTGTACGACAACTTCGTTCGCGGCGGGCGCCGGCCACCAGGCACGGTGTCGTTCGGAACTGTCGCCTCCGGCTGCCGGGTCGAGGTTGGTGGCCGTGGCGCACCGTGGGCACCGTGTCGATGGCGGTGGGTCCGTCGGTGTGCCGGCCGGCCGGCACACCTGGCACGTCAGAAGGTGGCGTTGACTCCGGCCTTTCGGCAGGCTGCCGTGAGCCTTGCACCGGCCTTTCCGAAGGCCGGATTGTCGGCGGCCGTTCCCGGATCCGCTGCGGCAGCGGCCTTGCCGGCCTCTGCGCCGAACGATGTCAGGGCGGCGGTCACGCTGCTGCCTGCGTCGCCGGTGGCGGCCACGGCCTTCACCTCATTCTCCAACCCGGTCAGGATCTCCCGGAACAGGGCCGGCGACGGTTCCTGCCCGGACGACAACGCGTCCACGAGGGCCGCCTTCATGTCGGCACTGGCCTTCTTCGCCGCCTCGCAGAGCTTCTTGTCGCTGACGGCGGCGGCGGTTGCCGCGGGGCTGGCCGAGGGGGAGCTCGTGGCGGACGGCGCGGTGGGGGACGCCATGGTGGCGGACGCCGCGGGCGCAGCGGGCGTCTCGGCGTCCGTACCGCCGCACCCGGTGAGAGCCAGGACCGACAAGCAGGCCAGCGCGATCGGGGTGATTCGCAGTCGATGCACGGGCGGGTACCTTACGCCGCCGCGGGTCCCGCCGGTTCGCCGACCTGCCGGCCCGTGAACCCGGCCCATGAAGCCGGCCCGTGAACGAACCTGGCCTGCGAAGCCGGCCTGCGAACCGACCCGCCGAGCGGGTCAGACGGCGGCCCGCGGAGAGGCGGGCCGCCGCCGGCGTACTCAGAAGGTGTGTTCGGGGCCGGGGAACTCGCCGTCGCGGACCTCGTCGGCGAAGCGGCGGGTCGCCTCGCCCAGCGCGCCGGCCAGGTCGGTGTACCGCTTGACGAAGCGGGGTGCCTTGCCGGTGCGCAGGCCGGCCATGTCCTGCCAGACCAGCACCTGGGCGTCGGTGTCCGGGCCGGCGCCGATGCCGACCGTCGGGATGCTCAGCTCGGCGGTGATCCGCTTGGCCACCTCGCCGGGCACCATCTCCAGCACCACGGCGAAGGCACCGGCCTCGGCCACGGCGCGGGCGTCGGCGATGACCTCGTCGGCGGTGTCGCCGCGGCCCTGGACGCGGTAGCCGCCCAGGGTGTGCTCGCTCTGCGGGGTGAACCCGATGTGCGCCATCACCGGGATGCCGGCCCCGACGATCGCGGCGATCTGGTCGGCGCACCGACGGCCGCCCTCCAGCTTCACCGCGTGGCAGCCGCCCTCCTTCATGAACCGGACGGCGGTGCGCAGGGCCTGCGCCGGCCCCTCCTCGTACGAGCCGAACGGCAGGTCGCCGACGACCAGTGTGTGCCGGGTGGCCCGGACGACGGCCCGGACCAGCGGCAGCAACTCCTCGGCGGTGACCGGCAGGGTCGTCTCGTAACCGAAGACGTTGTTCGCGGCCGAGTCGCCGACCAGCAGCACCGGGACGCCGGCGGCGTCGAAGATCGCCGCCGTGTACTGGTCGTACGACGTGAGCATCGGCCACCGCTCGCCGCGCTCCTTGGCGGCGATGAGGTCGCGGGTGCGGACCCGTCGGGTCGCCGGTCCGCCGTAGAGGGCGGTCACGTCGGACGGGGTGGACTCCACCATGGTTGTCTCCTTCCTCGAGGCCGCGTACGCGGTCCCCGGGTTCCGCCGCGATCGTCGCACCGCGGCGACGGGCGGCGGCAGAGGTCAGTGGAAGATTTCACTCCCCGCCCCGCGAGCGCCGGCGACCGTGACGGCAGCCGCCGGCTCCGGGAGACACCTCAGCCGTCCTCCCGCCAGCGGTTGGTGATCGGCAGCCGGCGGTCCCGACCGAACGCCTTCATCGAGATCTTCGGACCGGGAGCGGACTGCCGGCGCTTGTACTCGGCGGTATCCACCATCCGCAGCACCCGGTCGACGATCGCCGGGTCGTGGCCAGACTCGACGAGCCCGTCGCGCCCGAGGTCACCGTCGACGTACCCGATGAGGATCGGGTCGAGCACGTCGTAGTCGGGAAGCGTGTCACTGTCCAGCTGGCCGGGGCTGAGCTCGGCCGACGGCGGCTTGCCGATCGAGTTCTCCGGGATGGGCGCGGTCTCGCCCCGGCGGGCCGCGTCGGTGTTGCGCCACTTGGCCAGCCGCCAGATCAGGGTCTTCCAGACGTCCTTGACGGGGTTGAAGCCGCCGACCGAGTCGCCGTACAGGGTGGAGTAGCCGACCGCCAGCTCGCTCTTGTTGCCGGTGGTCAGCACCAGGTGGCCCTCCTGGTTCGACAGGGCCATCAGGATCACGCCGCGGACCCGGGCCTGCAGGTTCTCCACCGAGACGCCGGAGAGCGACATGTTCGCCAGGAACGTGTCGACCATCGGCTGGATCGGCTCCACCCGGTAGTCCAAACCGGTGCGCTTGGCCAGCTCCGCCGCGTCCTCCCGGGAGTGCTCGGAGGAGTGCTGGCTGGGCATCGAGACGCCGACCACCCGGTCGGGGCCGAGCGCGTCGACCGCGAGCGCCGCGACGACCGCCGAGTCGATGCCGCCGGAGAGGCCGAGCACCACCGAGGGGAAACGGTTCTTGTTCACATAGTCGCGCAGGCCCAGCACCAGCGCCTGCCACACCTCGGCCTCGTCGGCCACCGGCTCGATGACGCCGCCGGTCGCCGCCGGGCCCGCGGGGGCCGCCGGCACCGGTCCGACGGTACGGCGGACCACGCGCAACCCGTCGGCCAGCTCGACGTCGTCGGTGGGTCCGGACGTCGCCTCGGGCAGCTCCACGTCGTGCACCAGCAGGTGCTCGACGAACTGCGGCGCCCGGGTGAGCAGCGTCCCGTCCGCCGCCACGATCATCGAGTCGCCCTCGAAGACCAGCTCGTCCTGACCGCCGATCATGTTGACGTACGCGATGGTGGCCCCGGCCTCGGCGGCCCGGCGGCGGACCAGCGGCAGCCGGATGTCGTCCTTGTTCAGCTCGTACGGCGAACCGTTGATGTTCAGCACCAGGCCGACGCCGGCCTGGCGGGCGGCGGCGAACGGCCCCCCGGCCTGCCACAGGTCCTCGCAGATCGTCAGCGCCACGTCCACCTCGCCGATCCGCGCCACGGTCAGCATGTCGCCCGGCACGAAGTAGCGGTCCTCGTCGAAGACGCCGTAGTTCGGCAGGTGGTGCTTGAAGTAGGTGGCGGCGACCGTCCCGGCGTGCAGCAGGGCCGCCGCGTTGCGCGCACCGCGGCCCGGTTCGGCGTCGCCGCTGACCTGCGGCGGGCCGTCGGCGTCCAGATAGCCGACCAGCACCGGCAGGTCCCCGAGGCCGTCCGCGGCGAGGTCGGCCGCGAGCCGCTCCAGCGCCGCCTTCGACGCGGCCACGAAGGACCGGCGGAAGACCAGGTCCTCGACCGGGTAGCCGGTCAGCGCCATCTCCGGGAACGCGACCAGCTGGGCGCCGGCGTCGGCGGCGTGGCGGGTCCAGGAGCGGATGATCTCGGCGTTGCCGGCGAGGTCGCCGACGGTCGGGTTGACCTGGCAGAGGGCGAGACGCAGGGTGGGCATGTCCTCATCTTGCCCCAGTGGGCGTGGGCCGACACGCGGGCCGGCGGGAGACGGCGGCCACCCCGAGCGGGGGTGTCGAGCCGGGGTGGGACAGGGCGGGACGCGCGCCGGCCGGTCGCGTAACGTCGGCGTAACGGGGCCGGTGGAGACTGAGCGGTCAGGCCGGGTCGGCCCCGGCCGAAGGCGGACAACAGTGTCGCGAGGGGTGGAAGTGGACCGTCAGCAGGAGTTCGTCCTCCGTACGCTGGAAGAGCGGGACATCCGGTTCGTCCGGCTGTGGTTCACCGACGTGCTGGGCACGCTCAAGAGCGTGTCGGTGGCCCCGGCCGAGCTGGAGGCCGCCTTCGAGGAGGGCATCGGGTTCGACGGCTCGGCGATCGAGGGCTTCGCCCGGGTCTTCGAGTCCGACATGGTGGCGATGCCCGACCCGACGACCTTCCAGGTCTTCCCGTTCGAGGGCGGGGTGAGCGGCGAGAGCGCCCGGATGTTCTGCGACATCCTGCTGCCCGACGGCAGCCCGTCCTGGGCCGACCCGCGGCACGTGCTGCGCCGGGCGCTGTCGAAGGCCGCCGAGAAGGGCTTCACCTTCTACACCCACCCCGAGATCGAGTTCTTCCTGCTGGAGAACGGTCCGATGGACGGCTCGGTGCCGGTCCCGGTCGACACCGGCGGCTACTTCGAGCACACCACCCACGCGGTCGCCCGGGACTTCCGCCGCCAGGCCGTGCTGGCGCTGGAGCGGATCGGCATCTCGGTGGAGTACAGCCACCACGAGGTGGCCCCCGGCCAGCAGGAGATCGACCTGCGGTACGCGGACGCGCTCACCACCGCCGACAACATCATGACGTTCCGGCACGTGGTGAAGGAGGTGGCGCTCTCCACCGGGGTGCAGGCCACCTTCATGCCGAAGCCGTTCACCGACCAGCCGGGCAGCGGGATGCACACCCACCTGTCGCTGTTCGAGGGGGAGCGCAACGCGTTCCACGACGCCGGCGACCCGATGAAGCTGTCCAAGGTGGCCCGTGCGTTCATCGCCGGCCTGCTGGCGCACGCCCGGGAGTACACGGCGGTCACCAACCAGTGGGTCAACTCGTACAAGCGGTTGTTCCCGCAGGCCCTGCCGGACCGGGTCACCGAGAGCCCGGCGTACGTCTGCTGGGGGCACCTCAACCGGTCCGCGCTGGTCCGCGTCCCCGCGTACGGCAAGCCGAACTCGGCCCGGGTGGAGGTCCGCTCGCTGGACTCGGCCGCCAACCCGTACCTGGCGTTCGCGGTGATGCTCGGTGCCGGGCTTAAGGGCATCGAGGAGGGGTACGAGCTGCCGCCGGGCGCCGAGGACGACGTCTGGTCGCTGACCAGCGCCGAGCGGCGCGCGATGGGGTACGAGCCGCTGCCGGAGAACCTCTCCGAGGCGATCGACGTGATGGCCGGCTCCGAACTGGTCGCCGAGGTGCTCGGTGAGCACGTCTTCGACTTCTTCCTGCGCAACAAGCGGGCTGAGTGGGAGCAGTACCGCCGCGAGGTCACCCCGTACGAGCGGCAGCGCTACCTGTCGCTCTGATCGGGGGATCGCCGGACCGGCGCGGTACGGCTATCGTCTCGATCACCGCGCCCGCACCCCTGCCGGGCGCCGGAGGTCGGGAGGCGGTTCGGTGCTTGAGGATCTGCTCAGCGGTGCCTGGCAGAGCGTCGTGTTCGGAGTCGTCGGGGTCGGCCTGCTGGCGGCGGGGTTCGGCCTGGTGGACCTGCTCACCCCGGGCCGGCTGCGGGAGCTGATCTGGGAGCGGCGCAACGGCAACGCGGCGCTGCTGCTGACCGCCAACCAGCTCGGCATCGCCGCGATCGTGTTCACCGCGATCCTCACCAGCTACAGCGACTTCGCGAAGGGGCTGGCGTCGACGGTGCTCTTCGGCCTGATCGGGCTCGGCATCATGGCGCTGGCGTTCCTCGTGCTCGACCTGCTCACCCCCGGCAAGCTGGGCGAGATCATCTGCTCCGAGGAGCCGCACCCGGCGGCCCGGGTCAGCGCGGCCACGCACTTCGGCGCCGCCCTGATCGTCTGCGCCTGCATCGCCTGACCGGTCCACGGGTCGACCAGGAGCAGGAGCCGGAGTACGCGCCGTCCGTAACCGGTTTCCGGACGTGCAAGCGCTTCCAGGAACCGTCATCTGTGCTGCCCGGGCATCGGCGAGTGTGAACCCCTGGTTTCCGGAAATCGAAGCTGGTAACTTCCTGGCATCCGCGTTGCAAGTTCTTGCGGCGCCTTCAGTTACCTTGCGTCCGGTTTCGACCGGGCGCGGGTGTCAGGAGAGCCACCATGAGGCGGACCGTCACCATCACCCGTCGCCGGTGGGCAGCGCTCACGCTCGTCGCCGGCTTGGCCGTCGGCCTGCTGCCGCTCACGGCGGCGAACGCCGCGAACACAATCACCGTCCACTACCGGCCACCGGCTGCCTGGGGAAGCTCGGTGAACATCCACTACGGGGTCGACGGCTCCGCGTGGACCCCCGTGCCCGGCGTCCCGATGGACACAGCCTGCACCGGCTGGCGGCGGAAGACCATCGACCTCGGCGCCGCCACCGGACTCAAGGTCGTCTTCACCAACGGCTCCGGCGTCTGGGACAACAACAACGGCGCCGACTACCGGCTCGGCGCCGGCGTCGTCACCGTCGTCGACGGCGTGGTCACCCCGGACGCCGCCGACCCGTGCGGCCCGCCGGACGCCAGCGCGCCAAGCGTGCCGGGCGGACTCACCGCCACCGTGGACGGGCTGCGGGTCACCCTGACCTGGGCCGCCTCGACCGACGACCGGGCGGTGACCGGCTACGAGGTCGCCCGCACCGGCGGCGCCTCGGGCACCGTCACCGTGCCCACCACCGGAACCCGGTACGTCGAGAGCGCCCTGCAGCCGCGTACCGCGTACTCCTGGACCGTGCGCGCCCTCGACGCGGCCGGCAACCGGTCGGCGGCGAGCGCGCCCGCGACGGCGACCACCGGGGACACGCCGCCCGCGCCGCCCGGCGGCAGCCCGCTCGGCGGGGACCCGCGCGAGGACACCATCTACTTCGTCATGACCGCCCGGTTCGCCGACGGCGACAGCGGCAACAACCGGGGCGGCAGCCAGCACGTCCGCTCCGGCAACGCCGCGAACGACGACCCGATGTTCCGGGGCGACTTCCAAGGGCTTATCGACAAGCTGGACTACGTCAAGGCGCTCGGCTTCTCCGCCCTCTGGATCACCCCGGTGGTGCTCAACCGGTCCGACTACGACTTCCACGGCTACCACGGCTGGGACTTCCACCGGGTCGACCCGCGCCTGGAGAGCCCCGGCGCGAGCTACCAGGACCTGATCAACGCCGCGCACGCCAAGGGCATCAAGATCTTCCAGGACGTGGTCTACAACCACAGCTCGCGCTGGGGCGCCAAGGGCCTGTTCACCCCGACGGTGTACGGCGTCCGCGACGAGCAGTGGCGGTGGTACTACGACCAGCCGCAGGCGGGCCGGGAGTACGACCCGATGGCCGAGCACGACGGGAACGACCCGGCGCTGACCCCGGCGCAGAACGCGCTCGCCAAGGGGCGGCCGTACAGCGGCGACCTGTGGTCGTCGACCGAGCCGGCCGGCAACCGGTGCCCGCACTGGGGCACCCACACCGGCGCGTACAGCCAGGAGGGCCACCGGATCTACCACTGCCAGTGGCCGACCCCGACCAGCGGCCTGTTCCCCGCCGAGCTGTACCACCAGTGCTGGATCGGGAACTGGGAGGGTGAGGACTCGCGCAGCTGCTGGCTGCACGAGGACCTGGCCGACTTCAACACCGAGAACGCCGCCGTGCAGCGGTACCTGATCGACGCGTACAACCGGTACATCGACATGGGTGTCGACGGCTTCCGCGTCGACACCGCGGTGCACATTCCCCGGGTCACCTGGAACCGTCGGTTCCTGCCGGCGATCCGGGAGCACGCGGTGGCCCGGCACGGCGCCAAGGGCGCGGACTTCTACGTCTTCGGCGAGGTGGCCGCGTTCGTCAACGACAAGTGGAACCGGGGCTCGGTCAACCACTCGGCGCAGTTCTTCACCTGGAAGGAGCGGCGCGAGTACAGCCCCGACGACGTCCGTGCCGCCATCGAACAGTACGAGTACGAGCAACTGCTCGGCACCGGAAACCAGCCGACCAGCGACAACGCCTTCCTGCGCGGCAACGACTACCACACGCCCGACCACTCGCGGTTCTCCGGCATGAACGTCATCGACATGCGGATGCACATGAACTTCGGTGACGCGCACAACGCCTTCCACAACGGGAGGGACTCCGACGACAGCTACAACGACGCCACGTACAACGTCGTCTACGTCGACAGCCACGACTACGGGCCGAACAAGTCCTCGGTCCGGTACGCGGAGGGCACCGACGCGTGGGCGGAGAACATGAGTCTGATGTGGACCTTCCGCGGCATCCCGACGCTCTACTACGGCTCCGAGATCGAGTTCCAGAAGGGGAAGCGGATCGACTGCGGGCCCACCTGCCCGCTCGCCACCACCGGCCGCGCCTACTACGGCGGCCACCTGGCCGGCAGCGTCACCGCCGCCGACTTCGGCGTGGTCGCCGACGCCACCGGGCCGGTCGCGCAGACCCTGGACAAGCCGCTGGTCAAGCACGTGCAGCGGCTCAACCTGATCCGCCGGGCGATCCCCGCCCTGCAGAAGGGGCAGTACTCGACCGAGGGGATCAGCGGCAACCAACTGGCGTACAAGCGCCGGTACACCGGCGGCGGCGTGGACAGCTTCGCGCTGGTCACCGTCTCCGGCACCGCGACGTTCAGCGGCGTACCGAACGGCACGTACACCGACGCCGTCACCGGTGACCGCCGGGTGGTCACCGACGGCAGGCTCACCGCGTCGGTAAGCGGCCGGGGCAACCTGCGCGCCTACGTGCTGGACCTGCCCGGCAACCCGGCACCCGGGAAGATCGGCGTCGACGGGCCGTACCTGAGGTGAGCCGTGCCGCCCGCCCCGGCCGCGTCGCCGGGGCGGGCGGCGTGGCCGGGGCACCGGCCCGCCCCGGCGTGCCGCCCGCCGAGCTTGCACCGGCTCGGGTGAAGCCGGTCACGGCCCGCCCGCGCATGCACCGGCTCGGGTGAAGCCGGTCACGGCCCGCCCGCGCATGCACCGGCCGAGGGGTCAGCCGGTCACTTGCCGCCGTGGCCGCCGAAGCCCCCGTGGCCGCCGCGACCACCCGGCCCGCCCAGGACGCCCGCCTCGGCCGCGGCGAGGATCGCGTCGGCCTGCTCCCGGGTGAGCCTGCCGTCCTCGACCGCCCGGTCCAGGCGCTCCTTCAGCGCGGCCTGCCGGTCGGCGGCGTCCGGCCGCTCGGGCCGGTCGGCCTTCCGCTGCTCGCGCAGCTTCTCCAGCGCGGCGGTCACCTTGTCCGCCTCGACGCCCAGCTCCGTCGCGAGCGCCTCGGCGAACTCCGCCTGCCGGTCGGCCCGCCGCTGCTCCCGGTCGGTGCTCTCGCCGGCGCTGGCGCTCGGCGAGGTGTTGTCGGCAGCCAGCGCGACGGCCGGCACGGTGACCCCGACACCGAGCACACCCGCTGCGGCGAGACCGGCGAGCAGGTGCTTCCTGCGAATCGTGCGAGACATGTCGTCCTCCAAGTCGTCGTGGTGCGATGACATCACCGACAGTGACCGCGACGGCTGGAGGAAACCCGTGCCGACCCTATGAGCGAGCTGGCAATCCGAGCCCCGCGCCGCCAAGATGCGCGCAACTGTGGGGAAGTTGCTGTCATACGCGGCCGTGAGGCAGCAACTTCCCCGAAGTTGCCGGGGTGCGATGGAGGGGGGAGGGGAGGGGGCGGGGCGGTCAGCGGACCGCTGGGGCGACCGTCAGGGTGCCGGTGTCGGCGTCGAGCACCGCCTCGGTGCCGACCGGGACGGTGAGCTGGCCGGCGCCGTGGCCGATCGGCAGGCCGCCGAGGACCGGTACGCCAAGGTCGCCGAGCCGCTCGCGCAGGACGTCCGCGACGTCCACGGCCCACCCGTCGGCGCACTCGGTGAACTGCCCGACCGCCACCCCGGCCACGCCCTCCAGCACGCCGGCCCGGCGGAGCTGGGTCAGCATCCGGTCGACCTTGTACGGCGGCTCCTGCACCTCCTCGACGAGCAGCACGGCCCCGGTCAGGTCCGGCATGTCCGCGGTGCCGAGCGACGCCACGATCAGGCACAGATTGCCGCCGAGCAGCCGGCCGGTGGCCCGGCCCGGCGCCCGGACGGCGTAGGTCTCCTCGCCCTCGCGGGCCGCCACGGTCACCCGCTCGGTGGTCGTCAGAGCCGCGTGCAGGGACTGCGCCGATTCCAGCGTCGTCCGCTCGTCCCGCCAGGCCGCCCCGGGCCCGTGCACACCGGCCAGCCGGGCGCCCCGCCACAGCGCGAACTGCAGGGCGGTGATGTCGGAGAAGCCGGCCACCACCTTCGGGTCCCGGCGTACGGCGGCCATGTCGATGGCGTCGACCACCCGCTGGGCGCCGTAGCCGCCGCGGGTGCAGATGATCCCCCGGACCTCCGGGTCGGCGAAGGCGGTGTTCAGGTCCGCCGCCCGCAGCTCGTCGGCGCCGGCCAGGTAGCCGTGGCGGGCGTACGCGTTCGGGGCTGGCACCGGCCGCAGGCCCCAGCCGGTGAGCAGCTCGACGCCCCGGGCGACCCGCTCCGGCCGGGTGGGCCCGGACGGCGAGACCAGCATGACGGTGTCACCCGGGCGCAGCGCCGGGGGACGGAGGACCTCGTCGGTGATCACAGGGGCCGAGCCTAACCAGCTTCCCGGCGGGCGTACCGGATAGCCTCGACGTCGTGGCAACCGCACTGGTGATCGAGAACGACCCGACCGACGACGTGCGGCGGCTGGGGGAGTGGTTGACCGAGGCCGGTCTGAAGCTGTGGGTCGTCCGCCCGCACGCCGGGGACGAACTGCCCGCCGACCTGGACGGGTGGGCGGCGCTCGTCGTGCTGGGCGGCGAGCAGCAGGCGTACCCGCGGCCCGACGGCTCGCCCGGCGCGCCGTGGTTCCCGCAGGTGGAGGCGCTGCTGCGCAAGGCCGTCCGGCACCGGGTGCCGACGCTGGGGATCTGCCTCGGCGCGCAACTGCTCGCCACCGCGCACGCCGGCACGGTCGAGCGCAGCCCGTCCGGTCCCGAGGTCGGCCCCGCAGTGGTGGGCCGCCGCGACGCCGCCGGACAGGACCCCCTCTTCCGGTACGTCCCGCTGATCCCGGACGTGCTCCAGTGGCACTCCGACGAGATCACCGAGCTGCCCGCCGGCGCGACCCTCCTGGCGGCCTCCACCCGCTACCCGCACCAGGCGTTCCGCCTCGGCGACCGCGCGTGGGGCCTGCAGTTCCACATCGAGTGCGACACCGCGATGATCGCCGACTGGGCCGGCGACTCGACGCTCCTGGCCGATCTGGGTTACGACCCGGAGGTGGTGGTCGCCGCGTGCGACGCGGCGATGGTCGACGTCGAGGAGGTCTGGCAGCCCTTCGCGGCGCGCTTCGCCGCCCTGGCCCTCGGCGAGCTCGACGAGGGTGCCCGCCGCAGCCTTCCCCTGCTCGGGCAGGGATGAGCCGGCCGACCAGGGCCGCGGGGCGGCTGGCCCGGTACGGCTTCGGCACCGGTGACGGCGGGGCCCGCGCCGCCGACCTGCTCGGCCCCGACGGGCTGGGCCTGTGGCGACCGGACACCCAGGAGCCCACCGACGAGCCGGCGGCCGAGCTGCTCGCCGCGCTGTCCCGGGCCGCCGACCCGGACCTGGCGCTGCGCCAGCTGCACCGGCTCGTGGAAGCCGAGCGGCGGACGGCCGGCGCCGGCGTCGCGACCGGTGCGGCGGGCGGGCCGGGCGGCGCGGCGACCGGCATCGGCGTGGGGTCGGCGCTGCTCGCCGCGCTGCACGACGACCCGGGGCTGCGCCGGCGCCTGGTCGCCGTGCTCGGCGCCTCCTCGGCCCTCGGTGACCACCTGGTCGCCAACCCGGACCAGTGGGCGGCCCTGCGGACCGCCCCGGACGGGCTGGCGCCGTCCGCCGACGGGCAGCTCCAGCTGACCGGTGCGGGGCAGCCGGTGGCGCAGCTGCGCTCGGCGTACCGCCTGGCGTTGCTGCGGATCGCGGCCGCCGACCTGACCGGCGGCCGCGGCCTGGAACAGACGATGGCCGCGCTCTCCGCACTGGCCGACGCGACGCTGGCCGCCGCGTACGGCATCGCGCTTGGTGAGCTCCCGGAGGGCACGGCCCCGCCGCGGCTGGCCGTGGTGGCGATGGGCAAGTGCGGCGGTGGCGAGCTGAACTACGTCTCCGACGTCGACGTCATCTTCGTCGCCGCGGAGGACGACGACCTCCCCGTCGCGACGACCGTCGCCACCCGGCTGATCCACATCTGCGGGCTGGTCGCCTGGCCGGTGGACGCCGCGCTGCGCCCCGAGGGCAACCGGGGCCCGCTGGTCCGCACCCTCGCCAGTCACCTCGCCTACTACCGGCGGTGGGCCCGTACCTGGGAGTTCCAGGCGCTGCTGAAGGCCCGGCCGGCGGCGGGTGACCTGGCGCTCGGCCGGGAGTGGATCGACCAGTTGGCGCCGCTGCTCTGGCGGGCCGCCGAGCGGCCGGAGGCGGTCGAGGACGTGCGCGCGATGCGCCGCAAGATCATCGATCACGTCCCGCCGAAGGAGCTGGAACGCGAGATCAAACGCGGCCCGGGTGGGCTGCGCGACATCGAGTTCGCGGTGCAGCTGCTGCAACTCGTGCACGGCCGCGGCGACGAGACGCTGCGCGCGCCGGGCACCATCCCGGCGCTGCGCGCGCTTGTCGCCGGCGGGTACGTCGGGCGGGCCGACGGTGAGGCGCTGCTGCGCGGCTACCGGTTCCTGCGGGCCGTCGAGCACCGGCTGCAGCTGCAGGGCCTGCGCCGCACGCACACCGTGCCCACCGATCCGGCCGCGCTGCGCTGGCTGGCCGCCGCGCTGGGCTACGCCGCCACACCCGGCCGCAGCGCCGTCGAGGAGTTCCGGGCCGAGTGGATCGCCCACGCCACCGACGTACGCCGGCTGCACGCCAAGCTGCTCTACCGGCCGCTGCTGGAGTCCGTCGCCCGGGTGCCCGCCGACGGGCTGCGGCTCACCCCGGAGGCGGCCCGCAACCGGCTGGAGATCCTCGGCTTCGCCGACCCGGCCGGAGCGCTGCGGCACCTCCAGGCCCTCACCGGCGGGGTGAGCCGCACCGCCGCCATCCAGCGCACCCTGCTGCCGGTGCTGCTCAGCGAGTTCGCCGACGCGCCGGAACCCGACCGCGGCCTGCTCAACTACCGCCAGGTCTCCGACAAGCTCGGCAGCACGCCGTGGTACCTGCGGCTGCTGCGGGACTCCGGCCCGGTGGCCCGCCGGCTCGCACGGGTGCTCTCCTCCTCGCGGTACGCGGCCGACCTGCTCGCCCGCGAGCCGGAGGCGCTGCGCCTGCTCGCCGAGGAGAGCGAGCTGACCCCGCGCCCCCGGGACGTACTCTGCGAGGGGTTCGCGGCGGTCGCGGCCCGACACACCGACGACCCGGTGGAGGCGACCCGCGCGATCCGCGCGCTGCGCCGGCGGGAACTGGTCCGCCTCGCCTGCGCCGACGTGCTCAGCCGGGCCGGCTCGCTGGCACCGTCGCCGCCCCGCGCCGAGGGCCGGGCCGCGCCCGGCCTGGCCGACGTGACCGCCGTCGGCACCGCGCTGGCGGACGTCACCGACGCCACCCTGGCCGCCGCCCTGCGGGCCGCCCGTGCGGCCCAGCCGACGATGCCGGGACTGCGCTTCGCCCTGATCGGCATGGGTCGGCTCGGCGGGTACGAGTCCAACTACCTCTCCGACGCCGACGTCCTGTTCGTCTACGACCCGCCGGCCGGCGTGAGCGAGAGCGCGGCCAGCGCCGCCGCCCACGCCATCGCCGAGGAGCTGCGCCGACTGCTCGGCATGCCCGCACCGGACCCGCCGCTCGGGGTCGACGCCGACCTGCGGCCCGAGGGCCGACAGGGCCCCCTGGTGCGCAGCCTCGCCGCGTACGCCCAGTACTACGCGCGCTGGTCCAAGGTGTGGGAGGCGCAGGCGCTGCTGCGTGCCCGGTTCGTCTGCGGCGACGACGACCTGGGCGCCGAGTTCGTGGCGATGATCGACCCGGTGCGTTACCCGGTGGAGGGCCTGACCCGCGAGCAGGTCGTCGAGATCCGCCGGATCAAGGCCCGGGTGGAGACCGAGCGGATGCCCCGGGGCGCCGACCCGGCCACCCACACCAAGCTGGGCCGGGGTGGCCTCGCCGACGTCGAGTGGGCGGTGCAGCTGCTCCAGCTCCGGCACGCCGGGCGGCGCCCCGAGCTACGCGGCACGCGTACCCTCGACGCCCTCGCGGCCGCCCGGGACGCGGGCCTGGTCGACCCGGCGGACGCCGAGGCGATGGCGGCCGGCTGGACGCTCGCCGCGCAGGTACGCAACGCGCTGATGCTGGTGCGGGGCCGGTCCGGTGACCAGCTGCCCCGGCACGGGGTGGAGCTGGCCGGCGCGGCGCGGCTGCTCGGGCGCGACGACCCTGGCGAGTTCCTCGACGAGTACCTGCGCACCGGCCGCCGCTCCCGGACCGCCATGCAACGCGTCCTCGAGATGTAAGGAAGGGCCCCTTCTTAACGCCTGCGGTAGAGGAAGGGTCCCTTGTTAACACCCGCCGGTGGGTCAGCTGGTAAGCGTCCAGATGCCGGCGGCCGGGACGGTGACGGTCGTCCACGCGCCGTCGGCCCGGACGGTCGCGCCGCGTGAGGCGGTCAGCCAGCGGCTGTACCGGACCCGGACCGGCACCGTGGCCGGGCCGGCGGTGCGGAAGGTGACCGCCGCGCCGTCGATGCCCACCAGCACACCCGGGGCACCGACCAGCGGCGTCGGGTCGGCCACCGCCCACACCCGCCAGTGCGGGCCGGACCACACCTCGCGGAGGTACGGCAGGCCGCCCCGCACCAGCTCGGCCTCGGCCCGGCCCACCCAGGACAGCGGCGCGTCGGGTACGGCGACGAACTGCACCGCGTTGTCGGCGAGCCAGGCGCGGTACGTCGCCTCGGTCAGCGGCACGCCGGTGCCGGCGGCCCCGGGGACGGTGGTGAAGAACAGCGGGTTGCGCTCGATGTCGGCCTGCCGCAGCCAGCCCCGGGCCAGCGGCACCTCACCGAGCGCGGCCGCCTCCCGGTAGGTGCGGGTCGGCGGCACCTCCACCCGCCCGGTGAGCCGCTGCCCGGCGAGGAACTCCCGCAGCGGGGCGAAGTAGGCCGGCCGGGCGGCGGGGTCGGCGGCGCTGCGCAGGTCGGCGGGGGCGACCGGCGGTTGCCACCAGCACACGGCGGCGAGCAGGCCGGCCAGCGCGAGCGCGGCGGTCACGCGGCGGGACGCCCACCGCGCCCGCCTCGGGTCGACGGACGCCCACCCCGCCCGACGGGTGTTAACAGGGGGCCCTTCCTCTACCGGAGGCGTTAATAGGGGGCCCTTCCTTACACACGCGGCGAGCAGGGGGAGTGCGAACATCGCCGCCAGGCGGGTCGCGTTCAGGCCGACCGGCGTGTGCAGCAGCGCGGCGGCGACCACCCCGGCCGCGGACAGCAGCGCGCCCACCCGCACCGGCCGGTACGCCACAAGCGCGGCCACCAGCAGGCTGGTCACCACCGCGCGGACGGTGTCGGTGCGGCTGATGTTCATCCAGCCGCCGTCGCCGAAGAGCAGCGTGGTCGCCCCGAGCGGCAGCGCGGCGGCCACCCCGAGCGCGAGACCGTCGGCGTACCGGCGGGAGAGCAGCAGCGCGGTGCCGGCCAACCCGACGAAGAGACCGGCGACCGGGCTGGTCGCGGCGGCCAGCAGCGCCGCCAGGGCGGCCAGCCCGAGCCGCCGCCACCCGGGCCGGGGCGCGCCGGCCCGCCACCCGGACGCCGCCCGAGGGCCCGTCGCCGCCCCCGGACCGGTCGCCGCCCCCGGACCGGTCGCTGCCCCCGGCGTGCCGGCCCGACGGTCAGGCACCGTGCCGGCCCGACGGTCAGGCACCGTGCCGGCCCGACGGTCAGGCACCGTGCCGGCCCGACGGTCAGGCACCGTGCCGGCCCGACGGTGGGACACCGTGCCGGCACCCGCCGGCAGCGTGAGCGCGAGCAGCGCGGCGAGGCCGAACGCCACCCCGAGCCCGTAGGTGACCCGCCCGGCGACCAGGTTGCCGGCGAGCGTGACCACGCCGACGAGGGAGCCGAGCAGCGGCCGGGGCACGCCGGTGCGTACCAGCAGGGCGGCGAGCGCGGCCGCCGAGGCGACCAGTGCCAGCACGCCGGTCACCCGGACGCCGAGCAGCGCCATCACCGGCTGGGAGAGCAGGCTGTAGCCGAACTGGTGCACGCCGGCGTACCAGCGCAGGTCGACCGGGGTGACACCGTACGCGGCGAAGAAGTCGGCCCGGGCCACCTGCGCGGCGAGGTCCGAACCCATCGGCGGCAGTGTCAGGTACGTCACACCGAGCAGCACGGCCGACGCGGCGGCCAGCACCACCACCCGTCTGCCCCGCATGCCCACCTCCGTACCGCGACCACCGTACTGGCAGCATGTCCTTCCGTGCCTCTCCACCTCGCGCGCTGGACCGGCGTGGCCGGCTCGATCATGCTCGCCGTCGCCGCCTTCCTCGGTGGCGCCCTGCCCTCCTCGCCGCACCGGGTCACCCCGGTCGCCGTGTGGCAGGGCCCGAACGGGCCGCTGCTGATCGCGGTGTGGACCGTCGGCCTCGGGCTGCTCGCCTGGGCGTGGTGGACGCTTCGCGACCGGGTGCCGTCCGCGCGGTGGGCGCTGGTCACCGTCGGGCTCTGGCTGGTTCCGCTGCTGGTCGCGCCGCCGCTGGGCAGCCGCGACGTCTACGCGTACGCCTGCCAGGGCGCCTCCTACGCGGCCGGCTTCAGCCCGTACGAGCAGGGGGTGTCCGCCCTGCCGTGCCCCTGGCTGGACACCATCTCGCCGATCTGGCGGGACACCCCGGCGCCGTACGGGCCGCTGTTCGTCGTGCTGTCCGGTGCGGTGGTGGCGCTCACCGACTCGCTGGTCGGCAGCATCGTGCTGTTCCGGCTGCTCGCCGTCGCCGGCGTCGCCCTCACCGCGGCCGGTTTGCCGGTGCTGGCCCGCCGCTGCGGGGTGCCGGCCGGGCGGGCGCTGTGGCTGGCGCTCGGCTCGCCGCTGGTCGGGGTGCACCTGGTCTCCGGCGCTCACAACGACGCGCTGATGGTCGGGCTGCTGGTGGCCGGTCTGGCCGTGGTGGCGTCCCGGCCCGGGCGTCCCGGTCCGCTGCTGGCCGGCGGGCTGCTGCTCGGTCTGGCCGGCGCGGTCAAGGTGACGGCGCTGGTGGCGGTGCCGTTCGCGGCGCTGGCCGCGCTCGCCGGGGCGTACTCCGTGCGCGGGCTGCTGCGCGACGGCGGGCCGGTGGTCGGCGGTGCGGTCGGTGCCGTGGTCGGCGTGACGCTGGCCGCCGGCCTGGACTTCGGCTGGATCGCCGGGCTGGAGCAGGGCGGCCTGGTGATCGCCTGGACCTCGCCGCCGACGGCGGTCGGGCAGACCCTCGGGTATCTCGCGCTGCCGTTCGGCTGGCACATCGACGCGCTGCCGGTCACCCGGGCGATCGGCGTGGCGGTGCTCGCCCTGCTGCTGCCGTGGCTGTGGTGGCGGGCCCGGACCGGGGAACCGCTGAGGTACGCGGGCCTCGCGCTGGCCGCGACCGTCGCGCTGGCGCCGCTGTTCCATCCCTGGTACTGGATGTGGCCGCTGGCCGTGCTGGCGGCCACCATCCGGCGGGCGGACTGGGCGGCCGTGGTCGCGCTGGTGGCCTCGTTCCTGGTGCTGCCGGACGGCACCGGCCTGCCCCGGTACACCAAGACCGCGGGGGCGCCGCTGATGACGCTGTTCGTGATCGTGGTGGCGGTCCGCTTGGTACGGTCGGCTCGGGCGGCCCGCCGGCCGGCCGCCGCCGAGCCGGGAGGGGTACGCCGGTGACCGAACCCGGCGTTCCGCCGGGCCCGCCGGGGACCACCCGGGCGCTGGTCGCACGGTACGCCGGGCTGGCCGGTGCCGGGTTGCTGGCCGTCGCCGGGTACGTCGGGGGAGCGCTGCCCGGTGCGACGACCGAACGGGTGTGGAACTCGGACGACGGCGCACTGACCGTCGGGCTCTGGCTGGCCGGCACCGGCCTGCTGGTCGGCGCCTGGTGGGCGCTGCGCTCCGGCGCGCCGTCGACCGGTTGGGCGTACCGGACGGCCGGGCTGTGGGCCCTGCCGCTGCTGGTCGCGCCCCCGCTGGGCAGCCGGGACGTCTACTCGTACGCCTGCCAGGGCTGGGCGTACGCGCACGGCGTCGACCCGTACGCGACCGGGGTGGCGGCCGCCGGCTGCCCGTGGGTGGACGCGGTCGCCCCGATCTGGCGGGACACGCCCGCGCCGTACGGGCCGGTCTTCGTCCTGCTCGCGGCGTTGGCGGTGACGCTCGGCGGCGGGCTGGTCGGCACGGTCGTGGTGCTGCGCCTGGTCGCCGTGGCCGGCGTGCTGCTCGCCGCGCTCTGCCTGCTCGGCCTGGCCCGGGCGGCGGGGGTGCCGGCCCGCCGCGCGGTGTGGCTGGCGCTGGCCGGCCCGCTGGTCGGCGTGCACCTGGTGGCCGGGGCGCACAACGACGCGGTGATGCTCGGGCTGCTGCTGCTCGGCCTGCTGGTGCTTGTGCGGTTCCCGGGCCGGCCGCGGCCGTTGCTGTTCGCCGGTGCGCTGCTGGGGCTGGCGGTGGGCGTGAAGGCGACCGCGGTGGTGGTGCTGCCGTTCGCGGCCCTCGCCGCCGTGCTCGGCCGCTACACCGTACGGTCGCTGCTGCGCGACGGCGGCTGGCTGACCGCCGGTGTGGTCGCCGCCCTCGGCGCGGCCTCGGCGCTGTCCGGGCTCGGTCTGGGCTGGCTGAGCGGGCTGAACCGCAGCGGCGACTCGGAGCAGTGGACCTCGCCCCCGACGGCGATCGGCATGGTGGTCGACTACGCCGGTGAGCTGGCGGGCCGGCGGCCCGCGGCGGTGCCGGTGGCACGGGTCGTCGCCCTGGCGCTGCTGGTGGCGCTCCTGGTCCTGCTGTGGTGGCGGGCGTGGTCCGCGCTGCGCGGGTTGAACGACGTCCGGCAGCGCGTGGCCCGGCTGGGTGCGGCCCGCCCCCGGGTGACCCTGTTCGGCGCCGGGCTGGCGCTGGCCGCCACCGTCGCGCTGGCCCCGGTCTTCCACCCCTGGTACGCGACCTGGCCGTTGGCGGTGCTCGCGGTGGCGGCGGCCCGGACCGCCTGGTTCGTGGTGCCCTGCGCGGTAGCGGCCTTCCTCGCCCTGCCGGACGGCACCAACGTGGCGCGGTTGGTGAAGGCCCCGGGCGCGGTGGCGATGACCGTGCTGGTCGTCGGTGTGCTGGCGTGGGGGCTGCCCCGGCTGCGCCACGCCCGCCTCGACTGACTTGCCCCGAAGGCTTGACCGGCGCCACGCCACGCCCTACATTTAACGCATCAGTTAATTAACGAGGTGGTTAAGTAAGTGGCAACCGACCGGCTCAGCGTCATCTTCTCGGCGCTGGCGGACCCCACCCGCCGGGCGATCCTCGCTCGGCTCGCCGACGGGGACGCCACCGTCTCGGAGCTCGCCGAGCCGTTCGACATCAGCCTTCCGGCGATCTCCCGGCACCTGAAGGTGCTCGAACAGGCGGGCCTGATCAGCCGCAGCCGCACCGCCCAGTGGCGCTCCAGCAGCCTCAATCCGGAGCCGTTGCGGGAGGCCACGGCGTGGATGGAGCGCTACCGGCAGTTCTGGGACGCCAACTTCGACCGGCTCGACGCCCACCTGCGCCGCATCCAGGCGCAGAAGCGACAGACGACTGACGATCCGCAGTAGGAGAGGACAGCACGATGACCGACACCACCAAGGAACTCGTCATGACCCGCGTGTTCGACGCGCCCCGGGAACTGGTCTGGCGGGCGTTCACCGACCCCGACCAGTTCGCCGCCTGGTTCGGCCCGGTGGGCTGGTCGGTGCCACGCGACACGGTCGACTTCGACGTGCGGATCGGCGGACACCAGCGCTTCACCATGGTCAACGACGAGGACCCGAGCATGACCTCGCCCGGCGACGGCGCCTTCGCCGAGATCGTCGAGAACGAGCTGCTGGTCGGCTACGAGGAGGTCAAGGGAATCCCCGGCCTCCCGGACGGCACCCGGTTGACGCTGCGCCTGGAGTTCCACGACGAGCCGGGCGGGAAGACGCGGCTCGTCCTGCGGCAGGGCCCCTTCCCGGTCGAGATGGCGGGGCAGGCCGAACAGGGCTGGGGCAGTTCCTTCACCAAGCTGGACGCCCTGCTCGCCCGCTGACGGCCGGCGTGCCCCGGCCAGCGGCGGGTGGTGTGCACAGGCCGGGGCCGGCCGCCGGGCCCGCGCGACGGGTGCGGCGAGCCGGCCTCGGTGGTCGAACGGCAGGGTGTGGCGGCGACAAGCGCGCACGTGGCGCCGGCGGGAGGCCGGTCAGCGCCGCGCGCCACAGGTGGGGCAGGAACCAGCGGGAGGCGACGCCGACCGGCGGCGTACCGCCACCGCGAGTGGCAGCAGCAGCGGCCCGAGCAGACCGACGACGACGGCGGTACCGACCATGGTCGGGTAGGTCGGCCGGGGCGCGCCGCCGAGGCCGTCCACCATGCCGGCCAGGATGTGCACGTTGAGCAGGCCGACCGGGGTGAGCAGGGCGGCGAGGGCCCAGAACCCGCTCCGGTCCCGTCGCATGGCCAGACCGGCGGCGAGCAGTGCGGCGACGCCGAGCAGCGTCCCGCCGGCCGCCGGCAGGACCAGCTCCGCGGTCCACCGGTACCAGGCCCAGTGGGACTCCTGGGTGGCGGCCGTGCCGGCGCCGACGACCGCCGCAACCGCGGGCAGGGCCCGAGCCGGCAGCGCCGGGCGGGCGTCCGCCGCTAGCGCCAGCAGGCCCAGCGCCACCTGCGGCACCAGCGCGATCAGGGGTGGCCGGGGCAGGCCGGCGACGCTGCTGACGACCGGCACCGCCGCGGTCGCCAGCACGGCGACGGCGACCGCGGCGCGGGTGGGCCGGCCCGGTGCGACGAGCGCGAGCAGGGCGGCCGCCACCCACGCGACCCAGGCGAGCACCCCCGCCGACGCGAACGGCCCGAAGCGCGGAACCCCCCAGGCCGCCGGCGGCGGTGTCAGCTCACCGCTCATCCAGAGCCCGGCCAGGAACGCGGCGGTGGTCAGGGCGAGCAGGGCGGCGAGGCGTACCCCCGGGGCCAGGTCGACGGCGCCGGCGGCGCGCATGCGCTGGCGGAGGCCGCCGCGCACGAGGTCCGCGGCGTCCGCGGGTGAGGGCCAGCGCTTGTCCGGGCCGGCCAGGTCGAGGTACGTCCCGACGATCTCGTCGCCGCGGTCGCGGCGGTAGTCGGCCGGGTACGCGCGCAGCAGCCGCCGGTAGCGCCGTTCCAGCCCGCTCATGCCAACCCTCCTGCGGTACGCGGGGCCGGTGCCCGCATCGCGCGCGACCGGAGCCGTGCCGTGGCCGCCTCGACATTGCGGCGCAGCCGTTCCGTCTCGGCGGCGAGTGTGGCGTCGCCGGCGGGGGAGAGTCGGTAGTAGCGGCGCAGCCGCCCGTCCACGATCTCCTCCCGGTCGGGTTCCACCAGACCGGCGTCGGTGAGCCGGTCGAGGGCGCCGTAGAGGGTGCCGGGGCGCAACGAGAGCCGCCCGTCGGAGAGTGCCGCGACCTCGCCGATGATCGCGTATCCGTGCATCGGCTCGCGCGCGAGCGCGGTGAGGATGAGGAAGGTGGGTTCGCGCAGCGGTGTGTCCACGACCCGCAATATATCGGACGCGAAGGTATCGCGGGCCCTGACACGCGGCCGGGCCGGCCCCGCGATCGCGGAGCCGGCCCGGCCGGTGCTGGCTGTCGGTCAGCAGTCGAAGTACATGGCGAACTCGTGCGGGGTCGGGCGCAGGCGCACCGGGTCGACCTCGTTGCTCCGCTTCCAGTCGATCCAGGTGGAGATCAGGTCGGGCGTGAACACGCCGCCGTCGAGCAGGTACTCGTGGTCGGCCTCGAGCGAGTCGAGCACCGCCGGCAGCGAGCCCGGCACCTGCTTGACGTCGCCCCACTCCTCCGGCGGCAGGTCGTACAGGTCCTTGTCGATCGGCGCCGGCGGCTCGATCTTGTTCTTGATGCCGTCGAGACCGGCCATCAGCATGGCGGAGAAGGCGAGGTAGACGTTCGCCGACGGGTCCGGCACGCGGAACTCAACCCGCTTGGCCTTCGGGTTGCTGCCGGTGACCGGGATGCGGGTGCAGGCGGAGCGGTTGCGCTGCGAGTAGACCAGGTTGACCGGCGCCTCGAAGCCCGGCACCAAGCGGCGGTACGAGTTGACCGTCGGGTTGGTGAAGGCGAGCAGCGACGGGGCGTGGTGCAGCAGGCCGCCGATGTACCAGCGGGCGGTGTCGGACAGGCCCGCGTACCCGGTCTCGTCGTAGAACAGCGGCTCGCCGTTCAGCCACAGGCTCTGGTGGGTGTGCATGCCCGAGCCGTTGTCACCGAAGAGCGGCTTCGGCATGAAGGTGGCGGTCTTGCCGTTCGCCCAGGCCTCGTTCTTCACGATGTACTTGAAGAGCTGAAGCTGGTCGCCGGCGTGCAGCAGGGTCGAGAACTTGTAGTTGATCTCGGCCTGGCCGGCGGTGCCGACCTCGTGGTGCGAGCGCTCCACGGTGAAGCCGGTGTCGATCAGCCGGCGGACGATCTTGTCGCGCAGGTCGGCGTAGTGGTCGACCGGCGGCACCGGGAAGTAGCCACCCTTGTACGCGGTCTTGTAGCCGCGGTTGCCGCCCTCCTCGTCGCGGCCGGTGTTCCACCAGCCCTCGACCGAGTCGATGTAGTAGTACGACTGGTTCGCCGAGGTCTCGTGGCGGATCGAGTCGAAGATGTAGAACTCGGCCTCCGGCCCGAAGTACGCGGTGTCGGCGATGCCGCTCGCCGCCAGGTACGCCTCGGCCTTCTTCGCCACGTTCCGCGGGTCCCGGGAGTACGCCTCGCGGGTGAACGGGTCGTGGATGAAGAAGTTGAGCGCGAGGGTCTTCTGCGCGCGGAAGGGGTCGATGAAGGCGGTGGCGACGTCCGGGAGCAGGAGCATGTCCGACTCGTGGATGGCCTGGAAGCCGCGGATGGACGACCCGTCGAAGGCGAGGCCGTCGGTGAAGAGGTCGTCGTCGACCGACTCGACCGGCAGGTTGAAGTGCTGCATCACGCCGGGCAGGTCACAGAAACGTACGTCGACGAACTTCACGTCCTCGTTCTTGAGGTAACGCAGGAGTTCCTCGGGATTGGCGAACACTCGTCCTCCTGGCACGTCCACTGGGTGGCTAGGCTGCTGGCGACGCTATGGCCGCGCCGTTGCCCGGCCGTGTCTCCAGTGTTTCTGCCGTGTTACGTCCCTCGCGGAGCGTCACCCGCGCGGCTCGGCGGGGCTCGGCCGGCCGGTGGGAGGCGACCGGCTGTGCCAGTGTAGTGAAACTTGAGGGTCTTGGTCCCTTTTTGCGCTGGGTGTGAGTGTGGTCCGCCCGGGAGCCACCCGGGTCGCGTGGCTACCCTGACCGCTGTGACCACGCCCGAACAGCAACCCCGACCGCCCGCCGCGGATCCCGCCTTCACCCCGGCCAGCCTGGGCCGGCGCTTCGGAGCGCTGGTGATCGACTGGGTGCTCTGCCTGCTGGTCGCCCGGGGCTTCGCCGACCCGGTCACCGACGGTTGGGCGCCGGTGCTGGTCCTGATCCTCGAGTACGCCCTCTTCCTCGGCCTGTTCGCGCAGACCCCGGGCATGTACCTCACGAGCATCCGCTGCGTGTCCTGGGCCGACGGGGGACGCATCGGCGTGCTCCGGGGACTGCTGCGCGGCGCCCTGCTCGCCCTGGTGGTGCCCGCTCTGATCATGGACGGCAACCGCCGCGGCCTGCACGACCGCGCCGCCGGCTCGGTGATCATCCCCACCCCCCGCCCCTGACCCCTGACCCTGCCCCCACCCCGCCTCCGGACGGGCGCGGGGTGGGGGTGGGGTCGAGCAGGCGGTGCGGGGGTGGGTCAGCGGCCGCGGCTCTGGCGGAAGGCGCCCTTCGGGGGACGCATGTTCTTCGGGATCGCGCCCTTGGGCAACTGCGGGCGGGCGGTGAGGGCCTTCATGCGCTTGTCCAGCGCGTTCACGTCCTTGCCGCTGAGGTTGCGCGGCAGCCGCATCAGCGTCATCCGCAGCTTGCGGATCGGCAGCTCGCCCTCCTCCTGGCCGATCACGTAGTCGTACAGCGGGGCCGAGCCGATCACCTTGGCCAGCCGTCGCTTCTCCTGGCCGAGCAGCCCGCGCACCCGGGACGGGTTGCCCTCGGCCAGCAGGATCACGCCGGGCCGGCCGATGACCAGGTGCACCATGTCCATCTGCGTGGTCGAGCTGACCGCCGGGGTGACCCGCCAGTCGCCTCGCATGCTCTCCATGATCTGCGCCGCCGCGCCCGGCTGGCCCTCGGCGGCGTTCATCATCGCGCGGTTGGACCGCAGGTTGAGCACGATCAGCAGGCACAGCAGCGCGAACAGGATGCCCAGCGGGATCCAGAACCAGCCCCAGGCGAGGAACGCGACCACGGTGAGTGCGAGCGGAATGACCACCGCGGCGAAGGCCAAGGGCGCGAACCACTTGTCCTGCTTGGCGGTGAACCGGAACACCATCCCGATCTGCTTCAGCCGCTGGCCGAACGACACCTTCTCCTGGGGCTTTGCCATGGGAGCAAGTCTAGTGGTCGGCGGGACGCGCGGTGATCCGCGGGCGGCTGAGTACCTTACGCCGCCACCCCGGTCGCACCGTGCCGAGGTAAGGAGGGTGGTACGGCGAAGATCAGGCACCGCACCAATGCTTCCGGGCCACCTTCGCGCGGAGAGTCAGAGTCGGCAAGCGAGACCGACCACGAGGAGTCCGAGATGTTCGTCAACGACGCGGAGTTCCTGCTCTCCGTTCACCGTACGCACCTGGCCGAGTTGCGCGCCGACGCCGCCGCCGACCGGCTGGCCCGGAGCCTGCCGCACCGCTCCGCCCGCGGCTGGCTGAGTCGCCGGCACCGGTCCGGCCGGCCCGGCGACAGCCGCCGGTGAGCACCGCGCCGGCCGTGCCGGCCGGCACGCCGACAGACGCGCCGGCCGGCACCCCGGCCGAGGCACCCGCCGGCCCCTACCCCGTCCCACCGGGCGGCGCCGCCGCGCCACCCGGGCACACGCGAGTCGACGCCGCCGCGCCACCCGCCGTACCACCGGGGAAGCCGGACCCCGGCGGGGACGGCGGTGGCGGCGGGCGTGGCATGCTCGGTGCCGTGACCGCACGCACCGCCCGCACCGCCCTCGTCGGCCGCCAGACCGAGCTCGCCGTCCTGCGGGGCGCGTCCGCGCGGGCCCGCGCCGGCGAGCCGACCACCGTCCTGGTCGGCGGCGAGGCCGGGATCGGCAAGACCCGGCTGCTGGAGGAGTTCGGGCGCGGGGTCGGCGAGGCCCGGCTGCTGGTGGGGCAGTGCCTCGAGCTGGGCGAGGCCGGCCTGCCCTTCGCGCCGATCGCCGCGGCGCTGCGCGCGGTGCTGCGCAGTGACGGCCCGGGCGTCTTCGACGGGTACGAGGGTGAGTTCGCCCGCCTCCTGCCGGAACTGGCCCGGGGGCCGCTCGGCGCCGTGCCGCCCGTCTCCGACGCTCCTCGCGGATACCTGTTCGACCTGGTCGCCGACCTGTTCGGGCGGCTCGCCGCGGACACCCCGCTGGTGCTGGTCATCGAGGACCTGCACTGGGCCGACCGTTCCACCCGGGACCTGATCGGCTTCCTGGTCCGCGCGGCCCGCGCCGACCGCCTGCTGCTGGTCTGCACCTACCGCACCGACGAGCTGCACCGCGGCCACCCGCTGCGGCCGTTCCTCGCCGAGCTGGACCGGGCCCGGGGAGTCGAGCGGCTCGAGCTGAGCCGGCTGGACCGGGCCGGCACCGGAGCCGTCCTGGCCGGGCTGCTGGGCACCGAGCCGGCCGCCCGCGCCGTCGACGACATCCACGACCGGACGCAGGGCAACCCGCTGTTCATCGAGGAACTGGCCGCGGCCGGCGGCCCGATCGGCTGCGCCACCCTGCCGGAGACGCTGCGCGACCTGCTGCTCGCCCGGGTGGACCGGCTGCCCGAGCCGGCCCAGCGGGTGCTGCGCATCGCGGCGGCCGGTGGCACCCGGTTCGCACACCAGCTCCTCGCCGAGGTCGCCGGGCTGCCCGACATCGAGTTGGAGGACGCGCTGCGCGCCGCCGTCGCCGCCCAGCTCGTGGTGGCCGACCCGGACGGCGACTACGAGTTCCGGCACGCGCTGGTCCGCGAGGCGGTCCACGACGAGCTGCTCCCCGGCGAGCACGCCCGGCTGCACGCCCGGTGGGCCGCCGCGATCGAGGCGCAGCCCCACCTGGTCGCCGCGGGCCGCGCGCCCGTCGAGATCGCCCATCACTGGTACGCCGCGCACGACCACCCGCGCGCCCTGGTGGCCTCCCGCACGGCCGCCTGCGCGGCGGCCGACCGTTACGCGTACGCGGAGCAGAGTCGGCTGCTGGAGCGGGCCCTCGAGCTGTGGGAGCTGGTCCCCGACGCGGGCGACCGGCTCGGCATGGACCATCTCGCGCTGCTGGAGGAGACCGTCGCGGCGGCGGCCGCCGCCGGCGACTACCACCGGGTGCTCACCCTGAGCCGGGCCGCGCTGTCCGAGGTGGACGAGGCGGCCGAGCCGCTGCGCGCCGCGCGGCTGCTCGACCGGCGCGGCCGGATGTTCGCCATGCTCGGCAAGAGCGACGGCGGCGCCGAACTACGCGAGGCGTACCGGCTGGCGTCCGGGGTGCCGGAGGGCCCGGAGCGGCTGCGGCTGCTCGCCGACGTGGCCTCGCACCTGGCCCGGGTGGACCGGGTCGAGGGCACCCGGCTGGCCGCCGAGGTGCTGGCGGCGGCCCGGGCCGCCGGAATGGACCCCGCGCAGCTGCCGATGCAGCTTGCGGCGCTGCGCCGCGGCGAGGGCGCACCCGACCTGGGGCTGGCCGAGCTGCGCCGCGCCGAGGCGCTCGCCCGGGCCGCCGGGGCGGCGCCGGAACTGGTCGCCGCCCTGGTGAACATCTCCGACGTGCTGTACGAGCTGGGCCGGTACGAGGAGTCGGCCCGGGCCGCCGCCGACGGCGTGACCGAGGCGCGCCGGTTCGGGATAAGCCGTTCGACCGGGGCGTACCTGCTGTCCAACCGCGCCGAGGCGCTGCTGGCGCTGGGCCGCTGGGCGGAGACCGAGGAGGTGCTCGCCGACGCCGCGCGGATCGACCCGCCGGGCGTGACCGGCTCGCACTGGCTGCAGCTGTGCGCCGCGCTGCGACTGGCCCAGGACCATCCGGCCGCCGAGGAGACGGTCGGCCGGGCGCTCGGCTTCCTCAGCAAGGCGTACCTGCACCCGCACCAGCGGCTGCCGCTGCTCGAACTGCGGTTGGAGAGCGCCCTCGCCGCCGACGACCGGGCCGAGGCGCGGCGGGCCGCCGAGGCGGTGCTGGACGACACCAGCCTCGCCGCGCACCCCCGGTACGGCTGGCCGGTGCTCACCGCCCTCGCTCGCGTCGCCCGGAACCTCGGCGACGACGACCTGGCCGCCCGCACCGCCGCGCTGGCCGCCACGGTGCCGGCCCGCTTCCCGGCGGAGGACGCCCACGCGGCCCAGGTCGCGGCGACCCTGTCGGTGTCCCTGCCGGTCGCGGCGACCCGGTCGGAGTCGCTGCCGGCCGTCGACGGCACGGCGACCAGCGACCCGGTTCCGGCGGCGTGGCCGGTCGACGGCCGGCCGGTCGGCGCGGGCACCCTGCTCGCCGCGCCCGTCGTGCCCGCCGCACGGCGCGCCGACGGTTCCGTCGAGGCGCTCACGCGGTGGCGGGCCGCGGTCGCGGCCTGGCGCGTCGACGGCCAGCCGTACCCGCTGGGCCGGGCGCTGCTGGCGCTGGCCGAGGCGGCCGCCGCGGCCGGGGAACGGGACGAGGTGGCGACGGCGGTGGCCGAGACCGCCGCGCTCGCCGACCGGCTCGGCGCCGCGCCGCTCGCCGAGCAGGCCGCGACCCTGGCCCGCCGGGTGGGGCTACGCGGCGCGACCCGGGGTCGCCCGGGCGCCGACCTGCTCACCGAGCGCGAGCGGGAGGTGCTGCGGCTGGTCGCGGAGGGGCACAGCAACAGCCGGATCGCCGAGGAGCTGTTCATCTCGCCGAAGACGGCGAGCGTCCACGTCTCCCGCATCATCGCCAAGCTGGACGTGCGCAACCGGGTCGAGGCCGCCGCCCTGGCCCACCGCCTGGGCCTGCTCACGGACCCGACCACCCGCTAGCCCGCCAGCTGCCATCGATCATGGAGTCGTGGTGGGCGTTCGGCCCGCTCGGTGCCGTTTTGTCAGGCACCAGAACTCCATGATCGTCGGCGAGGGTCAGGAGGGCGGTAGGTAGAGGCGCCAGCCGGGCACGGTGTGCAGGGCGAATCCGGTCCGCTGGGCGTCCAGGCGGGCCGCGAGGGGGGAGCCCTCGGGGGCGAGCCAGGCGGCGTCGGGCGCCGCGTCCACCGTCCGGCGGTACGGGGCGTAGCGGTCGTGGCCGGGGCTCAGGTCGTCGTCGACGACGGCGCAGACGATGTCCTCGCCGCTGGCGAAGGTGAGCCGGTTGCAGGTCCAGTAGCCGCCGTACACGTGCCGCACGCCCCGCTCACGTAGGGCCGCCACCAGGTCGGCGTGCCGGGCCGCCTCCGCCCGGTGCGCGGGCGCGGCGGCGACCGCACCGGCGGTGGCGAACGCCGCGGAGCCGAGCGTCGCGGCGAGGACGGCGACGGCGACGCCCCGGCGCCCGTGGCCCAC
This sequence comes from Micromonospora sp. NPDC126480, assembly GCF_040302465.1. Classification (NCBI taxonomy): domain Bacteria; kingdom Bacillati; phylum Actinomycetota; class Actinomycetes; order Micromonosporales; family Micromonosporaceae; genus Micromonospora; species Micromonospora sp. NPDC126480. The sequence goes on from NZ_JBEORU010000004.1 coordinate 128,112, forward strand.
CCGGTCCGCCGGCCGCCGCCGGGCCGCGTCCCACACCGGCCACAGCAGCACGGGTACGGAGATCAGCAGGCAGGACAGGTACCGCGCACTCTCGACCGGGGTACGCCCGGCGGCGCTGCTGAGCGCGTACACGGCCAGCGTCGCGGCGGCCGCCCCGACCAGGGCCAGCGCGAGCGCCGCCCCGACCCGGGCGGGATCGCCGGATCCTCGGGCGTGCCCGGCGGACGCAGACCGGCCCGGCTGCCCGGCCCCGCGCAGCCGGCGCCACGCCACCACCGCGGCGGCGAGCAGGAGCAGCGGCAGGGCGGCCGACCACCAGAGCTGCCAGCCGGCGCACCGGCTCGGCGAGCAGAAGCCCATGCCCAGCGCCGGGCCGAGCACCAGCGCACCGTGCAGCCGCTCACCCCAGCCGGCCGGCTGCCCGGCCCCACCGGCGGCGAGCACGGCCGACAGCGGGCTGCGACCCGACGCCACGCTGTCGAGCAGCAGCGGGGCGGCGCCGACGAGCGCGCCGAGACCGAGCAGCGCCCCGGCCGGGCCGCGCAGCTCCCGCCACCGGAACGCCAGCAGCACCGCCCCGGCGGCCACCACGTACGGCAGGACCAGCGGATCCACCCAGATCAGCAGCCCGGCGAGGAACCCCCACACCGCCCAGCGGGGCAGCCGCCGGTCCGGCCGGCCCGCCGCCAGGTCGTACGCGAGCACGGCGAGGGCCACCCCGGCGGCGTTCATCTCCGGGTACCCGCCCCCGGCGATGAGCTGGTTCTTCACGATCCGGTCCGAGCCGGACGCGAGCAGCGCGGCGACCAGCAGCGCGTACCACCGGTCCCCGGTGAGCCGCACCGCCAGCCGCCAGGCCAGCAGCGCGAAGACCGCGTACAGGGCGAGGGTGGGCAGGCGCAGCGCCAGGGTCGACGGGCCGGCGAGCGCGACGAGCGGCGCGGCCAGGTACGCCTCCAGCGTGCCCATGTACGCCTGGCCGTAGAACCAGACCGGGAACTCCCGCCCCTGCGCGATGTGCAGCGCGGCCAGCCCTATCGTCGCCTCGTCGCTGTTCGTGGGGGGCGTGTCGTGCAGCAGCAGGCCGAGGCGGTACGCCACACCGGCGGCGAGCACCGCGAGGGCCAGCGCGTCGGGCGGCCGGGGCCACCGGGCGGCCGGCAGCGCGCGCAGCGCGGCGCGGTGCCCCTCGCGTACCCGGACGGTCATGGGCCGATCATGGCACCCGGCCGGCGGCCCGCGCGGCGCGGTGCGCCACGCGGCGGCCGGGTGTCGTCAGCCGACGGCGACCGTGCGGGCTTCGAGGGCCTGCTGGTAGAGCCGGCCGGCGCGGTACGACGAGCGCACCAGCGGCCCGCTCATCACCCCCGAGAAGCCGATCTCCTCGGCCTCCTCGCGCAGCTCGACGAACTCCTCCGGCTTGACCCAGCGCTCCACCGGGTGGTGCCGGGGCGAGGGGCGCAGGTACTGCGTGACGGTGATCAGCTCGCAGCCGGCCTCGTGCAGGTCACGCAGGGCCTGGGAGACCTCGGCGCGCTCCTCGCCCAGGCCGAGGATGAGGTTGCTCTTGGTGACCAGGCCGGCGGCGCGGGCCTGGCGGATCACGTCCAGGGAGCGCTCGTAGCGGAACGCCGGCCGGATCCGCTTGAAGATCCGCGGCACCGTCTCGACGTTGTGCGCGAGCACCTCCGGCCGCGACCAGAACACCTCGGCGAGTTGGTCGGGCACCGCGTTGAAGTCGGGGATCAGCAGCTCGACGCCGCAGCCCGGCTGGAGGGCGTGGATCTGCCGGACGGTCTCGGCGTAGAGCCAGGCGCCGCCGTCGGGCAGGTCGTCGCGGGCGACGCCGGTGATGGTGGCGTAGCGCAGGCCCATCGAGACCACCGACTCGGCGACCCGGCGCGGCTCGTCGGCGTCGAACTCGGCCGGCTTGCCGGTGTCGATCTGGCAGAAGTCGCAGCGGCGGGTGCACTGGTCGCCGCCGATGAGGAAGGTGGCCTCCCGGTCCTCCCAGCACTCGTAGATGTTGGGACAGCCGGCCTCCTGGCAGACGGTGTGCAGCCCCTCGCGCGAGACGAGCCCGCGCAGCTGGGTGTACTCCGGGCCCATCTTGGCCTTGACCTTGATCCACGGCGGCTTGCGCTCGATCGGCGTCTCGGCGTTGCGCGCCTCGATCCGCAGGAGACGCCGCCCCTCGGGTGCGGGCGTCGCGGTGCGCGCTGCCTGGCCGGTCGTCGGCGCGGAGTGCTCGATCGTCACAAAACCGAGCCTACGCCCGTCGGCGGCGGTCGATGCACGTCGGGCGACGGCCGTCACGCCCCGATTGTTGTGACGCCGGACATCACGGCGCAAAAAACACCGTCACACCTGCGGCGGGCGGCTGCTAGCGTGCGCCGCAGAGCTGTGACGGAGCCGAGTAGCGCCCCGGGCCGCCAGTTGAAGAGAGCCGCCGTTTGCTGCGAGGCGGTCTGGCGCCGGGCCGCGAAGACCCTCCCGAGCTGCGGGAAGAACGGTAAGGAAGGGCCCCTTGTCAACGCCTCCGGTAGTGGAAGGGTCCCCTCTTAACACCCAGTAGAGCCCGCCCGGCTGGCCCCGGTGAAAAGGCGACGAACGAGGCCCCCGTTCCGGCGGGGGTGAAGGTGTGGTGGCACCGCGAGGATCCCGCTCGCCCACGCCTCCCGGGGATCGCGTTGCGATTGACCAAGGAGGTAACCGCCGTGCAACGCATCCTGTCCTCCCAGCTCACCGCCCACGTCGGCGCGACCGTGCGGATCGCCGGCTGGGTCCACCGCCGCCGGCTGCTCAAGTCGGTGGCCTTCCTGATCGTCCGGGACACCGCCGGGCTGACCCAGGTGGTCGTCACCGACCCGGGCGTCCGCGCCGAACTGGCGCGACTCACCGAGGAGACGGTCGTCGAGGTCACCGGCACGGTGGTCGCGAACGGCACCGCGCCCGCCGGGGTCGAGCTGACCCGCCCGGCGGTACGCCCGCTCGGCCCACCCGCCGTCCCGCCCCCGTTCGACCTGTACCGGCCGGCGCTGACCGCCACCCTGCCCACCCAGCTCGACAACGCGCCGACCGCGCTGCGCCACCCGAGCCGCTCGGCGGCGCTGCGGATCTCCGCGGCGGCGGTGGCCGGTTTCCGGGCCGCGCTCGACGACCGCAGCTTCGTGGAGATCCACACGCCGAAGGTGGTCGCCTCCGCCACCGAGAGCGGGGCGAACGTCTTCGCGCTGGACTGGTTCGGTCGGCCCGCGTACCTGGCCCAGTCGCCGCAGTTCTACAAGCAGCTCATGGTGGGCGTCTTCGAGCGGGTGTACGAGGTCGGCCCGGTGTTCCGCGCCGAGCCGCACGACACCGTACGGCACCTGGCGCAGTACACCTCGCTCGACGCCGAGCTGGGCTTCGTCGCCGACCACCGGGACGTCATGGCGGTGTTGCGGGACACCCTGGCCGGGATGCTCGGCGCGGTCACCGACCGGGCCGGCGCCGCGCTGGCCACCCTCGGCGTGACCGCGCCGGAGGTGCCCGCCGAGATCCCGGCGGTCCACTTCACCGAGGCGCTGGTGATCGCCGGGGGGCCGGACGGCGAGCCGGACCTCGCCCCGGCCCACGAGCGGGCGCTCGGGGAGTGGGCGCGCCGGGAGCACGGGTCGGAGTTCGTCTTCGTGACCGGGTACCCGATGGCGAAGCGCCCCTTCTACACCCACCCCGACCCGGAGCGGCCGGCGTACTCCAACGGGTTCGACCTGCTGTTCCGCGGCATGGAGCTGGTCACCGGCGGGCAGCGGCTGCACCGGCACGCCGACTACCTGGCGGCGCTCGCGGCGCGTGGCGAGCCGGTCGAGCCGTACGCGGCCTACGTCGACGCGTTCCGGCACGGGATGCCGCCGCACGGCGGCTTCGCGATCGGGCTGGAGCGGTTCGTGGCGCGGCTGACCGGCGCGGCGAACGTCCGGGAGGTGACCGCCTTCCCGCGCGACCTGCATCGCCTCACCCCGTGAAAGGAGGGGCCCCTTCTTAACGCCTGCGGTAGAGGAGGGGCCCCTTGTTAACGCCCCCCGCCGGACCGCGCTCACTCGCGGGGGTTCTCCCGCAGTGGCCGTACGGCGGCGGGGACCGGTGCCCGGCCGGGCCGCAGGTAGCGGACCGCGAAGCTGCCGGTGTAGCCGAAGAGGGGTCCGAACCGTCGGTTCGTCACGGCCACCTCGATCCCGAACCGGCCGTCCCGCTCGTCGTACCACTCCCGCAGGCGGGCCTCGCCGGTCAGCGCGGCCGGGCAGCGCAGGCCACTGCGGAAGCGGTAGGCGCCGCTGCGGATGGTGAGCGCGCCGGCGGCGTCCACCCCGACGTGGAGGTCGACCGCCAGGTGCTGGTGCGTACCGAGGTAGTCGACCAGGACCCCGCGCCGTTCGCTCCAGACCATCGTGGCGTCGAAGCGGCGGCGGCGGTCCGGCGCGACCTGGAAGGTACGGACGAAGGTCAACGTCGGCCGGCCGAAGGAGTCGGTGTAGGCGTAGTTCTCGATGGTGAACGGGACACCGCAGCCGGTCTCCGGGAACAGGATGTGGCGCAGCGTGCCGAGGTGCAGGAACGGCACGGTGAAGGCGGCGCCGCGCCAGACCCGGTCCATCACGCCGGTGCCGACGCAGCCCAGGTGGGTGTCGCCGTCGACGTTGAAGCGGCGTTGGAGTTCGGGGTGGAGCCGGTCGAACTCGGTGCCCAGTGCGGTGCGGAAGACGGCGTTCACAGCTTCTCCAACAACTCGGGCGGGCGGGTGGCGAGGCGGTCCGGTGGTCGGCGGCGGCAGCGGCGGGCCGCCGGGGTGTGCGGGTGCGGCGGTAGCGCCAGCGCCAGCGCGGACGCGACGGCGACGGTCAGGGCGACCGTGGCGGCGGTCGCGCCGAGCCACCCGGCGAGGGCGCCGGTTGCCGCCGGCCCGAGCAGCCGCGCCACCGCCTCCCGGGTGGCGTTGCGCCGGGACCGTTCCGGCGGTACGCCGTGCGCGAGCCAGATCCGCAGCCGGTCGAACGACCAGGCGGTGGCCCACCCGAACACGGGACGGAAGCCGCGGTCGGCCGCCCGGCCCAGCGTCCCCCAGCGGGGTGTGTAGTCGTAGCCGGTCAGGAACCGTACGCCGGCCGGGCCGGGCAGGTAGCGCCAGTAGCCGGAACCGGTGGCGATCAGCGACCGCCGGTCGTCCGAGCCGAAACGCAGCGCCGACGTGCGGCTGCCGTCGGGCCGGTCCCGCTCGCCGGCGTGGACACCCCAGCCGGCGACGGTCATTCCGGGAAGCACGGTGGTGGCGTACCGGAACCGCGCCGGCGGCCCTCCGGGCAGCGGGTCGATCCGGCCGAAGCGGACGTCCCAGCGCCGGTGCTCGGCCGGGTCCTGGGTGACCCGCCAGACCGCGTCGACGGGCGCGTCGATGACCGTCTCGACGTAGATCGCTCGCATGCCGCCCCGCCTTCTTGAGCAGTTGCTCAAGGAAGGAGCGTAGGGAAGTTTGAGCGTTTGCTCAAGTGGCCGTCCGGGGCTACCCGGCTCCGAGCAGGTCCCAGCGGTTGCCCGCCACGTCGAGGAAGACCGCCACGCTGCCGTACGGCTCGGCGCGCGGCGGCCGCACGAACTCCACCCCGGCGGCCACCAACCGCCGGTACGTGGCGTCGAAGTCGTCCACCCGCAGGAAGAAGCCGACCCGGCCGGCCACCTGCTCGCCGACCACGGCCGCCTGCCGCTCGCCGTCGGCGCGGGCCAGCAGCAGGCCGGTGCCGCCACCCGGCGGGCGGACCACCACCCAGCGCTTCGGGCGGCCGTCGGTGGTCAGCGAGGGGGAGTCCTCGGCGAGCTCGAAGCCGAGCACGTCGGTGAAGAAAGCGATGGCCGGGTCGTACTCGGCGACGACCACGGTGACCAGATCGAGGCGCATCCGCCCGAGCGTAGGCGCCGGCCGGGCTCAGACCCCGACGACGGTACGCAGCTGCCGCTCGACCACCGGCAGCACGTCGGCGACGGTCACCGGACGGCCCAGCTCGGCGGTGAGCGAGGTGACCCCGGCGTCGCGGATGCCGCAGGGCACGATCCGGTCGAAGTACGCCAGGTCGCAGTCGCAGTTGATCGAGAAGCCGTGCAGGGTGACGCCGCGGGCGACCCGGATGCCGATGGCGGCCACCTTGCGGGCCGGACCCCGGTCGTCCTCCGGCACCCAGACGCCGCTGCGCCCCTCGACCCGGCCGGCGGTCAGACCGAACTCCGCGCACACGTCGATAAGCATCTGCTCGACGCGCCGCACGTACGCGACCACGTCGACCGGGTCGGGCAGGCGCAGGATCGGGTAGCCGACGAGCTGCCCCGGACCGTGCCAGGTGATCTTGCCGCCGCGGTCGACGTCGACGACCGGTGTGCCGTCCATCGGCCGGTCCCACGGCTCGGTGCGCTTGCCGGCGGTGTAGACGCTCGGGTGCTCCAGCAGCAGCACCGTGTCGCCGCGCTCGCCGGCCACCACCGACTCGTGCAGCCGGCGCTGCTCCTCCCAGGCGGCCTGGTACTCGAGGACGCCGGCGCGGACGGCCGTGAGGCCGGAGGTCGTCGTGGTCACGGACCAAGCCTAGTCCCGTACCCGCCGGTCACCCCCGTGCGTGAGCCGGTTCACCGCGGGCGCGGCGGGCAGTGCGCCGGTCACTCCTGCGGGATCCGCCAGACCCAGACGTCCTCGACGCGTTCCGGTTCGCCGAACAGCGCGGTGGCGGTGGCGCGGACCGCCTCCTCGTCGACGTCCCACTTCGCGCCGTGCACCCGGTCCGGGAGGACCACCGTCTCGATCCGCCAGTGCCGCAGGTCGGCCTGCACGTCCTTCGTGGTCCCCTCGGTGACGATCGGCACCGCGCCGTACCGCGCGGCCTGGTCCATCAACGCGCTCAACGGCCGTGGCGGCGGGCCGATCCGGCCCCGGCCGTCCGGCCCGCCGGGTCCGAGGAAGAACCCGGACGGGATCGCGAACTCACCCTGCCGGTGAGCGAGGGCGTACGCCTGCCAGCGCTGCCCGTCCGGGTACACGTCGAGGGCCAGCGGCACCGGCGTGAGGACCCCGCCCGGCGACACGTACTCCCGCCAGGTGCCGGAGGTGAAGAACCGCGGGATCGGCTCCCGCTCCGTCGTCAGCAGCGGGGTCGGCACCAGCGGCACCAGGGCCACCGCGAACGCGGCCACCCACGCGATCCGGGCCGGCCGGGACCGGGGCGGGTCGGCCCGCAGCGTGTCCACCGCGTACGCGAGCAGCACGCCGATCACCGGCGCCACGACCAGCGCCAGCCGGGCCGGCAGGGCGGCGTTCACCACCGGCAGGTGGCCCAGCAGGTCGAAGGGCATCGGCAGGTCGAACCGGCGGCCGTCGACCTTCGCCTCCGGCCCGAAGGACAGCAGCGTGAAGACCACCGCCACCGTGCCGAGCGCCCACAGGGTGGCCCGGCGGGGTACCCCGCCCGGCGCAGCACCCGGGGCCGCGGCGCGCCGCCACAGCAGCACGAACACGGCCACGGCGAGCAGCAGCAGCGGCAGCCCGAAGAACGAGTTCTCCTCGGTGGGGTTCGGGGCGAGGCTGGTCCGCAGCCCGGCCTCACCGGCGAGGGACCGCCGGGGGTACGCGACGTACGAGACGACGTCCTCGGAGTGGATCACCGCGTCGAATCCGGTGCCGTGGAAGCGCTGCGGACCGGCGAAGTGCAGCCACAACGGGTACGCCAGCAGCACGCCGGCGACAAGCGCGGTCACCGCGAGCCCACCGAGGAAGCCCGGCAGCGCCGCGCGTGCCTCGGCGCGGCTGGCCGGATGCAGCACCCAGACGGCGACGAAGAGACCGACGGCCAGCGCGGTGAAGAAGAGCGCCTCCGCCGCGATGGAGAAGGCCACCGCGACCAGCACGCCGAGGATGACGCCGTCGCGGACCCGGTGCCCGGGGCGGCGCAGCGCGAACGTGCGCCAGATCAGCAGCGGCACCAGCCAGCCGGCGGTCCAGTTCAGGTGGGCGTTGGCGTGCGAGACCAGGCCGGGGGAGAACCCGATGAACAACCCGCCCAGCCCGGCGGCGAGCGGGCCGCGGCCGAACTGGCGGTTGAGCAGCCAGTACCAGGCGAACGCCGTGGCGGCGAGGTTGAGGGTGAGGATGACCAGGAACGTGGCCGGCGGACCGATCAGGTACGTCAGCGGCGCGAAGACGGCCGCGTACACCGTGATCGAGGTGTTGACCGCGAGGTTCACGCCGTCCGGGACGTTGATCAGGTAGGTGAAGAGCGGGTTCTGCCCGTGGGTGAGGGCGTGCCCGCCGAACGCCAGCAGCCACTCGAACAGCGCCTGGTCGCTGGAGTTGACCGTGATCGTGCGGCCGTTCGGGTCCCGCCACAGCCCGCTGGTCACCCAGACAGCCAGGGCGAGCGCGAGGAGCGCCATGACCAGATCGGCCCGGCGGTCACGGCGGACGCGGGACGGCGCGGACGCCACGGACGGGGAGGTCGGCACGCAGCGGACGTTACCAACCCGACCCGGACACGCCGGTCAGACCTGCAAGGAAGGGCCCCCTATTAACGCCTGGCGTTGTAGAAGGGCCCCCTGTTAACAACTCCCGGCCCGGCACACACGTCCACGACGATGAATGTGTGACGCCGGCCCATGTCACCGGTTGGACACTCCGACGTAACGTCGCGGCAATTCGCGGGTGACCCAGTTCACATTCCCCGTCAGGAGGCTCCCGTGCGCCGCAACCCGTCCCTCGTCGCTCGGCTGGCCGGCGTCGCCGCCGGGCTGGTCCTGGCCGCCGCCGCGGCCGTCGTCGCCGCCACCCCCGCCCAGGCCGCCAGCCTCCAGCAGGTGACCGGCTTCGGATCCAACCCCGGCAACCTCGCCATGTACGCGTACCGCCCGGACAACCTGCCGGCCGGCGCGCCGGCCGTGGTGCTGCTGCACGGCTGCACCCAGAACGCCAGCGGCTACTTCACCAACTCCGGCTGGCGGAAGTACGCCGACCAGTGGAAGTTCGCCCTGATCGTGCCGGAGCAGAAGTCCGGCAACAACTCCAACGCCTGCTTCAACTGGTTCGAGACCGGCGACACCGCGCGGGGCCAGGGCGAGGCGCTGTCCATCAAGCAGATGGTCGACCACGCCAAGGCCAGCTACGGCGTCGCGGCCAACCGGGTGTACGTGAGCGGGCTGTCGGCCGGCGGTGCGATGAGCGCCGTCATGCTGGCCGCGTACCCGGACGTCTTCGCCGGCGGGTCCGTCATCGCCGGCATCCCGTACCGCTGCGCCACCAGCATGATCAACGCGTTCTCCTGCATGAGCCCGGGTGTCGACAAGACGCCGGCGCAGTGGGGCGACCTGGTGCGCAACGCGTACTCCGGCTACTCGGGACCGCGCCCCAAGGTGGCCGTCTGGCACGGCACCAGCGACTACACGGTGGCGGTGGCCAACGCCACCGAGTCGCGGGACCAGTGGACCAACGTCCTCGGCGTGAGCCAGACCCCGACCAGCACGTCCTCGCTGCCCGCCGGCACGAGTCTCGAGGTCTACGGCGCCGACCGGGTACGCGTCTACCGCGTCTCGGGCATGGGCCACGGCACACCGGTGGACCCGGGCTCCGGGTCGGACCAGTGCGGCACCGCGGGCGCGTACTTCCTGGACACCATCTGCTCGACGTACCGGGACGCGGTCTTCTTCGGCCTGAACGGCGGCGGCCCCACGCCGACCCCCACGGCCAGCCCGACCGCGTCGCCCACGCCCAGCCCGACGCCGACGACCAGCCCGACGTGCGTCACCGCGAGCAACTACGCGCACGTCACCGCCGGCCGCGCCTACCACTCCGGCGGGTACGCCTACGCGAACGGCTCCAACCAGCGGATGGGCCTCTACAACACCTTCTACAGCACCACGCTGAAGCAGACCGGCCCGAACTACTGGGTGATCGGCTGCTGAGCGGCACCTGTTAAGAAGGGCCCCTTCTACAACGCGAGGCGTTAAGAAGGGGCCCTTCCTTACTCCGTGAGCGCGGCGTGCAGGGCGCTGGGCAGGTCCGGGTGCCGGTACGCGAAGCCGGCCTTCGTCAGCACCCCGGGCAGGACCCGGCTGCTGCTCAGCGCCTCGACCGAGAAGCCACCCAGGACCACCTTGAGCGCCAGCGCCGGGATCGGCATGATCGCCGGCCGGCTTAGTTGCCGGGCCAGCTCCCGGGTGAACTCCTTGTTCGTCACCGGCGCCGGACCGACCAGGTTGACCGGGCCGGCGATCTCGTCGGAGTCGAGCAGGAAGCGGGTGGCGGCCAGCCAGTCCACCATCGAGATCCACGGCCACCACTGCCGTCCGCCGCCGAGCGGCCCGGAGATGCCGAGCCGCATCGGCAGCAGTTGGGGCTTGAGCATCCCGCCGTCGCGGTGCAGCGGCAGGCCGATCCGCATGCGTACCACGCGTACGCCGGCGTCCTCGGCGGGTCGCGTCGCGGCCTCCCACACCCGGCAGACGTCGGCGAGGAAGCCCTCGCCGGCCGGTGCGTCCTCCTCCACGGCACGGTCGCCGGTGTCCCCGTACCAGCCCACGGCAGAGGAGTTCAGCAGCGCCCGGGGCCGGTCGGCGGCGGGCAGCCCGGCGATCGTGATCGCCAGCGTGGTGGTGGTGTCCACCCGGCTGGACCGGATGACCCGCCGGTACTCGTCGGTCCACCGGCGGTCGCCCACCCCGGCACCGGCCAGGTTCACCACCGCGTCGGCCTGCGCCACGACCGCCGGGTCGAGCTGCGCGGCGGACGGGTTCCACTGCCGCTCGTCGGCGCCGCGCGGTGGCCGCCGGACCAGCCTGGTCACCTCGTGCCCGTCGGCGGTGAGCAGGTCGGCCAGCCGGGTGCCGAGGAAGCCGGACGCGCCGGCCATGAGGATCCGCATACTCATATCTTCGGGTACGCATGTCGATCCGGATGCGTTGAGCGGGTCACACCCCGAATTCGGCCGGTGCCGGTCGCAGGTCGGCGAGGAGGCGTTCCACCTGGGCGTACGCGTCCGCGGGAAGCGGACCGACGGCAAGCGTGCCGATGTTCTCCGCGGCCTGCGCCACCGACCGGCAGCCCGGGATCGGGACGGTCCGCGGGCTGCGGGCCAGCAGCCAGCCCAGCGCGCCCTGGGCCAGGGTGCGGCCGTCGGCGGTGAGCGCCGCCCGGATCTGCGCCACCCGCTCCGCCCACTGCGGGGTGGGCCGGCCGTCGGTGAACCAGGCCAGCCACTCCGGCGCCCGCCCGCGTACGTCGTCGGCACCGACCGCCCGGGTCGAGCCGGTGAGCAGACCCATCGCCAGGGGTCCACGGTTGACGCTGGCCAGGTCGAGGCGCTCGCAGACCGCGAGCATCGCGGCGTTGTCGGCCAGCACCGACTGGTCGTGCTGGATGGCCACGCAGTGCGGGCCGGCCGCCGCGAACGCCGCCGCCGACTCCGGGTCGTCGGTGCTCCAGCCGTACGCCCGGATCTTGCCCTGGGTGACCAGGCCTTCCAGGGTGTCGACCAGGTCGAGCGCGGCGGGCACCGGCAGTTGGTTGATGTGCAGCTGGTACAGGTCGACGTGGTCGGTGCCGAGCCGGCGCAGCGACTCCTCGAGGCTCGCCACCGCGTAGCCCGGGCTGTGGTCGGTGCCGGTCCACCGGCGGGTCGCCTCGTCGGAGCGGTTGCCGAACTTGGTGGCGATCACCGCCCGGTCGCGGCGGCCGGCCAGCGCCCGCCCGAGGATCCGTTCGCTGTGCCCGGCGCCGTAGTTGCTGGCCGTGTCGAAGAGCGTGGCGCCGAGGTCGAGCGCGGCGTGGACGGTGCGCACCGACTCGTCGTCGTCGACCTCGCCCCAACCGAACGGCTGCCCGCCGTCGCCCCACAGTGGCCCGCCGATCGCCCAGCAGCCCATGCCGATCGCGCCCACCTCGATACCGCTGCGGCCCAGTGTCCGTGTCATCGTCATGTGGACAGCTTTCAACCTGGAGCGCACTCCAGGTCAAGCGGTACGGTGCGGAACATGTACGCACCCTCCGAGGCGGCCCGGCGCAGCGGCTTCAGCCTCGACACCCTCCGGTACTACGAGAAGATCGGCCTGCTCAGCGTCGGTCGCACCGCCGGCGGCCGGCGGATCTTCACCGACGACGACCTGGGCTGGCTGGAGCTGTTCCGCTGTCTCCGCGACACCGGGATGCCGATCGCGGAGATGTGCCGGTACGCCGAGCTGGCCCGCGAGGGTGCGCACACCGCCGGCGAACGGCAGGCCCTGCTGGAGCGCCACGCCGAGCGGGTCGAGGAGCAGATGCGCCTGCTCCAGCGCCAGTACGACCACCTCCGCGCGAAGATCCGGTACTACGAGGGGCTGCCCGGCTCGCACTGAACGAGCCCTGCGGGAACGGATGATGGTCAGCCGGTCTCCGGGGCCGGTTCAGACCGGCTGAGCATCATCCGTTCAGGAGGCTCGGGCCGCTGCGGCGGTCCGGTCGGCGACCCCGGGTCACGTCGACGGTTCGCCGGGGCCGGGTTCGTGCCAGCGGGACCGCCAGGCGGCCTCGTGCGCCTCGTGGGTGGTGCGCTCGGCCAGCACGGCTTCGTTCAGGGCGTCCCGGGCCTCGGCGTAGACCACCACCTCGGTGGCGACGAGACCGACGCAGATGGCGGTCAGCAGGGTGAGGGCGGCCAGGCCGGGCAGGTGCGCGGCGACCGGGATGCTCGCGGCCAGCGCCAGTACCGCGCCGACCCGGGTCCACGACAGGGTGTGCAGCGTGCGGAGCTGGAACAGCATGTTCGACGCCAGGTAGCAGATCACCCCGCCGAAGAGCAGCGGCACGGCGGGACCGTGCGCCGGATCCGTGATCGGGATCTTCGGGTCGGCGATCTCGTGCACGATCTCCTCGGCGCCGAGCGCGAACAGGATGATGCCGGCGATCATCGGCAGGTAGAGGTACGCGTACGCGTCGCGGGCCATCGCCACCCGTGGGCCGTCCTTCGCCGCGTGCAGGGCGATCCGCGCGGCCGGGCCGATCATGTCGTAGTGCGCCCACCAGAGGGCGGCGGTGAACACGATGCCGAGCACGGCCGCCGCGACGGCGGGCCAGGTCGGCGGCTGGCCCAGCAGGTTGCTGCCCACGCCGACGGAGATGACCGACTCGCCCAGGGCGATGATCAGGATGAGGTCGTAGCGCTCCGTCCAGTGCTCGGCCGACGTGACGCCCCAGCCCCAGGTGCCGACCAGGATGCCGGTCGTGTACTGGAGGAGCACCACGGTCAGCCACAGGCCGTCCCGGGCCATCGTGGCCGCGCCCGGATCGTTGATCACCGACGGCACCATGGCCGCCGCGATCAGCAGCGCGGTGCTGAACACCACCTCCGGTGCGAAGCGGTACAGCTGCCGCCGCTCGTCCGGGCTGTCGTGGGTGACGTGCCAGAAGAGCAGGAAGTGCACGGCCCGGATGACGATGTAGCTGAGCGCGACGACCGCCGGCCCGGCGGCGCCCTCCCTCGGGTCGCCGAACGCCTGCGGGAGGGCCAGCGCGAAGCAGAACAGCGCGGCCATCCCGACGACCATCAGCACCGGCACGAAGCCCACGCCGAGCCGCACCCGGGTGGCGACGACGCTGTGGATGACCCAGGCCCACCAGAGCACGGCGAGCACGAGCAGGGCGTGCAGCAGCGTCCGGCCGGTGATGTGGGCGGCGGTGGCCCGGGTGATGATGAAGAAGGAGAAGACGAAGACCAGGTCGAAGAAGACCTCGAACTTGTCCACCCGGGCACCGGGGGCTATCGCCATCGCGGGGCCGAGCCGCCCCCGTAAGCCCTTCCCGCCCACCCGACCACTGTCCCAGCGGCCGGGATCGCGCGGGCGGGAATCGGCTCAGCCGGTGGGCCGGTAACGCAGACCGTCCATCAGCAGGTCCAGCAGTCGCCGGGCCTGGTCACGCTGGTCGGGACCGCCCGCGGCGAGGGAGACACCGCTCAGGCCGGCGAGCACGTCGGCCGGGTCGACGTCGGCGCGTACGGTGCCGGCCGCCGCGCCCGCCGAGAGCAGCCGGGTCAGGGCGGCGATCAGGAGGTCTCGGCTCTGCGCGTACGGGTTGGTGCCGGCGGCGATGACCAGCCGCAGGGCGTCGGCCATGCCGCGCTTGGTCGACAGGTACTCGATGAACCGGTCCATCCACGCCCGGGTCGCCTCGTCCGGTGGCAGCCGCTCCAGCAGGTCCCCGGCGGCGTCGCAGAGCTTCGCCAGCTCGTTGCGGTAAGCCGCCTCGACGAGCGTCTCCCGGGTGGGGAAGTGCCGGTAGAGGGTGCCGATGCCGACCCCGGCGTCCTTGGCGATCGCGTCCAGTGTCACGTCGGCGCCGGCCTGCGAGAACGCCCGGACCGCCGCCTCCAGCAGCCGCTCGCGGTTGCGGCGCGCGTCGGCGCGCAGCGGTCGAGGGTCGGGCACGGCTCCTCCTGGCGCTCGGCGGGGCCCGGTGGCCCGCCGCCGACGGTACGCGGGGACGCGGCGGCGGCTCCGGCCGGCCCCGATCGCACGACGGGTTGGCAAACGGAGGATCCTCCGTTTAGAGTCGGATCGTAGCGGAGGACCCTCCGCTTCTGATGGTAGCGGCCGGGCCGAGACCCGGCGCACACCTGCGACCCAGGGACGGATCATGACCACCAGCACGCCTGTCCGCACCCCGTTCGGCGCGGAGTCCACCGCCCTCGAGGTGATCCAGGGCATCGACCTCACCGGCCGCCGGGCCGTCGTCACCGGCGGCGGATCCGGCATCGGGGTGGAGACCGCCCGCGCGCTAGCGTCCGCCGGCGCCGACGTGACCCTCGCCGTCCGCAACCCCGACCAGGGGCGGCGCGCCGCCGAGGAGATCGCCTCGACGACCGGCAACGACCGCTTGCTGGTCGCCCCGCTCGACCTGGCCGACCCGGAGTCCGTCGCCGCCTTCGTCCGGACCTGGGACGGTCCGCTGCACATCCTGGTGAACAACGCGGGCATCATGGCCGCGCCCGAGATGCGCACCCCGCAGGGCTGGGAGCTGCAGTTCGCCACCAACCACCTGGGCCACTTCGCGCTGGTCGCCGGGCTGCACCGGGCCCTCGCGACGGCCGGGGGAGCCCGGATCGTCTCGGTCAGCTCGGCCGCGCACCTGCGGTCCCCGGTCGTCTTCGAGGACATCCACTTCCGGCAGCGGCCGTACGAGCCGTGGGCCGCGTACGGGCAGTCGAAGACCGCGAACGTGCTCTTCGCCGTCGAGGCCACCCGGCGCTGGGCCGGCGACGGCATCCTCAGCAACGCGCTGATGCCCGGGGCGATCCGCACCAACCTCCAGCGGTACGTCACCGACGAGGAGCTGGCCCGGATGCGCGCGGCGAGCGGCGGCGCGACTGCCGTCGCGTGGAAGACCGTCGAGCAGGGCGCCGCCACGTCGGTCCTGGTGGCCACGTCACCGCTGCTGGAGGGCGTGGGCGGGCGCTACTTCGAGGACTGCCAGGAGGCCGGCCCGAACCAGCCCGGCACCCGCGCCGGGTACGCGCCCTACGCGCGCGATCCCGAGGCCGCCGAGCGGCTCTGGGCGGTCTCCGAGGAGACGCTGCGCGGCTGACCCGGCGGTACGACGGAGGGCTCCCCGGATCACCGGGGAGCCCTCCGTCGTCGGACCGGGTGTTACAGGCCCAGCTCGGCCTCGAAGTTGCCGGCCTCCAGCCGCTCCTTCACCGCGACCAGGAAGCGGGCGGCGTCGGCGCCGTCGATCAGCCGGTGATCGTACGACAGGGCCAGGTAGACCATCGACCGGACCGCGACGACCTCGCCCAGCTCCGGGTCGTTGACCACGACCGGGCGCTTGACCACCGCACCCGTGCCGAGCATCGCCGACTGCGGCGACGGGATGATCGGGGTGTCGAACAGCGCGCCGCGGCTGCCGGTGTTGGTCAGCGTGAAGGTCGCGCCGGCGATCTCGTCCGGGCTGATCTTGTTGGTCCGGGTGCGCTCGGCCAGGTCGGCGACCCGCTTGGCGATGCCGCCCAGGTTGAGGTCCCCGGCGTTGTGGATGACCGGCACCAGCAGGCCGCGCTCGGTGTCCACGGCGATGCCGAGGTGCTCCGCGTCCGGGTAGGTGATCGTCCCGCCCGCCAGGTCCATCCGGGCGTTGACGATCGGGTACGTCTGGAGGGCCTCGACGGCGGCGAGGGCGAAGAACGGCAGGAAGGACAGCTTCACGCCGTGCCGTTGCTGGAACGACTCCTTCGCCCGCGCCCGCAGCTTGGCGATCTTGGTGACGTCGACCTCGATCACCGTGGTGAGCTGCGCCATCTCGTGCAGCGACTCGTGCATCCGCTTGGCGATGGCCGCGCGGATCCGGGGCAGCTTCTCGGTGGTGCCACGCTTGGCGCTCGGCGTCGGCTTGGCGGCCGGCTGCGCCGGTGCCGCCGCGGCAGCGGGCTGCGCGGCCGGTGCCGGGGCGGCCTTGGCCGCGCGGGCCTGCTCGGCCGCCGCCAGCACGTCCTGCTTGCGGATCCGGCCACCGACCCCGGTGCCGTTGACCGTGGACAGGTCCACGCCGTGCTCACCGGCCAGCTTGCGGACCAGCGGGGTGACGTACCCGGCGGCCTCCTCGCCGCCCGGCACCGACGGCCGCTGCTGCGGCGCGGGGGACGGCGGGGTGGCGGCCTGCTCGGCCTTGGCCGGCTCGGCGGCGACCTCGGCCTCGGCGGCCGGCTCGTTGTAGGACATGCCCGGGGTCGGCTCGCTGACCTGCGGCTCGGGCTGCGGCTCCGGCTTCGGGGCCTCGGCCTTCGGCTCCGGCTTCGGGGCCTCGGCCTGCGGCTCGGGCTTCGGCTCCGGCTTCGCCTCGGCCGGGGCGGCGCCGGCCGCGCCGACGATCGCCAGCGTCGCGCCGACCTCCGCCGTCTCGTCCTCGGCGACGGTGATCTCCAGGACCGTTCCGGCCACCGGCGAGGGGATCTCGGTGTCCACCTTGTCGGTCGACACCTCCAGCAGCGGCTCGTCGACCTCGACGGTGTCGCCGACCTGCTTGAGCCAGCGGGTGACCGTACCCTCGGTGACGCTCTCGCCCAGCGCCGGCATCTTGACCGGGGTGCCCTCACCCGACGGCGCCGGGGCGGCCTCGGCCGCCGGCTGCTCCTGGGCCGGCTGCTCCTGGGCCGGCTGCTCCGGCTCCGGGCCGGTGCCCTCCGCGGCGGCGGTCGGCTCGGGCTCCGGCGCGGCCTCCTGCTGCGGCGCGGCCTCGCCACCGCCGGCGGCCCCGCCCTCACCGTCGATCACGGCCAGCTCGCTGCCGACCTCGGCGGTCTCGTCCTCGCCGACCACGATCCGGGTCAGCACGCCGGCCGCGGGGGACGGGATCTCGGTGTCCACCTTGTCGGTCGACACCTCGAGCAGCGGCTCGTCGACCTCGACGGTGTCGCCCTCCTGCTTGAGCCAGCGCGTGACGGTGCCCTCGGTGACGCTTTCGCCGAGCCGGGGCATGGTGACCGATACCGGCATGTTCTCCAGACTCCTTCGGTTCCCCTGGTGGGATCGTCGCCCGTCGCCGGACGCCGCGGTTGTCGTGTCAGGCGTGCGCGTGCAGCGGCTTGCCGGCCAGGGCCAGGTGCGCCTCGCCCAGGGCCTCGTTCTGCGTCGGGTGGGCGTGCACGAGCTGCGCCACCTCGGCCGGGTACGCCTCCCAGTTGTAGATGAGCTGGGCCTCGCCGATCAGCTCGCCGACCCGGGCGCCCACCATGTGCACGCCGACGACCGGCCCGTCCTCGACCCGCACCAGCTTCACGAACCCGGTGGTCTTGAGGATCTGGCTCTTGCCGTTGCCGCCCAGGTTGTAGTTGTAGGACTTGACCTTGTCGGCGCCGTACTGCTCCTTGGCCTTCGTCTCGGTCAGGCCGACCGACGCCAGCTCCGGGTCCGAGTAGGTGACCCGGGGGATGCCGGCCTCGTCGATGACCGCCGGGTTCAGCCCGGCGATCTCCTCGGCGACGAAGATGCCCTGCTGGAAGCCGCGGTGCGCGAGCTGGAGGCCGGGCACGATGTCGCCGACGGCGTAGACGTTCGGGACGTTGGTGCGCAGCCGCTCGTCGGTCAGCACGTAGCCCCGGTCCATCTTCACGCCCTGGTCCTCGTACCCGAGGTTGGCGGTGTTGGGGCCGCGACCGACCGCGACCAGCAGCAGCTCCGCCTCGACGGTGTCGCCGCCCTGGATCGTCACCTTGACGCCGTTGCCGGTCTTCTCGACCTTCTCGAACGGCTTGCCGACCTTGAAGTTGATCTTCCGCTTGCGGAACGCCCGCTCCAGCGCCTTCGACGACTCCTCGTCCTCGGCGGCGACCAGGCGCGGCAGCGCCTCGACGATCGTGACGTCCACCCCGAACGACTTCCAGACGCTCGCGAACTCGACGCCGATCACGCCACCGCCGAGCACGATCACCGACGCCGGGACCCGGTCCAGGGTCAGGGCGTGGTCGCTGGTGATGATCCGCTCGCCGTCGATCTCCAGGCCGGGCAGGCTCTTCGCGTACGAGCCGGAGGCCAGGACCACGTTGCGGCCGGTGTAGCGCTTGCCGTCGACCTCGACCGTGTTCGGCGCGACCAGCTTGCCGGCGCCGGCCACGAAGGTGATGTTCTTCGCGCCGCCGACCAGGCCCTGCAGGCCCTTGTACAGCCGCGCGACGACCCCGTCCTTGTACGAGTTGACCGCCGCCATGTCGATGCCGACCAGCTCGGCCTTCACGCCGAACTGCTCCGACTCGCGGGTCTGGTCGGCGATCTCGGCGGCGTGCAGCAGCGCCTTGGTCGGGATACAGCCGTTGTGCAGGCAGGTGCCGCCGAGCTTGCCCTTCTCGATAAGCGCGACGGAGAGATCCAGCTGGGCGGCGCGCAGCGCCGCCGCGTAGCCGCCGCTGCCACCTCCGAGGATGACGATGTCGAAGGTCTCGTTCGGCTCGCTCACGTCCAACTCCCAGGTCGCGTCGCTGCATCGGGGGTCACGGCAGGGTAATGCGGACACACCCCACCTCGGTCATCTTGTCACCACTGCGCGCAGCGCGCGTAATGAGGTGCCCAACGACACGTCCGGGACACGTACCCTTGGCACGGGTTTCGATGACGCGGTTTTGGGGGAGACGACCGGTGGGACTGTTCCGACGACGGAAGAAGGCGCGTCCGGTCAGCCTGGACCGCGCGGCCGACCGTGGCGATCTGGACCACCTCGAGAACTTCGTCCGCACCCGGCGGGGCGTCGAGGCGTACATCGAGCCCCGGACGACCGTCACCGAGACCACCGTCATGCTGATCGCCGACGACGGCGAGTGGACCCGGCGCCGGATCGACGGCCCGGACGGGGCGCGGCGCTTCGCGTACCGGGTGGGCATCCCGGTGTACGACGTGCGCCTGATGGGCTACCCGCAGCGGATGCGCGACTACAACGAGCGCCGCAAGCGCCGCCCCGAGCTGTTCTGACCGTACGGCTGACCGGGTCCCCGGGGCCGCGCCGGCGGCCAGGTGTTAAGAAGGGCCCCTTGTACAACGCGAAGCGTTAACAAGGGGCCCTTCCTTTCACGTCAGCCGTTGGTGGCGACGTCCTCGATCAGGTGCAGCAGGGTGCGGACCGGTACGCCGGTGCCGCCCTTGGTCCAGTAGCCGGTCGCCTCGCCGGAGTGGTAGCTGGGGCCGGCGATGTCGATGTGCGCCCAGGCGACGTCGTCGGTGACGAACTCGCGCAGGAACACCCCGCCCTGGAGCATGTGACCCGCCCGGTCCATCCCGGCGTTGACCTGGGAGATGTCGGCCACGTCGGAGTCCATGCCCTTGCGCACGTCGTCCGGCAGCGGCATCGGCCAGGCCGGCTCGCCGACCGCGTCGCCGGCCTCACGTACCCGCTCGCACAGCTCCGCGGAGCCCATCACGCCGGCCACCCGCTTGCCGAGCGCGACGACCTGGCCGCCGGTCAGGGTGGAGGTCTCGAAGAGGTAGTCGCAGCCGTCGGCGCAGGCGCGGGCGATCGCGTCGGCGAGGATCATCCGCCCCTCGGCGTCGGTGTTGAGCACCTCCACACGCTTGCCGTCGAACATGGTGATCACGTCACCGGGCCGGTACGACGTGCCGGACGGCATGTTCTCCGCCATCGGCACGTACGCGGTCACGGCCACGTCCGGCTTGAGCGTGGCGACCGCCAGCATGGCGGCGGCGACCGCGGCGGCGCCGGCCATGTCGGACTTCATCTCCCACATGCCCTGCGCCGGCTTGATCGAGATGCCGCCGGTGTCGAAGGTGATGCCCTTGCCGACGAGCGCGACCCGCTTGCCGGTGCCGCCGCCGGCCGGGGTGTAGCTGATCCGCACCAGCCGCGGCGGGGCCTCCGAGCCCTGGCCGACCGCGACGATGCCGCCGTACCCGCCCTCGCGCAGAGCGGTCTCGTCGAGCACCTCCACGTCGAGGCCGGCCTCGCGGGCGGCGGTGGCCACGGCATCGGCGAAGGCCGGCGGGCGCAGTTCGTTCGGCGCGGTGTTCACCCAGTCGCGGGTGCGCCGCACGGCGTCGGTCACCGCCCGCGCCCGGGCCACCTCGGCGGCGGCGGCCGCGTCGCCCGCGTCCGGCACCGCCACCAGCACCTCGGCGACCGGCTGCCGCCGGCCCGGCTGCGGGCGGGTCTTGTAGCCGGCGAACCGGTACCCGCCGAGCAGGGCGCCCTCGGCGACCGCCCGCAGCGCCACCGGCGCGTCGGCGTCGTCGGGCAGCGGCAACGCCAGCGCGACCCGGGACGCCCCGGCCAGCGCCCGCACGGCCGCGCCGGCCGCCCGGCGCAGCGTCTCGGGTGCGGGGGCGGCGCCGGCGGGCTCCGGTCCGAGCCCGACCGCGGCGATCACCGGTGCGGTGACGGTGCCGAGCGTGGCGAGCTTGACCACCTCGCCGGGGCCACCGGTCGCGCCGAGCAGCGCCAGCGTCTCGGTCAGCTTTCCGTCGAAGGCGGCGGCGATGCTCTCGGCGCCGCTGGCCAGCAGCAGGGCGGCGGCGGCGGGGCCGCCGGCGCCCGCCTGGTCACCGGTCTGGCTGTGCAGGCCGATGACGATCGCGTCGACGGCGAGCTCGGCGGGGTCGGTGTCGACGAGGCTGAGGTTGGTGCTGGGCGATGTCACTGAAGCTACTCCGGGCGGGCCGGGCCGGTCGCACCGTCGCGTACCGGCGATGAAGGTCTCCGGCGGACCGTACCCGCCGAAGGTGAGCGTTGTCCCGCCGACGGCACCGGCGGTCCCGCCGATGCTAACCAGCCCCTCCGCCCCCGGTAAGTTCCCACCCATGACCGACGTGACCTCCGGCCCCGCCGAGACCCGGCTGCGCCGTTCCCCGCTGCACGACCGGCACACCGCCGCCGGCGCCAAGTTCGCCCCGTTCGGCGGGTGGGAGATGCCCCTGGAGTACGCCGGGGGCGGGGTGCTGAAGGAACACGCGGCGGTCCGCGCCTCGGTCGGCGTCTTCGACGTGTCCCACCTGGGCAAGGTCCGGGTGACCGGCCCCGGCGCGGCGGACTTCGTCAACGCCTGCCTGAGCAACGATCTGGGCCGGATCGGTCCCGGCCGGGCGCAGTACACGCTCTGCTGCGACGACGCCACCGGCGGCGTGGTGGACGACATCATCGCCTACCTGCACGCCGACGACCACGTCTTCCTCATCCCGAACGCCGCGAACACCGCCGAGGTGGTGCGTCGCCTG
This sequence comes from Micromonospora sp. NPDC126480, assembly GCF_040302465.1. Taxonomy (NCBI): domain Bacteria; kingdom Bacillati; phylum Actinomycetota; class Actinomycetes; order Micromonosporales; family Micromonosporaceae; genus Micromonospora; species Micromonospora sp. NPDC126480. The sequence goes on from NZ_JBEORU010000004.1 coordinate 149,844, forward strand.
CGCGCCGCCGCGCCGCCGTCGGTCACGATCACCGACGAGCACGAGGCGTACGCCGTCCTCGCCGTGCAGGGTCCCCGCTCGGCGGAACTGCTGGGCGAGCTGGGTCTGCCCACCGAGCACGGGTACATGAGCTTCTCGGGCGGCGCGGTCGCCGGGGCCGGGCTGACCGTGTGCCGCACCGGCTACACCGGCGAACTGGGGTACGAGCTGGTGGTGCCGGCCGGGGACGCGGTCGCGGTGTGGGACGCGCTCTTCGCCGCCGGTACGGCGTACGAGCTGCGGGCGTGCGGCCTGGCCGCCCGGGACACGCTGCGCACCGAGATGGGGTACCCGCTGCACGGGCAGGACCTGTCCCTGGACATCACCCCGGTGCAGGCGCGTTCGGGCTGGGCGGTCGGCTGGGACAAGCCGGCGTTCTGGGGGCGCGACGCGCTGCTCGCGGAGAAGGCCGCCGGCCCCCGGCGCACGTTGCGCGGCCTGGAGGCGGTCGACCGGGCGATTCCGCGCCCCGGCATGGCCGTGTACGCCGGGGACGAGCGGGTCGGGACCATCACCAGCGGCACCTTCAGCCCGACGCGCAAGCAGGGCATCGCCCTGGCCCTCATCGACACCGCCCCGGCGCTGCCGGACGACACCGAGGTCGAGGTCGACATCCGCGGCCGCCGCGCCCCGATGCGCCTGACCCGCCCACCGTTCGTCCAGCCCTCGGTGAAGTAGGGAACCGGGTCAGACGGGTGGGGTGGGGCGTTCGCCGGCGTCCAGGACGGCCTGGGTCCAGCCGCCCTCGATGACGCCGGTGCCGTCCAGCACCGCCCAGTCGACGACGTCGGTCGCCTCCACGACGACCGGGGAACCGATCCGGACGGTCGGGTCGGTGTTCGCGTCGCTGGCGCTTGCCGCCTCGATCCGCTCCGGGGTGTCCCACTTCGTGACGCTGGCCCAGACGTACTCGGGACCGTCGTCGCCCGGCAGCCCGTACTTCACCACGAGCTGCGTCTCCGGCGGCAGCTGGCCGGCGAGGAACCGGGCGCGGATGTCGCCGAGCGAGGCGCGGGCGGTGGCGACCGCCTGGCTCATCGCGTCGCCGGAGCGGGCGTACCGCACGTCCGGCTGGATGCCGCTGAACAGCGTCGCGCAGGCGGCGGCGTAGTAGCGCCCGTCGGTCCCGGGGTACCCGGCCGGTGGGCGCAGGCTGAGGAACGAGTCGGCCTCCGGGTCGGTCGCCGGGTCCAGCTCCAGCCGCAGCAGCACGGGGGCGGTCGCGCCGTGCTGCTCGGGATTGCCGTACGCCACCGCGATGTCGTGCCCGGTGACCGTGGCCAGCACCGGCAGCTGCACGAACGCGGGCACCTCCTCGCCGGCCAGCCCGTCGGTCCAGTCGCGCAGCAGCCGGCGCGCCGCGCCGGTCATCACCGCGCCCCAGGCCCGGGTCAGGTGGTCCGGCACGCCCTGCGTCTGCAGCTCCAGCAGCCCGAAGCGGCGCAGCCCCTTCGTGGTGAACCAGAGCCCGTCGGCGTCGGACGAGTAGGGCACGAGCACCCAGTCGACAAGCCGGATCCGGCCCTCGGCGTCCGGCAGCGAGCGCAGCGCGGTCGCCGGGTCGAGGAACTGGAGCCCGAAGACGTCCACCACGTCACCGCCGACCGTGTCGGCGACCGCCGCCGCCACCGCCCGGGCCGCCCACTCGTGCGCCGGCGGCCACCCCGGCCGGTACTCGGCCTGCACCACCACCAGATGGGTCGCCGCCGCCAGCCGGGCCAGCTGCGCCTCGGTCGCGCCGAACGCGGTGAGCAGGTCCGGCGGCAGCTCCGGGAACTCGTGGATCGGCCGGGTGTCCACGCTCATCAACGGGCTGTCCAGCATGTGCCGGGCGAGCCCGTGCACCGGCTCGGCCAGCCGCCCGGCGAGCCGCTGCACCGCCGTCTTCGTGCCCACCGTCGGCAGCCCGGCCAGCGGCACCAGGTAGGTCGCGCTCAACGACTCCGGGACCGGTACGGGCAGGAAGTCGTCCGTGATGAGCATGGGTTCCCCCGGGATGGCCGTGCCGGTGCTGTCGCACCGAACGCTACCCGCCGGGCCGGGCGCACCTCAGCCGGACAACACCAGTCCCAGGTAGACCAGCGTGGTGACCACTTCCACGGTCGCGCCCAGCACGTCGCCGGTCACGCCGCCGAGCCGGCGTACCACGTGGCGCTGCAGCCCCGCCGCCACGGCGAGCGCGGCGGCGACGGCGAGGGGCCCCTGCCACGGGCGCCCCGGCACGGCCGCGACCGCCGTCAGCGCGACGGCGGCCGTCGCGGCGGCCAGCGCGAGCGGCCCGACGGTGCCGGCGACCAGCGCGCCCAGCCCTTCCGGCCGGGCCGCCGGCACGCCGCGCCGACACGCCACGGTGACCCCGAGCCGGCCGGCGGCGGTCGCGGTCACCACCGCCGCGAGCACCGCCGGCGCCGACCGCCCGGCCAGCTCCGCGAGCGCCGCCGCCTGCACCAGCAGGACGACCACCAGCGCGACCACCCCGAACGGGCCGACGTCCGGCTTCTTCATGATCTCCAGCGCGGCGGGCCCCCGCCGGTACGACCCGAGCGCGTCCACGGTGTCGGCCAGCCCGTCGAGGTGCAGCCCACGGGTCAGCAGCGCCCCGGCGGCGACGGTGACGCCGGCCGCCACAAGCGGCGGCGCGAGCGCGCCGAGGAGCAGCAGCACCCCGGCGAGGACGGCCCCGAGCAGCGCCCCGACCGCCGGCGCGAGGGCCATCGCGGTGCCCGCCACCGGACGGTCGATCCGGCCGGCGCGCACCGGCAGCGTGGTGAACGTGGTCAGCGCCAGCCGGGCTCCGGCGGTGAACCGCGCGTCAGCCGGCACGCCGGCCGGACGGGTCCAGCGGGGCGGGCTCGGGATCGGTGGTGGTCGGGCCCGGACCGGCCGGCTCCGGCTCGCGGAAGTCCGGCTCGTCGGTGGTGGTCGGGCCGGGGCCCGCCGGGTCCGGCTCGCGGAAGTCCGGCTCGTCGGTCGGCTCGTCCGGGCCGCCCAGGGCCGGGTGCGTCGGAAGCGCCGCCGCCAGCCCCAGCACCGAGCGCAGCAACGGCAGCGCCACCAGCGCGTTCGCGCCCTCGCCCAGGTCCAGCCGGAGGTCGAGCAGCGGGGTCAGGCCGAGCACGTCGGCGGCAAGCATCACGGCCGGGTGCCGTCCGTGGTCGGCGAGCAGGCACCAGTGCCGGGCCTGCCCGGCCAGGTCCCGGCTGACCAGGCCGGCGGCCACTCCGACCGGACCGTCCAGCAGCACCGGCAGCCGCCGCGCGGTCGCGCCGAGCAGCACGCCGGTCGCCACCGCGACGTCCCCGCCGCCCAGCTCGGCCAGGATGTCCTTGGCGCCCCGCGGCGAGTGGCGGCTGCGGTGCAGGGCGTCCCGGACGGCCGCGCAGCGGACCATCCAGGCGGCGTCGTCGTACTCACCCGAGTCGTTGAGCACCCGGCCGAGCACGGCGGGCGGCTCCGCGCCGGCGGTGGCGGCGAGCACCGCCGCGGCGGCCGCGTCGGTGCCGGCACCGCAGGCGCCGAGCACGAGCAGGCGTACGCCGGCGTCGGCGGCCTGCTCGGCGAGCCGCCAGCCGTGACGCAGCGCCGACTCGACCTCGTCGGGGGTCAGCGCCGGCTCGACCTCGATCGGACGGGCGGCCGGCGCGTCGACCACCTGCAGGCTGGCCCCGGCCTCGGCGGCGAGCCGGGCCAGCGCGCCCCGGCCGGCCCGGGCGGCGCGGGCCCGGCGGGCGGAGTCACCGGGGACGGTGCCGGCGGCGGCGCCGCCCCGGTGGTCGCCGTGCACGAGCAGTACCCGGACCGTGTCCCACGGCGCGGGCGTCGGCGTGCCCTGGGTGCCGCCGGCGAACCCGACCACACGGTCGAGCACGCCGAAGCCGGCCCCGGGCAGGTCCAGGGTGGCCAGCCGGTCGACGGCCTGCGGGCCCGCGTACTCGTCGGGCATGGGCAGTTCCATGCCGGGCTGGATGACCAGGCCGGTCGCCACCATCGGCAGGGCCATCGTCGGTGCCGACCAGGGGGTGCGGCCGTCGTCGTCCGGAACGGCCGTGGTGGGCGGCACGGTCGGGGTGAGCACCTCCGGCAGCGCCTGCGGCTCCGCGGCGGGCGCGGTGCCGGCCGGCCCGCCCTGCGCGGGCACGATGCCGGGCCGGGCGGTCGGGGTGGGCTTGAGCCAGGTCGGCTGACCCGCGACCACCAGGACCACGGCGTCGGCGGCGTCGGCGACCGCGCGGTTCGTGGCGCCGAGCGCGTCGGCGAAGGCCCGCCCGAGCGGGGTGGTGGGCACCAGGGAGAGCCCGACCTCGGGGCTGACCACCACCAGCCGGGCCGGGCAGGAGCGGACCGCGTCGGCCAGCTCGGCGATGGTGGCGGTGTCGTCGGCGGGCTGGTGGGCCGGGTCGAGCAGGACCGTCACCCAGCCGCCCAGGTCGTCGACGAGCAACGTCTCGTGCGGCTCGGCGGCGGTGATGACGTCGGCCAGCCGGCGGGGGTCCCCGGCGGTCTCCTCCGTGCTCCACGACTCCGGGCGGCGGGCCCGGTGCGCCGCCAGGCGGGCCGCCCACTCCTCGTCGTCGGCCCCGGTGTCGGTCGCGGTGGCCAGGTACCGGACCGCCGGCGCGTCGGCGACCAGGGACTCGGCGAACTCGGACTTGCCGGACCGGATACCCCCGAGCACCAGGACCGTGTTCCACCCGTCAACGGACATGCCCGTACCTTAAGGCCGCCCGGCGCCCCGCCGCCCTCCGCCCCGCGTCCGGCGCCTGGGACGATCAAGCGCGCAACCGACGCGCAGCCGTTGTCCGCGCCGCCGACTAGTCTGGCGGGGGATCAGCGGCGAGGGGAGACGCGCACATGGCGTGGAGCTGGCGGTACGAGGGCGCGAACGGCGAGCCGGCGCAGGGGCCGGCGGAGCAGTTCGGCAGCCAGGCGGATGCCGAGTCGTGGATCGGCCAGACCTGGCGGGAGCTCGCGGCGTCCGGCGTCACCTCGGTCGCGCTCGTCGAGGACGACCGCGTGGAGTACCGGATGAGCCTGCTGCCACCGGCGGAGTGATGGCCGGGGACCGTTCGGGGAGCGGGCCGCTGCTGCTCGGCGTACCCCGGGCGGCGTTCCGCCCCAGCCCGGTGTTCCTCGGCCTGGTGGCGCTCTTCGTGACCAGCGGGGTGCTGACCTGGCGCGGGATCGGCAACGTCCGGTTCGACGTGTTCCTCTTCGTCGTCTCCGGGTGGCTCGTCTCGCTCTGCCTGCACGAGTACGCGCACGCGATCGTCGCGTTCCGCGCCGGTGACCGCAGCGTCGCCCACCAGGGCTATCTCACGCTGAATCCGCTCAAGTACAGTCACCCGCTGCTGTCCATCGCGCTGCCGGTGCTGGTGGTGCTGCTCGGCGGCATCGGCCTGCCCGGCGGCGCGGTGTGGGTGGACCGGCACGCCATCCCGGGCCGGCTGCGACACACCCTGGTCAGCCTCGCCGGGCCGGCCACCAACGTCGTGTTCACGCTGCTGCTGGTCGCCGCGGTCCGGCTGCTGGCGCCCGGCGGCGGGCCGATCGAGTTCTGGGCCGCGGTGGCGCTGCTCGCCTTCCTCCAGCTCACCGCGAGCCTGCTCAACCTGCTTCCGGTGCCCGGTCTGGACGGCGGCAACATGATCCAGCCGTGGCTCAGCCCGCCGTACCGCCGGATGTACGACCTCTTCGCGCCGTACGGCTTCATCCTGCTCTTCGCCCTGCTGTGGAGCCCCCGCATCGCCGGCTGGTTCTTCGGGGCGGTCTTCGCGATCGGCGACGCCCTCGGCCTGCCTCCGGGCCTGTACTCCCTCGGCCTGGACCTGATCCGCTTCTGGCAGGGCTGAGCGGCCCCGCCTCGCCGGACGCCGCCCCGGCCGGCGTGGTGCCGGCCGCGGCGGCGCGCGTCACGGACGCTGGGCGGGGGACTCGGTGCGGGCCGGGTCCCGCTCGGTCACCGGGTCGACGATCTCGTCGATCGCCTTGAGCAGGTCGGCGTCGAGCTTCACGCCGGCCGCCTTGACGTTGTCGTGCACCTGCTCCGGCCGGGACGCGCCGATGATCGCCGAGGAGACGTTCGGGTTCTGCAGGACCCAGGCGATCGCGAGCTGGGCCATGCTGAGGCCGGCCTGCTCGGCGAGCGGCTTGAGCCGCTGCACCCGGGTCAGCACGTCGTCGGTCATGAACTTGGCGATGAAGCCCGCGCCCGACTTCTCGTCGGTGGCGCGGGAGCCGGCCGGTGGCGGCTGCCCCGGCAGGTACTTGCCGGACAGCACGCCCTGCGCCAGCGGCGACCAGACGATCTGCCCGACGCCCAGCTCCTCGCTGGTCGGGACGACCTCGGCCTCGATGACCCGCCAGAGCATCGAGTACTGCGGCTGGTTGGAGACCAGCGGGATCCGCAGCTCGCGGGCGAGACCGTGGGCTTCCCGGATCTGTGACGCCTTCCACTCGGAGACGCCGATGTAGAGGGCCTTGCCGGAGTGGACGACGTCGGCGAACGCCTCCATCGTCTCCTCCAGCGGAGTGCTGTAGTCGTACCGGTGGGCCTGGTAGAGGTCGACGTAGTCGGTGCGCAGCCGGCGCAGCGAGCCGTTGATCGACTCCATGATGTGCTTGCGGGACAGGCCGCGGTCGTTGCGGCCCGGCCCGGTCGGCCAGTACACCTTCGTGAACAGCTCGATCCCCTCGCGCCGCTCGCCCTGCAGGGCCCGGCCGAGGACGTCCTCCGCGCGGGTGCCCGCGTACACGTCGGCGGTGTCGAAGGTGGTGACGCCGGCGTCCAGGGCGGCCTGGACGCAGGCGAACGCCGCCTCCTCCTCGACCTGCGAGCCGTGGGTGATCCAGTTGCCGTACGAGATCTCGCTGACCATCAGGCCGGAGCGGCCCAGGTGTCGGAATTCCATGCCCCCGACCCTAGCCCGGACGGCGGCGGCTCAGTCCGGCGCCGGGTCGACCAGCAGGGCGTGCCGCAGGCAGCGCCCGAGCCAGGTCCGGAAGGCGTCCTCGGACCAGCCGCGGTCGAGCACCAGCGCCCCGTAGTGCGCCGGATCGTTGTAGAACCACAGCTCGTCGACGGCGCGCTCCGGGTCCGACCCGTGCCGCAGCGGTTCGTCGAACGTGCGCAGCCGCTCGACCACCATGCGGGCGCCGGCGCGCCGGTTGCGCAGCAGGGTCCGCCAGACCTCGGCGACCTCGGGCGTGCCGTCTGCGGCGCGCCGCACCGTCTCGAACACCCGGGCCGCGCGAGCCCCGATCAGGGTGCAGACGCCCGCGTACCCGTCGAGCACCTCGGCCCCGGTGCGTCCGTCCCACACCGGCCGGAACCATTGTCGCTCGGCCACCGGCACCGGTTCGTCGTCGCCGGCGAGCGCCTCGTCGAGGACCTGGCGCAGCAGGGCCGCCTTGGAGCCGAACGCGGCGGACACGGTGGGGCGGGCCACGCCGGCCTCGACGGCGACGTCGGCCAACGAGGTGGCCGCGTAGCCCCGGGCGACGAAGAGGTCGGTGGCGGCGGCGACCACCGCCTGCCGGGTGCGTCGCGCGCTCTCCTCCCGTACCCGGGACCGGTACGGCCGGGTCGGCTTCCCGTCCTTGACTTCACTCATGACGTCGTCATACTAACAACGTATTCACTAGACGCTGTGCTATCGAATATCTTGCCAGATATTCACCGGCCCGCGTCATCACGATGACCGACCACGGGAGGCGACATGCCCGTCCACCCCTACGTGCTCCGTGCCGACGAGGGAGAGGCGTTCTGGTTCCTCGGCAACCTGGCCACCGTCAAGGCGGCCGGCGCGCAGACCGGTGGGCGGCTCACCGTCGCCGAGTTCGTCAACCCGCCGGGCTTCGCCCCGCCCCTGCACCGGCACCTGGTGGAGGACGAGATGTTCTACGTGCTCTCCGGCACCGCGCTGTTCCACTGCGCCGACACGGTCCTTCAGGCCGGCCCCGGCGACTTCGTCCTGCTGCCGGTCGGCGTTCCGCACACGTTCGTGGTCGGCGACGACGAGCCCCTGCGCGCGTTGCAGATCACCACTCCCGCCGGCTTCGAACGATTCGCCGCCGAGGCCGGGACGCCGGCGCCGGAACGCCGCCTGCCCGACGCCGGCCCGATCGACCCGGCGGCGCTCGGCCACGCCGCCATCCGGCACGGCATCGAACTGCTCGGGCCGCCACCCGGCCGCTGACCCACCGCCGGCACCGGCGACACCGCACGTGAGCTGCCGGGACCCCGGCATGGGACGGTCAGATCACCGGCACGGTGTCGGTGAGCAGCCGCTCGATCTCGGCGACCACGCCGTCCCGGTCCGGGTGCGTCGGGTCGATGAGCGGTTCGCCCCGGCGGTCCAGCGCACCCCACCGCCCGGCGCCCGTCGCCACCAGGAACGCCACCGGGTGCACCACCACCGCCGCGTGCGCCGGCGGCACGACCAGCCGCCCGGTCCGGTCCACCACCCCGTACCGGCCGGCGGCGTCCACCACCGCCAGCCCCTCGTCGGAGAAACCGTCGACGTGTCGGCCGTCGGCGAGCATCGTGGCGAACCCGTGGTAGCGGGCCGGAACCACCATCCGGCCGACCCGGTCCACCGCGCCCCAACCCTCCCGGCGGACCGCGGCGACCCCGCGCCGGAACGGGCGTACCTCCGCGAAGCCCGGCGGAACGACCACCTCGCCGCCCTGGTCGATCGCGCGCCAGCCGCCGGGCTCGCCGCGTGACACCCAGGCCAGTCCGTCGGAGAACGGGCGGACCGCCAGCCAGGACGCCGCCAGCACGGTGGCCCCGGTCAGGTCGACCAGCGACCAGCGGTCGTCACCCGGCCGGCGGACCCAGGCCACGCCCTCCCGGAACGGCTGCGCCTCCGCGTACTCCGCCGCGATCACCAGGTCGCCGTCCGGGTCGGCGTACCCCCAGAGATCTCCGTCGCGCGCCGGCACCGGGGGCCGGTCCGGCTCCAGCAGTTCCTCCCGCTTCCGGGGGTACGGCCCGAAGCCCGTCACCGCGGCCCGTTCGGTCACCGCGTCCAGGCTCATCCGTACCCGGGCCAGCAGCTCCGGGTCGGCGGACCCGCGCAGGTCCAGCGCACGCTCGAAGTGCGCACAGGCCTCCATCAGCCGGCCCTGGTCGAAACAGCACCGCCCCGCGTGCTCGTGCAGCGCCGCCCGCAGCCGGTCGGGCAGCTCCGACGAGTTCGCCTCGGCGAAGAGCCGGTCGGCCTCGTCGTACTCGCCCCGCCACCGCAGCACGTGCGCCAGCCGGGCCTGGGCCAGGGCGGTCCGTCGCAGCTCGCCGGTCGCCTCCGCGTACGTGAGGGCGAGGCGGCCGTCGGCAAGCGCGTCGTCCAGGTCCCCGGCGATCCGCGACACCACCGCCCGCAGGCTGAGCAGACGCGCGCGGGACCGGTTGTCCACCGCCGTGCCGAGCTTCTCGGTGAGGCGGCGGCGGACCGTCCGGAACGCGTCGGGATCGGTGATGATCTCGCGCAGCGTCGCCGGGTCGAGCTGCCAACGGTAGGTCGCGAGGGCCTGCTCGGGATCGCCCTCCAGGGTCACCTGGGCGGGTGCGGCATCCGCCGCGCTGTCCGGTGCCGGGTCCGTCACCTCGTCCGGCGCGGCCGTCGTCGCCCCGGACCGGCCGGCGTCCGGTGGCTCTCCGGCCGCCGCGGCCGCTGGTTCCGGCGAGGATCCCGTGGGGCCGGTGGCGCTCGTGGTGACCGGCGGAACCGGCTGGGCCGGGTCGAACGTCGGCACCGGTTCGACCCGGGCCGGCGACGCCGATCCGGTCGCGTTTGCCGGTGCCGCGTCGGCGGCCGGGGCAGCGGCGACCGCGGCCGTCCGCGCGGACACCGGGTCGGTGGACGCGACGTCGGGATCGGCGGGCGCCGAACCGGCCGCAGGTGCGGTGGCCGGATCGGGCGGGCGGGCCGGATCGACTGGTTCGGCCGGATGCGTGAGGTCGGCCGAGTGTGCCAGGTCGGCCAGGTGGGTCGCCGCGGCCGGATGTGTCTGCTCGGCCGAGCGTGCCCAGTCGGCCAGGTGGGCCGACGAGGCCGGCTGTGGCGGGTCGGCCGGGTCGGTCGCGGCTGGCGGCGTGGTGGTGGCGAGGGGCTGGGCGGGTGCGGTGGCCCGTTCGGCCCGTGTCGCCGCTTCCGCACGTGCCGGCTCCGGCGTGGGTGGCGCCGGTGCGGCGGACTGCTTCGCGCGGGGACCGGCGGGCGTCGGCAGGGTGGCGGCCGGGGCGTCCGGATGCGACCCCGCTGCCGTTTCGGCCGGCGTGGTTGCCGGCGGCGGCGGTTCGGCCGGCGGCGGCACGTCGGGTTCCGGACGGGCCGGCGGTGCGGCGGCGGGGTCGTCGGCGTGCGGCAGGTGATCCGGTCGGTCGGGGGTCGTGGCGTCCGGCTCCGGGCGCGGTACCGGCGGGGGCGTGGACGGCGCGGCGACGCGGTCACCGGCCTGCGGCGGGCCGGCCGGCGGCGCGGCGACCGGGGCCGGTCCGGCCGGCGGCGCGGACACCTGGGTCGGCAGGGCCGGTGGCGCGTACGCCGGTTCGACCGGCAGGGCCGGTGGCGCGTACGCCGGTTCGACCGGCGGACGTGGGTCCGGGGCCGGTGGGGCGGACACCGGGGCGGACGGAGCCGCCACGTCCGCCTCCGGGCCCGCCGGCGCGACCTCCGCCGGTGGGGCCGGGGGCGGGGCGGGTGGTGCGGACACCGGCACGGCCGGTCGGGAGTCGAGCCCGGCCGACTCCGCCGGAGCCGGGTCGGATACCGGCGCCGGGTCGGGCATCGGCGCTGGAGCGACCGGTGCGTGGTCCGGTGTCGGCGCCGGAGCGGCCTGCGCCGGGACGGACGGCGGCGCTGGGGTCGCCTCGGCCGGCTCTGGCGGCGCGGCCGGATCGGCGGGAACCGGCTCGGGTACCGCCGGCGAGGAGCTCGGCTCCGGGTCGGGCGACGGTGCGGCCGGCGCGAACCAGGCGGCCGGGCCGTTGCGCCGCTGAGTGGGCGGCGGCTCGGCGGCGGGCTGGTCCGAGGGCGGCGGTGGGACGTAGCGCCGCGGGTTCCACGGGGTGATGGCCGGCGTCGACCGGGACATGGTGGCGGAGTCCGCGGCGCCGGGCTGCTCGGGGACCGGGCGCGGGCCGGGGGCCGGCGCGGTGGGCCGGTCGGTGACGTGCCCGTCGTGGTGTGCCGCCGGGGAGACCGGCCGGACGGCCGGCGGGTCCACCGGCCGGTACGGGCCGGATGCCGGGGAGACCGGTCGGGCGTGGCCGCGTTCGGGTGCGGGGGAGACGGGCCGGTCCGGTCCGTGTGGTGCGGCCGGTCCCTGCGGGTGGGGTGCGGGGGAGACGGGTCGGGCGTGGCCGCGTTCGGGTGCGGGGGAGACGGGCCGGTCCGGTCCGTACGGGTGAGGCGCGGCGTGGTCGAGCTGGTTCGGAGCCGGCGACACCGGCCGGCCGGGTGCCGGGGAGACCGGGTGCCGGCCCGCGTCACCGGCGACCGGCGCCGGCCGGGTGTCGTGGCCGGGCGTGTGGCCCGGGGCCCGGTGCTCCGGGGCGCCGGACGGGTGGGCGGGGGAGACCGGACGTCCGGGCGCGCCGGCGACCGGTCGGTCGTGCGGCTGCGACGGTGGAACGGAGACGGGCGCGCCGGCGGGGCGGGGCCCGGCGGCCGGTCGCACCTCGGGCGGGCCCTCGGGGTGCCGGCGGTCAACCGGCCTGGCGTGCGGCCCGTGGGGTGGCTCGCCGCGCCGGGCGGCCTCGCGCTCGGGGCCCGGGCGGAGGGGACCGGGCGGTGGCCAGGGCAGGCCCGCCTCGGGCCGCCGGTGCGGCTGCTCGGGGCCGTAGCGGTCGGGCCGGCGGTCCGGGCCGGGTGTGGCCTCGCGGTGACGATCGGGGCCGTCGTACGCCCCGGGGCGACCCGGGCGGTGCTGCGGGTACGGCTCGGCGTGCGTGCCGTGTGCCGCCCACGGCTCGGCCGGACGGTTGCCGTCGTGCCAGGGCTGGTCGTCGTGTGTCCGGTCCGGCTGCGACCCACGGTCGGCGTGCCGGTACCCCGGTCCGTCGGCGGGCCGGTTCCACCGGCCGTCCACGGCGCGGTCACGCGTACCGTCGACGCCCCGGTCGGCCGGGCGGGCGCCGCGGGCGTCCACGGCCCGGTCCCGCGGACCGGGACCGCGCTCCCGCGGGCCGGTGGTGGAGTGGTCCCGAGGCCCGCCGTCGCGGCGGTCCGGATACTCCTCGGCGGGCCGTCCCCGTTCGCCCGCGCCCGAGTGTCCCCAGGGGTAGCGGGTCCGGCGCGGCTCCGCCCCGCCCGGACGGCCGGCGTCGCGGTCCGGCCCCCGGGACCGGTCCTCGTCCGGCTCCGGCAGCCAGCCCGCGTCCAGGTGGCCGGCGGGGGAGACCGGCCGGTCGCGTCCGCCCGGCTCACGCCGGGCGTAGCGGTCGTCGTACCGGCCCGGCTCGTCGTAGCGTCCGCGGCCGGTGTGGTCGACGCCCCGGCCGGGCTCGGCGCCACTGCGGGCGTTGCGCGACTCCGGCCGGCGGCCCCGGTCGTCCGCCCGCGCCGGGTCGCCCGGCGAGCGGCGGTACATCTCGTCCCCGGCCCGGTGGTACGTCTCGTCGGCCGGGCGGCGGTACATCTCGTCGCCGGGCCGGTGGTGCGTCTCGTCGGCCGGGCGCCGGTACATGTCGTCGCCGGGGTGCCGGTCGTCGTGGGGTGCGCGGCGGCCGTCCGGCTCGTCGTTCCAGGACCGGCCCAGGTACGTGCCGTCGGGGCGGGTCGGCGCGAGCGGGGGCACCTCGGCCCGGCCGACCACCGCGGCCCGGCCGCGCGGGGCGGGCGGTGGGGGATGCTCGATGCCGATGTCGCCGGGGTAGCGCTGGCCGGGGAACTGGGGGTGCCACTCGTTCGTCGGCTCGACCACCCAGGACGGCTCGGCGGGGTCGTGCCACCGGTCGCCGTAGCCGCGACTCATCTGCGCGACCTGTCGCCGGCTCGCGCGACGGTGCGGCCGCGCCCCGCAGGAGCGGGCACGGCGGACCGCCCGAGGAGCGTCCGCTCGCTCACGGCCGCGCCCCGGTGGCCGGCTCGCGTCCGCTCGCTCACGGCGATTGTCACCTCGTTGCAAATTGTCGCGCTGGGTGCCCCACCCACCGGTAGAGTCCCCCGTCCCGGCATGGCGTAGCTGCGGAAGGAGGGTAGCGGCGTGGGCTCGGTCACCGCCACTGTGGCACCGTCCCGGGCATCAAACGTTATCCTATGGTTCCGGACATTTAAGGCTATAACCGGATCGGGCTTTCGACGTTACGCCACCTACCGTCAGGCCTCGGTCGCCGGGCTGGCCACCAACGTCGTCTTCGGCTTCCTGCGCTGCTACGTGCTGCTCGCGGCCGTCGGGGCGGCCGGCACGGTGGCCGGGTACGACCGGGGTCAGCTCGCCACGTTCGTCTGGGCCAGCCAGGGCCTGCTCGCCGTGATCCTGCTCTGGGGCTGGACGGACCTGGCCGACCGGATCCGCTCCGGCGAGATCGCCGCCGACCTGCTCCGGCCGGTGCATCCGGTCACCGCGTACCTCGCCACCGACCTCGGTCGGGCCGGGCACGCCGCGCTGGTCCGGATGCTGCCGCCGGTGCTGATCGGGCCGCTCTTCTTCGAGGTCCACCTGCCGGCTCGGTGGGCCACCGTCCCGCTGTTCGCGATCTCCGTGACCCTGGCCGTGGTGCTCTGCTTCGGCTGCCGGTTCCTGGTCAACGCGACCGCGTACTGGCTGCACGACGTCCGGGGCCCGATGATCCTCTGGACGGTCGGGGCGGGCGTGCTCGCCGGCCTCTACTTCCCGCTGCGCTTCCTCCCGGAGTGGCTGCAGCTCGCGCTGTGGCTGGGCACCCCGTTCCCGAGCCTGCTGCAGACCCCGCTCGACGTGCTGGTCGAGCGGGACCCGACCGGCGTGCAGGCCGGTCTGGTCGGGTTGCAGGCCGGCTGGACCGCGCTGATCCTGCTCGCCGCCCGGTGGGTGCAGCGGCGCGCGGAGCACCGGTTGGTGGTGCAGGGTGGCTGAGCCACGGTCCGGCGGCGCGCTCACGGCGTACCGGGCGCTGCTGGGCGCCCAGGCCCGCGCGCAGGCCGCGTACCGGACGTCGTTCGTCGTCGACCTGCTGGGCAACGTGGGCTCCACCGTCTTCGACGTGGTCACCGTCCTGGTCATCTTCGGGGTGACCCGGGAGCTGGGTGGCTTCACCCTCGCCGAGACGCTGGTGATCGTCGGGCTCTCCTCCGCCGCGTTCGCCACCGCGGACCTGCTGGTCGGCAACATCGAACGGCTGCCGCGGTACGTGCGTACCGGGCTGCTCGACGCGGTGCTGGTCCGCCCGCTCGGCGCCCTGCCCCAGCTCCTGCTGATGGACCTGCCGCTGCGCAAGGTGTCCCGGGCGGTGTTCGGTGTGGCCGTGCTCGCCGTCGCGCTGGCCTCCGCCGGGATCGACTGGACCCCGGCGCGGGCGGTGCTGGCGGTCGTGGCCCCGCTGGCCGGGGTGGTCTTCTTCGGCTCGGTCTTCGTCGCCACCGCCACCGTCTCGTTCTTCTGGGTGGACTCGGGCGAGCTGGCCAACTCGGTCACCTACGGCGGGCGGGACTTCACCTCGTACCCGGTCACCGTCTACGGCGGGTGGTTCCGCGCGCTGTTCGCGTACGGTCTGGGTCTCGCCTTCGTCAGCTACCACCCGGCGCTGGCGCTGCTGGGCCGGGCCGACCCGCTGGGCCTGCCGGCCGTGGCCGGCTGGGCCGCGCCGGCGGTCGCGCTGGTCGCGGCGGCGCTGGCCGCGCTGGCCTGGCGCACCGGGGTCCGCCACTACCGGAGTACGGGGTCATGAGCGATGTCATCGTGGCCGACGGGCTGCGCAAGGAGTTCACGGTGCGGGTCCGCGCCGGCCGCCTGCGTCGGGAGAAGCGGCGGGTCACCGCCGTCGACGGCATCGACCTGCGGGTGGCCCGTGGCGAGATGCTCGGCTACATCGGGCCGAACGGCGCCGGCAAGTCGACCACGTTGAAGATGCTCACCGGCGTGCTCACGCCGTCGGGCGGGACGGCCCGGGTGTGCGGGCTGCGCCCGGTGCCGGACCGGACCCGCCTCGCGCTGCGCATCGGGGTGGTCTTCGGGCAGCGTTCACAGCTCTGGTGGGACCTGCCGCTGCGGGACTCGTTCGCGCTGCTCCGGCACGTCTACCGGGTGCCCGCCGACGTCCAAGCGGCCCGGCTGCGGCGCTGCCGGAGCCTGCTCGACCTGGACGGGTTCCTGGACGTGCCGGTGCGGCAGCTGTCGCTTGGGCAGCGGATGCGCGGGGAGCTGACCGCCGCGTTGCTGCACGGGCCGGAGGTGCTCTTCCTCGACGAGCCGACGATCGGCCTGGACGTGGTCAGCAAGCAGGCGGTCCGGGGTTTCCTGGGTGAGCTGGGCCGGGCCGGCGACACCACCCTGGTGCTGACCACCCACGACCTCGCCGACATCGAGCGGCTCTGCGCGCGGCTGGTCGTGGTCGACCGCGGCCGGGTGGTGCACGACGGGTCGATCGCCGCGCTGCACCGCCGGTACGGGTCGCGCCGGCTGCTCGTCGCCGACCTGGACACCGCGCCGGCCCGGCCGCCGGTGCTGCCCGGCGCGCCACTGGAGCGGGTCGAGGCCGACGGGCACCGCCTGGTGTACGCGCTGGAGTCGGCGGGCGTCGCCGAGGTGGTCGCCGCCCTCGCCGGTCTCGGCGCGTTACGCGACGTCTCGATCGTCGAGCCCGGCATCGAGGACGTGGTCGCGCGCCTGTACCGCGGTGACCCTCAGGGGTGCTCCATGACCAGCACGGCGAAGGTGCCCGGGGCCAGGGCCTCGTAGCGGTGCGGCACGTCGCCGGGGAAGGCGGCGTAGTCGCCGGGGCCCAGCTCCACCAGCTCCGGCTCCGGCCCGATCCGCAGCCGCCCGGCGCCGACCACGACGTGCTCGACGCTGCGGGCGGTGTGCGCCTCGGCGGTGCGGACGGTGCCTGGCTCCAGCTCCATCAGGTAGATGTCCCGGCGGGCGTGGGCGGGCCCGGAACTGAGCAGCGTCGCGGTGAACTCGGCGTGCTCGGAGCGGATGCGTGGACCCTCGCCGGCCCGGACGACCCGGACGGCCGGGTCGGGCGGCTCGACCAACCGGCTGAACGGGACGTCGAGCGCCACCCCGAGGGCCCAGAGCGTCTCCACGCTCGGGTTGCCGACGCCGGACTCGAGCTGGGACAGCGTCGACTTCGCGATGCCGGCCCGACGGGCCAGCTCGGTAAGCGAGATGTTGACCCGTTCCCGCTCGCGCCGCAGCGCGGCGGCGATGGTGGCGAGCGGGGGAGCCGGCTCCGCGGACATTGTTCGCTCCATCGGTCCACTCGTTCGGTTTGACGACCGCATCGGGTCGCGTTCATCATTGAGAACCATGCGTACGATACAGCGAACACCGGACGGTGCAATCGTCCGCGACGTCGCCGCGATCGGAGCGGCGATGGTCGCGGTCGGCGCCTCGTTCGGGGCGGTCGCCGTGGCCGCGGGCGTCCCGGCGTGGGCGGCCGTCACCATGTCCGTGCTGGTCTACGCCGGCGGCGCGCAGTTCATGGCGGTCGGGCTGGTGGCCGCCGGCAGCCCGCTGGCCGCCGTCCTCGCCGGGCTCCTGCTCAACGCGCGGCACCTGCCGTTCGGGCTGACCCTCGCCGACAGCATCGGGCGCCCGGTCTGGCGCCGGCTGCTCGGCAGTCACCTGATGACCGACGAGGCCACCGCCTTCGCGCTGGCGCGGCCGGCCGGCGCCGCCCGGCGACGCGCGTTCTGGCTGGCCGGTGTCCTGCTCTTCCTCGCCTGGAACCTCGGCACCGTCCTCGGGGTGCTGGCCGGCGGGGTGGCCGGCGACCCGGCCGCGCTCGGGCTGGACGCGGCCTTCCCGGCCGGCCTGATCGCCCTGCTGATGCCGACCCTGCGGGACCGGGACACCCGCCGGGTGGCGCTGGCCGGCGCGGTGCTCGCGGTGCTCGCCACCCCGCTGCTGCCCGCCGGCCTGCCGGTGCTGCTCGCCCTGGCCGGTCCGGCGGTCCTCGCACTGCGGAACGCACGCCGGGCGGCCGCGGCCGGTCGGCCGGCCCCGGACACCGGCGGGCCGCACGACGAAGCGGCCGAGGCCGTCACCACCGCGGGGCGGCCGGTACGCGGGAAGGGGGAGTCGTGCTAATCGCCGTGATCCTGGCGCTGGCCGCCGGAACGTACGGCTTCCGGGTCGCCGGTGTGCTGCTGCGCGACCGGCTCGACCTGCCCGAGTGGTCCCGGCTGCTGCTGCCGGTCGGCGCGGCGGCCCTGCTCGCCGCCCTGGCGGCGACCGCCGCGCTGACCGAGGCCGGCCGCTTCGCCGGCTGGGCCCGCCCCTTGGGCGTGCTGGTCGGAGTGCTGCTGGCCTGGCGTCGGGCGCCGTTCGTGCTGGTGGTGCTCGCCGCCGCCGGCACCACCGCGCTGCTGCGGCTGCTCGGCGTGGAGTGAACCCCTCGACGACGACGGCCCCTCCCGCAGCGGGAGGGGCCGTCGTCGTCGAGCGGTCAGATCGGGTCGCCGATGTTGACGCGCGGCTCGGGCGCCCGCATCCGGCGGAAGGTCAGCGACCGCATGATCGCGTACAGGTAGAGCGAGCCCATCCGCTGGCCGGTGTTCGGGAACCGCTCGCGGACCAGCTTCTTGATCTTCCGTGCGATGAGGATCGAGTCGACGATCACGGCCAGGGCGAGCACGCCCCAGAGCAGGTTCGAGGCCAGCTGGATCGCCGGGGGCATTGCCTGGTTCGAGCCGATCAGCACCACCAGCGCACCGCCGAAGAACCAGGTGCCGACCGTACGCCGGGAGTCGACCACGTTGCGGGCGAGCAGCCGCTCCGGCCCGCGGTCGCGGGGGCCGCCCTCACGCCGGAAGTCCGCGGCAGCCTCCGCGCGCAGCTTGCGCCGGTGCTCCCGCTGCTCCTCCTTGGTCAACGGCTTGGTCGCCGTCGGAGGGCGCCGCCCGGCGGCGGGCCGCTTGGGTGTCTCGCGCCCCTTCGCGGGGGTGTAGCCGCGGGAGCGGGCGGCGGGCTCCTCCTCCGGGGTCACGGAGGTGGTGGCCTCGTCGACGAGGTCGGTGGACTTGCGGCGAAACAGCGACACGCGGCAAGGGTAGCCAAGCGCCGGCGCCCGGTGCACATCGCGGTGCGCCGGACCCCAGCGTCAGTGGTGGACGTTACGGCCGCTCGACGTGTGCGCCGAGGTCGGCGAGCTTGGCCTCGAAGTCCTCGTAGCCGCGGTTGATCAGGTCGACGCCGTACACGCGGGAGGTGCCCTCGGCGGCCAGCGCCGCGATCAGGTGGCTGAACCCGGCGCGCAGGTCGGGGATGACCAGGTCGGCGGCGTGCAGCTTGCTCGGCCCGGCGATGACCGCCGAGTGCTTGAAGTTCCGCCGGCCGAAGCGGCACGGCGTGCCGCCGAGGCAGTCCCGGTAGACCTGGATGTTCGCGCCCATCGAGTTGAGCGCCTCGGTGTAGCCGAGCCGCTGCTCGTACACCGTCTCGTGGACGATCGACAGGCCCCGCGCCTGGGTCAGCGCCACGACCAGCGGCTGCTGCCAGTCGGTCATGAACCCGGGGTGCACGTCGGTCTCCAGCGCGACCGACTTCAGCTCCCCGCCCGGGTGCCAGAAACGGATGCCGCCCTCCTGGCCCGGGTCGCCGAGGCGCGGCGGGCGGGCGTCGGTGACCTCGTACTCGCCGCCGACCGACCGGAAGATGTTGAGGAAGGTCATCATGTCGGCCTGCTCCGCGCCGAGCACCTCGACGTGACCGCGGGTCGCCAGGGCGGCGGCCGCCCAGCTCGCCGCCTCGATCCGGTCCGGGATCGGGCGGTGCGAGTAGCCGTGCAGCTTCGGCACGCCCTGGATCTCGATCACCCGGTCGGTGTGCACCTTGATGATCGCGCCCATCTTCTGCAGGACGCAGATCAGGTCGATGATCTCCGGCTCGACGGCCGCGTTGCGCAGCTCGGTGACACCCTCGGCCATCACCGCGGTCAGCAGCACCTGCTCGGTGGCGCCGACGCTCGGGTACGGCAGGGCGAACTTGGTGCCGTGCAGGCCGTTCGGCGCCGACAGGTGCAGGCCCTCCGGCCGCTTGTCGACGGTGGCGCCGAACTCCCGCAGCGCCTGGAGGTGGAAGTCGATCGGGCGCGGACCGATGTGGCAGCCGCCGAGGTCGGGGATGAAGGCGTGGCCCAGCCGGTGCAGCAGCGGCCCGCAGAAGAGGATCGGGATCCGGCTGGAGCCGGCGTGCACGTTGATCTGGTCGGTGCTCGCGCTCTCCACGTTCGCCGGGTCGAAGATCAGCTCGCCGTCCTCGTCGCCGTCGGTGACCTTGACGCCGTGCAGGCCCAGCAGCCCGCGGACGACCTCGACGTCACGGATCTTCGGCACGTCGTACAGCCGGCTCGGACTGTCACCCAGCAGCGCGGCGACCATCGCCTTGGAGACCAGGTTCTTCGCGCCGCGCACGCGGATCCGCCCTTCCAGCGGAGTGCCTCCGTGTACGACCAGGACGTCGTCGGTCAACGCAACCTCCAGCGCGTCGGGTGGTGCCGTGTCGATGGTGGGCGGGTGTCCTGCTACCCGCGAAGGTGGCGGCGCTAACCGGGGCCCCGGTGTCGTCGCCCCGGCAGCATAGCCCTCTGTGACGAGAATGGACCCGGTCACTTCGCCCTACGGGGCATTTATCGGTGATCCGGCACTTTCCCGTACCAATGTCGCTACCGACAGTGATCAGATGCCCGGAAGCGCGAGCATCTGGTCCAGGGCCACCCGCGCGTGGTGCGCGGTGTCCGCGTCGACCGTGATCTGGTTGACCACCCGCCCGGCGACCAGTTCCTCCAGCGCCCACACCAGGTGCGGCAGGTCGATACGGTTCATCGTCGAGCAGTAGCAGACCGCCTTGTCGAGGAACATGACCTGCTTGTCCGGGTTGGCCAGCGCGAGCCGGCGGACCAGGTTCAGCTCGGTGCCGACCGCCCACGCCGAGCCGGCCGGAGCGGCCTCGATGGTCCTGATGATGTACTCCGTCGACCCCACGAAGTCGGCGGCCCGCACCACCTCGTGCCGGCACTCCGGGTGCACGAGCACGTTCACGCCCGGCACCCGCTGCCGCACGTCGTTGACGCTCTCCAGGGTGAAGCGGCCGTGCACCGAGCAGTGCCCCCGCCAGAGGATCATCTTCGCGTCACGCAGCTGCTCGGCGGTGAGCCCGCCGTTCGGCTTGTGCGGGTCGTAGAGGACGCAGTCGTCCAGCGAGAAGCCCATCTCCAGCACCGCCGTGTTGCGGCCCAGGTGCTGGTCGGGCAGGAAGAGCACCTTCTCACCCTGCTGGTACGCCCAGTCCAGCGCCCGCCTGGCGTTGGACGAGGTGCAGACCACGCCGCCGTTGCGCCCGACGAAACCCTTGATGTCCGCCGAGGAGTTCATGTACGTCACCGGGACGGTGCGACCGGCGAGGCCGAGCTCGGTCAGCACGTCCCAGGCGGTCTCGACCTGCGACAGCACCGCCATGTCCGCCATCGAGCAGCCGGCGGCCAGGTCGGGCAGGATCACCTTCTGGGCGTCGGAGGTGAGGATGTCGGCGCTCTCGGCCATGAAGTGCACACCGCAGAAGACGATGTACTCCGCCTCGGGCCGCGCCGCGGCCTCCCGGGCCAGCTTGAACGAGTCGCCCGTCACGTCGGCGAACTGGATCACCTCGTCGCGCTGGTAGTGGTGCCCCAGCACGAACACCTTGCTGCCCAGCTTCGCCTTCGCCGCCGCCGCGCGGGCGACCAGATCCGGGTCGCTCGGCGCCGGCAGGTCACCCGGACACTCGACGCCGCGTTCGGTGGCGGGGTCGCTGCCCCGGCCGAGCAGCAGCAGCGCGGTCGCGGTGTTGGAAGGCTCTACCCAGGTCGACGTCACGTACCCCATGGTCCCACAGCGCGGGCGCGCCGCCGCCTCCGCCGGTGTGTGCTGCCACACTGCTCGGCATGCGCGTGCTGCTGTGTCCCGACAAGTTCGCCGGCACGCTGTCGGCCCCCGACGTGGCCGCCGCCGTGGCCGACGGCTGGCGGGAGGTCGCCGGCGGTGACGACCTGATCGTCCGGCCCCTCGCCGACGGCGGCCCAGGATTCCTGGACGTGCTCGCCGACGGGGTGGCCGCCCGCCGGGTACCGGTGCCCACCGTCGACCCGCTGGGCCGGCCGGCGCCCGGTGAGATCCTGGTCACCCCCGACGGCACCGCGTACGTGGAGAGCGCCCAGGCGTGCGGACTGCACCTGCTGGCCCCGGCCGAACGCGACCCGAAGCACACCACCTCGTACGGCCTGGGGCTGCTGGTCACCGCCGCCGTCGAGCACGGCGCCCGCGAGGTGGTGATCGGACTCGGCGGCTCGGCCACGAACGACGGCGGCGCCGGGCTGCTCACGGCGCTCGGCGTGACACCGCTGGACGAGACCGGTGCGGCCCTGCCGTACGGGGGAGCGGCGCTGGCCGCCGTCGCGGCGCTGGACGGCGCGCCCCGGCTGCGCGACGCCCGCCTGGTGGCCGCGACGGACGTGGACAACCCGCTGCTCGGGCTGCACGGCGCGAGCAACGTCTTCGGCCCGCAGAAGGGCGCCGACCGGGCCGACGTGCTGCTGCTCGACGCCGCGCTGGAGCGCTTCGCCGCCGTCTGCGAGCGGGACCTGCCGGGCTGCCCGCCCGGCCTGGGCGCGCTGCCCGGCGGCGGGGCGGCCGGCGGGCTCGGCGCGGCGATCCTGGCCCTCGGCGGCCGGTGCGAGTCGGGCATCGGCCTGGTCACCGGGGCCATCGGCCTGGACACCGCGCTGGACGCCGCCGACCTGGTGATCACCGGCGAGGGCTCGTTCGACCACCAGTCGCTGCGCGGCAAGGTGGTCGCCGGGGTGGCCGGCGCCGCCCGGGACCGGGGAGTGCCGTGCGTGGTGCTGGCGGGACGGGTGAGCACGGGCCGCCGGGAGGCCGCCGCGGCGGGCGTCACCGAGGCGTACAGCCTGGTCGAGCACTTCGGCGGGGAGGAGCGCGGCGGCGTGGAGGCAGCGATGGGCCGCCCGGCCGAGGGGCTGAGGGCGCTGGCGGCCCGGCTGGCCCGGCAGTGGAGCAGGTGACGGGTGGGGTCGCCGGGACGGTGCGGGCCGCGTCACCTGGGTGACCCGGTGCCGGGAGGCCTACAATCAAATACCGGACCACAGTGGGAATCGCTGACCGACAGGTGACGTTGGCCAGGACGACCACACCGTACGCGTGCAGGGAGAATTCCACGTGACCACGCCAGCGCAGACCGAGTCGACCGAGGCCCAGGCCCCCACGACCGTCATCCTCACCGACGTCGCGGCGCAGAAGGTCAAGGCTCTGATCGAGCAGGAGGGCCGTGACGACCTGCGGCTCCGCATCGCGGTGCAGCCGGGCGGCTGCTCCGGCCTGCGGTACCAGCTCTTCTTCGACGAGCGGTCGCTCGACGGCGACATCGTCACCGACTACGACGGCGTCGAGGTCGTGGTCGACCGGATGAGCGCCCCCTACCTGGCCGGCGCCACCATCGACTTCGCCGACCGGATCGACGCCCAGGGCTTCACGATCGACAACCCGAACGCGGGCAACTCCTGCGCCTGCGGCGACTCGTTCAGCTGAGCCTCCCCGACCGCGGGGCCGCCTCCCTCCTCGACGAGGGAGCGGCCCCGTCGTCGTGTCCGGCGGATGTCCGGCGGGCGGCCGCCGTCCGACCGGGCGGTCACCCCTCGGTGACCGGACCGGTAGGCTGACCGGCGCCCCGCCTCCCGACCCGAGGGTTGACATGAAGATCGCCGTGACCGGTTCGATCGCGACCGACCACCTGATGAGCTTCCCCGGCCGGTTCGCCGAGCAGCTCATCGCCGACCAGCTGCATAAGGTGTCGCTCTCGTTCCTGGTGGACGACCTCGTGCTGCGTCGCGGCGGGGTGGCCGCCAACATCGCCTTCGGCATGGGCCAGCTCGGCCTGCGGCCGGTCCTCGTCGGCGCGGTCGGCGCCGACTTCGCCGACTACCGGTCGTGGCTGGAGCGGCACGGCGTCGACTGCGACTCGGTGCACATCAGCGAGGTGGCGCACACCGCCCGCTTCGTCTGCACCACCGACACCGACATGTGCCAGATCGCGTCCTTCTACGCCGGCGCGATGAGCGAGGCCCGCAACATCGAACTGGAGCCGGTCGCCAACCGGGTGGACGGCCTGGACCTGGTGCTGGTCGGCGCCAACGACCCCGAGGCGATGCTGCGGCACTCCGCCGAGTGCCGGGAGCGGGGGTACGCCTTCGCCGCCGATCCCTCCCAGCAGCTCGCCCGGATGCCCGGCGAGGACGTCGTCGCCCTGATCGACGGCGCCGACTACCTGATGACAAACGACTACGAGAAGTCGCTGCTGCAGAGCAAGGCCGGTCTCAGCGACGCGCAGCTGCTGGACATGGTCAAGGTGCGGGTCACCACGCTTGGCAAGCAGGGCGTGGAGATCGCCGGGCGGGACATCGACCCGATCCACGTGCCGATCGCCCGGGAGATCCGCGCGGTCGACCCCACCGGCGTCGGTGACGGCTTCCGCGCCGGCTTCTTCACCGCGCTCTCCTGGGGTCTCGGGCTGGAGCGGGCCGCCCAGGTCGGCTCGCTGCTCGCGACGCTCGTGCTGGAGACCGTCGGCACGCAGGAGTACCAGGTCCGCCGCGACCTGTTCGTCAAGCGCCTCGCCGAGTCCTACGGCGACACCGCCGCAGACGACATCCGCCCGCACCTGCTGCCCTAACTTCCCAACCCCGCGCGGGTGGGGTGGTCAGTGGTGGCGGCGGATGTCGTAAGCGGGGCCGTCCTCGCCGTCGAGGCGGCCCAGGAACTCGTGGCCGCGCATGCGGCACCAGGCCGGGATGTCCACGGCCGCCGCGGGGTCGTCGGCGAGCACCCGCACCACCGTGCCGACCGGCAGCTCGGGCAGCCGCCGGGCCACCGCGATCACCGGCAGCGGGCAGCGCTGCCCCCGGCAGTCGAGCACCTCCCGCGGCAGCGTCAAAGCCCCACCACCCCCGCCTCGGCGCGCAGCCCCGCCACGATCCCCGGCAACTCGGCCAGGAACCGCTCCACGTCCGCCCCGGTCGTCTCCCGGTGCAGCGAGACCCGGACGTTGCCGTGCGACAGCACCCCCATCGCCTCCAGCACGTGCGACGGGCGAAGCGTCGAGGACGTGCACGAGGAGCCGGACGAGACGGCGAAGCCCCGCCGGTCCAGCGCGTGCAGCAACGCCTCGCCGTCCACGTACAGGCAGGAGAAGGTCACCAGGTGCGGGAGCCGGTGATCCGGGTCACCGACCACCTCGACGTCCGGCACCTCCGCCGCCACCCGGGCCCGGATCCGCTCCACCAGCGGCGCGAGCCGGGCCGCCTCCGCGGCCGCGTCGGCCGCCGCCGCCCGCAGGCTCGCCGCCGCCGCCACCACCGCGGGCAGGTTCACCACCCCGGGAGTACGCCCCGACTCCCGGTCGTCCGCCGGCCAGGGCGACTCCCAGCGGGTGCCCTTGCGCACCACCAGCAGCCCGACCCCGGGCGGCCCGCCCCACTTGTGTGCGCTCGCGCTCAGCACCGACCAGCCCGCCGGCAGCGGGGCGCGGCCCACCACCTGGGCCGCGTCGACGTACAGCGGCACGCCGGCCCGGGCGCAGGCGGCGGCCGCCTCGGCGACCGGCTGCACGGTGCCGACCTCGTGGCTGGCGGCGATCAGCGCGGCGAGCGCCACCCCGGGCGCGCCCACCGCCGCCGACCAGGCGTCGAGGTCGACCCGGCCGAGCCGGTCCACCGGGACGGACGTCGCCGAACCACCGGCGGCCCCGTGCTTCTCGGCCGCGTGCAGCACCGCCGAGTGCTCGATCGCGGAGTGCACCAGGCCGGTACCGACCCGGCGCCGCCCGGCGAGCCCGCCGAGCACGGCCGAGTGCGCGGCCGTCGTACCGCTGGGCGTGAACGAGAGCTCGTCCGCCCGGACGCCGAGCGTCGCCGCGGCGGCCTCCCGCGCGGCGTCCAGGAGCTGGCGGGCCCGGCGGGCCTGCGTGTACAGCCGCGCCGGATCGGCCCAGCCGTCGTCAAGCGCGGCCAGCAGCGCCTGCCGGGCGACCGGATGCAGCGGCGCCGCGGACGCCGCGTCCAGGTAGACCGGGGAAGCGCTCACGGTGCTACCTCTGTTCGCGACTGCGGGGCTCGCAACCCCGGCTCACTCCTCGCGCTCACGGTGCCGCCTTTGTTCGCGACTGCGGGGCTCGCAACCCCGGCTCACTCCTCGCGCTCACGGTGCCGCCTCTGTTCGCGACTGCGGGGCTCGCAACCCCGGCTCACTCCTCGCGCTCACGGTGGCCCACGCTATCGCGTCGGCGCGCCGCGATCTCCCCGATGGGGGCGGACAGCTACCCCAACACGGCCCAGCCCGTCATGGTCGAGTAATCTGCGACCGTCGGTGACGCCTTTGCCGCCGGTGCTGTCGCTCCGCCACCGGGCGGGGCGGTGCAGGACAAACACCGCGGCGCGCTAGGGAGGCAGGACCAGGTGGTCGCAAGGAGTTCGGAGGTACGGCCGTCGGCCGTGCGGCGCAGCGCTTCCCCGGGAGCCGGTGGGCGCCGGGGGCGGGGTGCCGGTCGGGTCGCCGGGCTCGGTCTCGGCGGAGCGGCGCTGCTGCTCCTGCTCACGGGCTGCGACGTCGGCGCCGCGTTCGGCGGGTTCGGCTGGCCGCAGGGCGGCATCACGCCCGAGGCGCACCGGATGTACGACCTGTGGATCGCGTCGTGCATCGCCGCGCTCGCGGTCGGCGTGTTCGTGTGGGGCCTGATCTTCTGGTGCGTGGTGCGCTACCGGAAGCGGGGCAACGAGCTGCCGGTGCAGACGCGCTACAACCTCCCGATGGAGTTCCTCTACACCATCGCGCCGATCCTGATCGTCTCCGTGCTCTTCTACTACACGGCGATCGTGCAGACCGACGTGGTGCGGACGACGAAGAACCCCGACGTCACCGTCGAGGTCGTCGCCTTCAAGTGGAACTGGCAGTTCAACTACCGCGACGGGCAGGGCCCGGAGGCCAACACGGTCGCCTCGGTGCTCGGCACCAGCGAGGTCATCCCGATCCTCGTGCTGCCCACCGACCGGTCCATCCGCTTCGAGGAGACCAGCCGGGACGTCATCCACTCGTTCTGGGTGCCGGAGATGCTGTTCAAGCGGGACGTCTTCCCGGGCAATGTGCGCAACGTCTTCCAGATCTCCAAGTTCGAGTCCGAGGGCGCGTACGTGGGCCGCTGCGCCGAGCTGTGCGGCAGCTACCACGCCTTCATGAACTTCGAGCTGCGGGTCGTGACGCCGGAGAAGTACGACCGGTTCCTGGCCGCCAAGCGCGAGGGCCGCTCGACGCAGGAGGCGCTGACCGCGATCGGCGAGGACCCGTTCGCGACGACCACCCAACCGTTCGAGACGCGGCGCACCGACGCGAACTTCAACCCGGACAACGCGTCCGCCGGCACGGGCAACTGAGGGGGCACGCATGAAGACCGAGTGGCGCATCTTCCTCGCCATCGCCGGGTTCCTGCTCTTCGCCACGGTGCTCTACGGCGCGTGGACCTTCGCCGACGGCGGCCGGGTCGAGTGGGTCGGCACGGTGGCCCTGCTGCTGAGCTTCCTGCTCTGCGCGATGTGCGGTGGCTTCTTCTGGTTCGTGTCGCGCCGGATCGACCTGCGGCCGGAGGACCGGCCGGACGCCGAGATCGCCGACGGCGCGGGTGAGATCGGCTTCTTCAGCCCGGGCAGCTACTGGCCGTTCGGCGTCGCGCTGTCGGCCACGGTCGCCGGCCTCGGCCTGGTGTTCTGGCAGTTCTGGCTGCTGGGCGTGGGCGCGGTGGCGGTCATCCTCAGCGCCTGCGGCCTGCTGTTCGAGTACTACAGCGGCACCCGGCGTACCGCCGAGCACTGACCCGGAACCCGTACCGACGCCGAAGCCCGCCTCCCGACCGGGAGGCGGGCTTCGACGTACCGGCCGGTGCCCGGGTCCGTGGCGGGCGGCTCGGCTCAGGCGGCCCGGCGGTGGACGGGCCGCCGGGGACGGCGGGCGGCCAGCCGCGGGGCGTGGAAGGCGAAGGTGGCGATGAGCACGGCCGCGCCACAACCGGTGCAGATCAGCTCGGGGCAGTCGGCGCCGTGCCCGTCGACGCAGGCCGGGGCCTCGAACGGCTGCACGCCCTGACAGACGTCGCAGTGCAGGTCGCGGGTCGACACGGGCGGCTCCTCTCGCTGCGGCTCCGTCGGGTGCCGACGGGGCGGAGAACTACTCGGATGTAGTTTTCCACGCCCGTCCGACACTCTCCGGGTACGCCACCCGCCACCGCCCGGCTGCGGGCCGGGCCGCGCCGATCAGTCGGCGGGTCGGGCGGAGCGCGCGACCTCGATCCAGCGGTCCAGGGTGCGGGCGGCGGCGCCGGAGTCGATCGACTCGGCGGCCCGGTCCAGACCGGCGCGCAGCGGCCCGGTGAGATCCCCGTCGAGCGGGCCCTGGGTGGCCAGCGCGGCGGCCGCGTTGACCAGCACGGCGTCGCGCACCGGCCCGGTCTCGCCGGCGAGCAGGCGGCGCACCACGTCGGCGTTGTACGCGGCGTCGCCGCCCCGCAGGTCGGCGAGGGTGGCCCGGGGCACGCCGAGGTCGGCGGCGTCCAGCACCGCCTCCCGCACGGTGCCGCCCTGCGCCACCCAGACCCGGGTCGGGGCGGCGGTGGTGAACTCGTCCAGCCCGTCCTCGCCGCGCACGACGAGCACCGAGTCGCCGCGGGCGGCGAAGACGGCAGCCATCACCGGCGCCATCCGGGCGTCGAAGCAGCCGACGGCGCCGGCCCGGGGCCGGGCCGGGTTGGTGAGCGGACCGAGGAAGTTGAACGCGGTCGGCACCCCCAGCTCGCGGCGGACCGGCCCCGCGTGGCGCATGCCGGGGTGGAACCGGGCGGCGAAGCAGAAGCCGATGCCGGCCTCGGCGACGCAGCTGGCCACCCCCTCCGGTCCGAGATCGAGCGGCAGCCCGAGGTACTCCAGCACGTCGGCCGTGCCGCAGGAGGAGGAGGCGGCACGGTTGCCGTGCTTCACGACGCGTACGCCGGCGCCGGCCACCACCACCGAGGCCATGGTGGAGATGTTCACGGTGTGCGCGAGGTCACCACCGGTGCCCACCACGTCCACGGCGCTCGCCCGCAGCTCGTCGGGCAGCTCGACCGGGACGGCGTGCCGCAGCATCGCCTCCACCAGGCCGGACACCTCGGCCGGCGTCTCACCCTTGGCGCGCAGGGCGACGGCGAACGCCGCGATCTGCGCCGGGGCCGCCGAGCCGGACATGATCTCGCCCATGGCCCAGGACGTGTCGGCGGTGGAGAGTTCCTCGCCCCGTAGCAGCGTGGCGAGCAGGTGCGGCCAGGTCCGATCGCCCATAGTGGGCCTCCCGAGCGGGTCCAGTGGATGGGGAACCGGCGCCGGTGGATCCGGCGCCGAGGCGGTGCCGGAGCGGGGGACGTCAGGCGGGGGCGTGCGTCCGCAGCAGCTCGGCCACCGTCGTGCCGGTGGTCACCGGGTCGAGCGGGTGCACCAGCGTCGCGTCGACCTCGGCGTACGCGGCGAGCCATCGGTCGGCGGCGCGGGCGATCACCAGACAGGTCGGGGGAGCGTCGTCCCGCTCGTCCTTGATCTGGCGGGCGATGCCGATGCCGCCGCCCGGGCTGGCCTCGCCGTCGAGCAGCAGGAGGTCGATCTCGTAGTCGTCGACCAGCCGGACGCACTCGTCGTAGGTCGACGCCTCGACGAACTCGATCTGCAGCCCGGGCGCGGGCCGGGTGCCGACGGCGAGCCGCATCCGGTCGCGGACCTGCGGGTCGTCACTGTAGAGCAGGACGGTGCAAAGACGATCGGTCATGGCTGGTCTGGCTCCCACCTCGTAGCTGCCCGCTGATCGTACCGGTAGGTGTGAGAAACGCTACGCGCGGCGGTGGGCGCCCGGCCGGGGCGGCTCAGGCCGTGGTCTCCGCGGCGCGCTGGCGGGCCTCCTGGCGGTCCAGCTCGCGGTCGATCCGGCGGGCCTCCCGCTCGGCCTGCCGCATCCACTGCACGACCAGCACGGCCAGCATGGTGACGCTGACGAACTCGCCGCCCGCCCACAGGATGCCGCCGGCGACCACCTGGTCCTCCCACGGGTCGGCCCAGGTGAGGTTCAGCGAGGGGTACCAGTCGCCGCCGAAGAGGGTGGTCGACTGCATGATCGTGAGCCCGAGCACGGTGTGGAACGGCACGGAGAGCAGCATCAGCAGGGCCCGGCCCGGGTACGGCCAGCGGCCGGGCAGCGGGTCGAGGCCGAGCAGCGGCCAGAAGAACACGCAGCCGGTCAGGATGAAGTGCGCGTGCACCAGCTCGTGCGCCCACGCGTGCTCGAGGGTGTAGCGGTACAGGTCGGTGAAGTAGAGCGCGAACGGGTTGACCACGAAGATCGCGAACGCGACGAGCGGGAAGGTGTAGATCCGGGCGACCGGGCTGTGCACGATCGCCAGCAGCCGCTTGCGCGGGCGCGCCGGCAGGGTACGCAGGGCCAGCGTCATCGGCGCGCCGAGCGCCAGGAAGATCGGCGAGACCATGGACAGCACCATGTGCTGGACCATGTGCACCGACAGCAGCGCGGTGTCGTACGCGTGCAGCCCGCTGACCGTCACCGCCGCGATGCCACCGAGGCCCGGGCCGAGGAAGAAGACCGTGCGGGCGACCGGCCAGTGGTCGCCGCGGGCCCGGAGGCGGTGCACCCCGTAGAGGTAGATCCCGGCGGCGAGGACCAGGCCGACGGCGAGCCAGCTGTCCAGCCGCGTCTCGGTGAACACCGAGGTGATGGTGAACGGCGGCGGGGTGGCCGCGGTCACCGACGGTGCGGCGACCGAGGTCGCGGTGAAGATCGGATCGGCGTGCAGCACGCTTTTCAGCCTAGGTCAGGCGAACCGGACCTCCCCGATCGGGCTGCCCTCAGCACCGGTTTGGCACCCCCGTGATCGTGGGCCCCGGTCAAGGGCAATAATGACCCCGTGACTGCGGCCCCAGCGATTGACAAGAGCCGGATCCACTCCCTGACCCGACCCAACATGGTCAGCGTCGGGACGATCGTGTGGCTCTCCAGTGAACTCATGTTCTTCGCGGCGCTGTTCGCGATGTACTTCTCCATCCGCGCCGCGGCGCCGGAGCAGTGGGCGGAGCACACCCCGCACCTGAACATCCCGTACGCGACGACGTTCACGGTGATCCTGGTGCTCTCCTCGGTGACCTGCCAGATCGGCGTGTTCGCGGCCGAGCGGGGCGACGTGCACGCGCTGCGGCGCTGGTTCACGATCACCTTCGTGATGGGCCTGATCTTCGTGCTCGGCCAGGTGAACGAGTACCGGGAACTGGTGCACGAGGGCATCAAGATCAACGGCGACGGTTACGGGTCGATGTTCTACCTGACCACCGGCTTCCACGGCCTGCACGTGACCGGCGGTCTGATCGCCTTCATCATCTTCATGATCCGCACCACCATGGGCCGGTTCACGCCGGCGCAGGCGACCTCGGCGATCGTGGTGTCGTACTACTGGCACTTCGTCGACGTGGTGTGGATCGCGCTGTACGCCATGATCTACTGGCTCCAGTGATCTTGGCGCGTCACGAACCGCGCCGCTGCTCCGTCTCCCCCAGGCAAGGTCCAACCGGTTAAGGACACAGGTCATGACTTCTGACAACGACCGCCGACGCGGTCTGCTCGCGCGGCTGCGCGGGCGGCCCGCAGCGCGCAGCAGGGGCCGCCGCCGGCTGGGTGCCGCGGTCCGGCTGCTGGCCGCGCTGATGCTGGCCGGCGGTGCCTACACCGTCTTCGCCCCCGGCGTGCAGGCGCAGGACACCCCGCCGCTGTCCGGCGCCGCAGCCGAGGGCAAGGCGCTGTTCGACGTGAGCTGTGTTACCTGCCACGGTCGCAACGCGCAGGGTGTCGAGGGGCGCGGCCCGAGCCTGATCGGCGTCGGCGCCGCCTCCGTCGAGTTCCAGGTGAGCAGCGGCCGCATGCCGATGGCCCGCCAGGAGGCCCAGGCGCAGCGCAAGCCGGAGGTCTTCACCGAGGAGGAGACCCGCCAGCTCGCCCAGTACATCCAGGAGCTCGGTGGCGGCCCGGTGGTGCCGGAGGGCGAGAACCTCCACGAGGACGGGAACATCGCCGCCGGTGGCGAGCTGTTCCGGATCAACTGCTCGCAGTGCCACGCCTTCGGCGGTGGCGGCGGCGCCCTCTCCTCGGGCAAGTACGCGCCGAGTCTGAGCCCGGCGACCGACCGGCAGATCTACGCCGCCATGCTGAGCGGCCCGCAGAACATGCCGGTCTTCGGCGACAACCAGATCACGCCGGAGCAGAAGGCGGACATCATCGCCTACATCCAGGAGACCCTGAACCACGACCAGGACCCGGGCGGCTTCAATCTCGGCCGCTACGGCCCCTCGACCGAGGGCCTGGCGATCTTCCTGGTCGGCATCGTCGCGCTGGTCTTCGCCAGCCTGTGGATCGCGGGCAAGTCGTGACCGGGCGACTGCTGAGTAACATTGCGTTGGTGTCGCGTGTCGGCACCGTCCGTAGCGAGGTGACGGCATGAGCACCACCCACACCGGGCACCCGAGGATCCCGGCCAGCCGCCAGGCACCGGACCTGACCGACCCCGAGCTGAGCCGCTTCGACATCGTCCGGGAGGGCGCGCGCCGGGACGACATCGAGATCGTCCACTACGAGCCGCAGTTCGTCCCGGGCAGCAAGGCCGAGCGGCGGATGACCCGTACGGTCGCATCGTTCTTCCTGCTCACCGGCCTCGCCGCCACCGCCTTCCTGGCGGTCTACATCTGGTGGCCGTGGGAGTACGCTCCGGGCCGCGGCGGCGACAAGTGGTACACGCCGCTGCTCGGCGTGACCCTGGGCATCGCCCTGCTCGGCATCGGCTTCGGCATCCTCACCTGGGGCAAGAAGCTGCTGCCGAAGGAGGTGTCGATCCAGGACCGGCACGAGGGCGTGGTCAACGAGGACGACCGTGCCATCACCGGCCAGACGATGCTCTACATGGCCGACGAGCTGGGTGTGAAGCGCCGCCCGCTGCTCGGCATCTCGCTGCTGGCCGGTCTCGCGCCGGTCGGCGCGGTGGCCGCGGCGCCGCTGGTGGGCGGGCTGATCTCCGACCCGCACAAGAACAACCAGATGTTCCGGACCGGCTTCGCGCCGGCCGAGAACGGCACCAAGGTTCGGCTGGTCCGCGAGGACGGCCGGCCGGTGCGACCCGCTGACGTCAGCGCCGGCGGCCAGATCACCGTGTTCCCCGGTATCGACCACGGGGTGAGCAACCGGCACGCGGACTCCCCGACGCTGCTGATCCACCTGCGTGACGAGGACGCGCAGGAGTCGCGCCGCAACAACGAGCGCGAGGGCCACGGCGACTACATGTGGGGCAACTACGCGGCCTACTCGAAGATCTGCACGCACGCCGGCTGCCCCGCCAGCCTGTACGAGCAGCAGACCAACCGGCTGCTCTGCCCGTGCCACCAGTCCCAGTTCCTCATCACCGACAACGCGAAGCCCATCTTCGGCCCGGCCAGCCGGCGGTTGCCGCAGCTGCCGATCGAGGTCGACGCCGAGGGCTACTTCGTCGCCAAGTCCGACTACACCGAGACCGTCGGGCCCGACTTCTGGGAGCGGCCGTGAAGCGGCGCAAGTTTGACAGGGCAGCCGTCCCGGGCAACATCGCCCGGGGGGTGGACGACCGGTTCCAGGTGGCCACCCCGCTGCGTCGGCTGCTGAACAAGGTCTTCCCGGACCACTGGTCCTTCCTGCTCGGCGAGATCGCGCTCTTCTCGTTCATCGTCCTGCTGCTGACCGGCGTCTTCCTGACCTTCTTCTACGAGCCGGCGATGACCGAGGTGGTCTACAGCGGCAGCTACGCCCCGCTGCGGGGCACGCCGATGTCGGCCGCGTACGCCTCCAGCCTGGACATCTCGTTCGATGTCCGCGGTGGTCTGGTCATGCGGCAGATGCACCACTGGTCGGCCCTGCTGTTCATGGCCGCCATCGTGGTGCACATGCTGCGGGTCTTCTTCACCGGCGCGTTCCGCAAGCCGCGTGAGACCAACTGGATCATCGGCTCGCTGCTGTTCTGGGTGGGCTTCCTCGCCGGCTTCACCGGCTACTCGCTGCCGGACGACGGCCTCTCCGGCACCGGCCTGCGGATCGCCTCGGCGATCATGCTGTCGATCCCGGTGATCGGCTCCTGGCTCACCTCGTCGATCTTCAGTGGTGAGTTCCCCGGCACGATCATCATCAGCCGCTTCTACATCGCCCACGTGCTGCTGATCCCGGGCCTGCTGGTGGCCCTGATCAGCGTTCACCTCGGCCTGGTGTTCAAGCAGAAGCACACCCAGTGGCCCGGCCCCGGCCGGACCAACGGCAACGTGGTCGGCGAGCGGATGTTCCCGCGGTACGCGCTGAAGCAGGGCGGCTTCTTCATGGTCGTCTTCGGCGTGATCGCACTGATGGGCGGATTGTTCCAGATCAACCCGATCTGGCTGTTCGGCCCGTACGAGGCGTGGGTGGTCTCGGCCGCCAGCCAGCCGGACTGGTACGTCATGTTCCTCGACGGATCCACCCGGCTGATGCCCGCCTGGGAGATCAACATTCCGATCGGCGACGGGTACGTGATCCCGCCGCTGTTCTGGCCGACGGTCGTCCTGCCCGGCATCCTTGTCGCGTTGTCAACGCTCTACCCGTTCCTCGAGGCCCGGCGTCTCAAGGACTACCGGAGCCACAACCTGCTCCAGCGGCCGCGCGACGTCCCGGCCCGCACCGGGCTGGGCGCCATGGCGGTGGCCTTCTTCCTGGTGCTGACCCTCTCCGGGGCGAACGACGTCATCGCCGACAAGTTCCAGATCAGCCTCAACGCGATGACCTGGGCCGGCCGGGTCGGTCTGCTGATCCTTCCGCCGCTCGCGTACTACGTCACCTACCGGATCTGCCTGGGCCTCCAGCAGCACGACCGGGAGGTTCTGGCCCACGGTGTCGAGACCGGCATCATCCGGCGGCTGCCGGACGGCCGGTTCGTCGAGGTCCACCAGCCGCTCAGCGCGGGCGACCACGACGGGCACGGCGAGCTGGAGTACGCCGGCTGGGTCGTCCCGAAGAAGATGAACCGGCTCGGTGCCCTCGGGCCGGCGATCCGGGGCTTCTTCTACCCGATCGAGAAGCCGGCCGAGGCGCCGGTGTCGCCGGGCCACCCGCCGGTCGAGGCCCGCGGTGACCGGGAGGAGATCGGCAGCGGCGAGCGCCGCTGACCCCCGCACCCTCGCGTGGCGCCCGCCGGAACATCCGGCGGGCGCCACGGGCGTTCCCGGACGGGTGACGACGGAGGAATAACCCCGGCCAGTCGGGTATCCGTGCGGTCCAACGTCTCAAGGGGGGGAAGCATGTTGGGAATCAAACGCCTTGGCCTGCTGGCCGCGCTGGTGCTGGTGGGTATCGCACCCGCCGCGGCCGCTCAGGCCGCGGTGCAGCCGTCACAGCAGGACCGGCAGTACCTGGAGGCGATTCACCAGGTCAACCTGTTCGAGATCACCGCTGGTGAGCTGGCCCAGCAGAAGGGCCAGGCCCAGGGGGTGAAGGACCTGGGTGAACGGTTCAAGACCGACCACACGCAGGTCGACCAGTCGGTCCAGGAGGTCGCCAACCAGCTCGGCGTCGACCTGCCGAGCGAGCCGACGGCGGACCAGCAGGACATCCTCGACCAGCTGAACAACGCCAGCGGCGAGGAGTTCGACCGGCTCTGGGTGACCAACGAGCTGACCGGTCACGTCCAGGCCATCCAGGCCACCCAGACGGAGATCTCGCAGGGCTCGGCGCCGGAGGTGGTGCAGCTGGCGCAGACCGCGCTGCCGATCCTGCAGGCGCACTACGACGCCCTGGTGGAACTGGCCAACCAGCTCGGCATCCCGGTTCCGCAGGCCAGCGGCACCGCCACACCGGGCCCGGGTGGCACCACTCCGGCTCCGGGTGGCACCACCCCGGCTCCGGGCGGCACCACCGAGTCGCCGGCTCCGGGCGGTGGCACCACCACCGAGACGCCGGCTCCGGGCGTGAGCTGACGCCGGACAGGTGACACGGCGGCCGGTCCACCTCCGGGTGGGCCGGCCGTCACGTGCGCCGGGCACGATGGTCAGTCGGCGTTGGCGAGGCCGATCGCGAAGGCCTCCTCCAGGTCGTGCTGCGAGTACGCGCGGAACGCGATGTGGGACTCCGTGTTGAGCACGCCCGGGACCTTCGAGATGCTCCCGGCGATCACCTTGGCGATCTGCTCGAACTCCCGGACCCGGACCATGGCGATGAGGTCGACGTGCCCGGCCACCGAGAAGACCTCGCTGACGCCGGGAAGGGCGGCCAGGGCCTCGGCCACCTCGGGGATGGAGTCGGTGGCGCAGTCGATCAGCACGATCGCGGTGATCACGGGACGTTTCTCCGTTCGTCGGCGTCGTGGCTCATGCTAGTCGGCCGGCTGGCCGCTCGACTCCGACCGTGAGATCGTCGCCCGCGCGGATCGCCTCCCGCAGGTGCTCACCGGCGCGGACGGTCGCGCCGGGCCAGACCACGGCGCGGGTGACCGCGCCGCGCACCACCGCGCCGGCCCCGACGACCGCCTGCCGGCACCGGCCGGTCACCGAGGCGGTCGGGTCGACCAGGGTGCCGCCGCCGGCGGCATGCAGGTTGGCGGCGAGGTAGTCGGCCGGCGTGCCGGTGTCGTAGAACGTGCCCGGGTAGGGCACGACCGTCAGCTCGCCGGCCGCCTCCGCGGGCCGCCACACGGCACGGACGAGGTCGCCGAACTCGACCGGCAGGTCACCGACCCGCCGCCACGGCAGCAGGGAGAACCCGGTGAAGTCGTGACCGTCGAACGTGCCGGGTGCGGCCGGGTCCGCGGCCGGCTGGCCGAGCAGGCGTACGGTCTCACCGTCCCAGTCGCGCAGCAGCGCGGCGATGTCCGGCCCGGGTGGGCGGTCCGGGTCGCTGAGGTACGCGTCGGCGTTGCCCACCAGCACGCCCCGCCCGCCGATCCAGTCCCGCAGCTTCGCCACCCCGCCGGCGGTGCCGAGCGGGCCGTCGGGCTCCACCGACAGGTGCGCGCGGTCGCCGACGTGGCCCACCACCTGCCCGGCAAGGTAGCTGGCGTTGACCGCGACCCGGTCGGGCCCGGTCAGGCCGAGACCGGCGAGGCGGGCCAGCGCCCGGTCCAGCAGCGGGACGTTCCCGACGGGGCAGAGCGCCTTGGGCACCCGTTCGGTGAGCGGACGCAGCCGGGTGCCCTCGCCGGCGGCGAGGATCACCGCGCAGACGCTCTTGCGGGTCACGGGCGGACGTCGGGCACCGGCGGCGGGAACGTGCCCGCCAGCGGCCCGATGTCGTAGTAGCCCAGCAGGCGTGCCGTGGGCCAGGTCAGCCGCGGCAGGTCGTCCAGCGGGTGCCAGGCGGCCTCGAAGACCTCCGCGCCGTCGACCTTCAGGGCGGTGGTCGAGGCCGGCACGTCGACGGTGAACACCACGTCCACCCAGCCCTTGTCATGGACGATCGCGTTCGGCACCGCCGGGCGCAGCTCCCGGGGGGACAGCCGGATCCCGGTCTCCTCGTACAGCTCGCGGGCCGCGCCGACCACCGGTGCCTCCCGCTTCTGCAGCAGCCCCGCCGGCAGCGTCCAGCCGTTGCCGGGCGGCTGGCGCAGCAGCAGCAGCCGGCCCGCCCCGTCGGCCTCGGCGTCCCGGACCAGGGTGACCGCGCCGACGATGTACTTCGGCACGGCCAGCCGGACCAGGCGACGCCGCACCGGCAGCGGTAGCCGGTAGAAGACCTGGTACGCGACGGCACGTCCGGTGACGCGCGAACGGGGGATCATTCGTCCAGGCTAGTTGGAGCGAGGAAAGTTCGGACGGCCCGGGGCCGGACCGGTCACTGCCGGTGGTCGACCAGGTCGATGAGCTGCTGGACCACGGTGTCCGGCTCGATGACCCGATCGAAGACCGCGACCAGCATCGTCTCCAGGTCGGGGTAGCCGAGTTCCTCGGAGAGCCGCAGCAGGGGGAGGTCACTGGCGAGCCCGCGGTCGTGCTTGCGCAGCGCCAGCCCGATGGTGGCCCGGCCGAGTCGGACCTTGTCGGTGATGGAGATGCCGGGCTCGGTGTGATCGGCGAACCAGCGGGTGATCTGCATCTGCGCGTGCGGCGACTTGACGAAGCCCAGCCACTCCTTGCGCGGGCCGCGCGGGGCGGTGTCGAGGCCGTTGGCGACGTCGTCGGTCTCGGTGAAGATCTCCACCACGTCGCCGTCCTCAAGACAGGAGGAGAGCGGGGCGAGCCGGCCGTTGATGCGGGCGGCCAGGCAGTGGTCGCCGCGCTCGGTGCCCAGCTCGTACGCGAGGTCCACCGGTGTCGCGCCGGCGGGCAGCACGACCTGGCGCCCGTCGGCGAAGACCTGGATCTGCGCCTCGGCGAGATCGCAGCGCAGCGACTCCAGGAACTGGGCCGGGTCGGCGGTCTCCTGCTCCCAGTCCAGCACCCGGCGCAGCCAGTCCAGCTGCTCGGCGCGTACGGCGGCGCCCGCCCCGGCGCGCGGGAAGCGGTAGCTGGCGGCGATGCCGTACTCGGCGGAGCGGTGCATCTCCTCGGTGCGGATCAGCACCTCGACCGTGCGGTCCTTCGGGCCGCAGACGCTTGTGTGCAGGGACCGGTACAGGTTGTTCTTCGGGGAGGCGATGTAGTCCTTGAAGCGGCCGGGCACCGGGCGCCACGTGCCGTGGATCGCGCCCAGCGCGGCGTAGCAGTCGGTGGCGGGACCGTCCACGATGACCGCGATGCGGGGCAGGTCGTACGGGGTGGGGTGGCCACCGGCCACGGTGTCCTTCCAGATCGAGTAGAGGTGCCGCGGCCGGGGTGTCACCTCGGCGGTCACCCGGCTGCGGCGCAGCGCGGTCTTCGCCCGCGCGACCACCTCCGCCAGGTACGCGTCCCAGCCCGGCCGGTCGTGCACGTGCCGGGCGATGCGGCCGTGCTCCTCCGGTTCGAGATGCAGCAGCACGACGTCGTCCAGCTCACGCTTGAGGGTCTGGATGCCCAGCCGGTCGCAGAGCGGGACGAGCACCTCCTGGGTCTTGCGTGCGATGCGCTCCCGGGACGCGGCCGAGCGGACCCCGAGGGTGCGCATGTTGTGCAGACGGTCCGCCAGCTTGATGATCAGGACCCGGACGTCCTTGCCGGCCGCGATGATCATCTTGCGGACGGTCTCGGCCTCGGCGACCTGCCCGTAGAACGCCTTGTCGAACTTCGTCACCCCGTCGACCAGGTGGGCCACCTCCGGCCCGAAGTCGTCGGCGAGCGCCTGGAGGGTGTAGCGGGTGTCCTCCACGGTGTCGTGCAGCAGCGCCGCGACCAGGGTGATGGTGTCCATGCCGAGGTCGGCGCAGATCTGGGCGACCGCGAGGGGATGGGTGATGTAGGGCTCGCCGCTCTTGCGGAACTGCCCGCGGTGCATCGTCTCGGCGATCGTGTACGCCCGGCGCAGCACCGACGGCTCGGTGCCGGAGTGGATGGACCGGTGCGTGCGGACCAGGTGGCTGACCGGGTCGGTGTCGGCGGTGGGCCAGGCCAGCAGCGAACGCAGACGGCGGGTCAGCGGCAGGTCACCCGGCTGGGTCGGAAGCGCGCCCCCGAGGGCGGCGCCGTGTCCGGCGTCGACGTCCACGAGGGACACCTCCTCACCCCGGCCCCGCGGCGGCAACCGGGAGCAGGCCCACGAAACGGGCAGGACTGCACTTCCTTAACAGCGTAAGCGAGTCGACGTAGTCCGATCGGTCACTTGGTCATGAGCGTTCGGTCGAGAGTTGGTGGGACGCGGCGCTCTCGGCCTTCGTCAACAGGGCCCGGAAGCGGCCCGCACCGGCCACCGGGGACGCCCAGCCGGAGGACATCTCCACCAGCCGGGTCTCCGGACGCTCCAACCAGGACAGGATGCGTTCGGTCTCCTCCGCCGAGGCCGCCGGGACCGGACCGTGGCCGGGCACGACGGTCTCCGCGGTGGCCCGGATCGCGGCGATCGTCGGTCGCGGATGGACACCGGGCGGTGACACCCCGGCACCGGCGAGCCGCCCGTGCCGCACCAGCGCCAACTCCCATCCGCCGCCCGCGGCGGGCCGGGCGGCGGCCAGCTCGGCGATGCCGGTCAGCGCGGCGAGCCGCTGCATGCGTGACGCCGCGCGCAGCACGGCGGCCAGCCGGGAGCGCACCACCGCGGCCTCCTCGTAGCGACGCGCGTCGGCGAGCACCTCGATCCGGGCGAGCAGCGCGTCCACCACCACCTGCGGGTCGCTGGCGGTGGCGGCACGGAACGGCGTGACCGCGCGGGCCGCGTACTCGTCGGGGGTGATCCGGTGCTCGCAGGGCGCCGGGCAGCGACCCAGCTCGGCCAGCGCGCAGGCCGGCGTGACCGTCCGCACCGACAGCCGGTGGGTGCACTGCCGCAGCGGCACCGCGTCGTGGAAGGCCGCCGCGGCCAGCTCCGCGGCCCGACGGGAGGTGAACGGCCCGAGGTAGGCCTCGTCGCCCGGGGCCAGGCCGCGGACCACCGACAGCCGTGGGTACGGCTCGTCGGTCAGCTTCAGCCAGACGACCCGCTCGGGGAACTTGGACCGCCGGTTGTACGGCGGGGCGTGCGCGCCGATCAGCCGCAGCTCCCGCACCTCCGCCTCCAGCGAGTGGGCGCACTCGACCGCCTCCACCCGCTCGGCCGCCGCCAGCATCTCCGAGATGCGGGCCCGCTTCTCGGCGGCGGTGAAGTAGCTGCGCACCCGGGTGGCGATGTCGACCGAGGTGCCGACGTAGAGCGGACGGTCGTCGGCGCCGCGGAAGATGTACACCCCCGGAACCTTGGGCAGCCCTTCGGCCAGGTGCCGTTTGCGGCGCTGCGTCGGGGTGACCGCCCGGGCGAACTCGATCGCCTCGCCGATCGTGTGCACCCGGTGGCCGCCGAGGCGGGCGATCAAGCCGTGCAGCACGTCGACGGTCGCCTTGGCGTCGTCGAGCGCGCGGTGGGTGGGCTGGGTGGCGGTGCGGAAGTACGCCGCGAGGGTGCCGAGCTTGCGGTTGGGCACCTCGTCCCGGGTGAGCACCCG
Source organism: Micromonospora sp. NPDC126480 (assembly GCF_040302465.1). Classification (NCBI taxonomy): domain Bacteria; kingdom Bacillati; phylum Actinomycetota; class Actinomycetes; order Micromonosporales; family Micromonosporaceae; genus Micromonospora; species Micromonospora sp. NPDC126480. Next base: position 190,224 of record NZ_JBEORU010000004.1, read on the forward strand.
CCGCGCCAGGGCGGCGGTGTCCAGCACCCGGGGGCTCGGCCAGCGGTAGCCGTGCGCGGCGCACGCCGCCTTGAGGAACCCGACGTCGTACGGGGCGTTGTGGGCCACCAGGACCGCGTCGGCGGAGAGGAACTCCAGGAAGCTCGGCAGGACCTGCTCGATCGGCGGGGCGGGCAGCAGCATCGCCTGCGTGATGCCGGTGAGCACGGTGATGAAGGGCGGGATCGGCACACCCGGATTGACCAGGGTGGCGAGCACCCCCAGCTCCTCGCCGCCGCGCACCTTCACCGCGCCGATCTCGGTGATGCCGCCGCCGTCCGGTGCCCCGCCGGTGGTCTCCAGGTCGACCACCACGAACGTGGTGGCGTAGAGCGGCAGCTCCGGGTCGACGCCGCCGACCGCCGGGTCGAGACCGGCCAGCGACTCCTGGACGTACTCCTGTTGTGCCATCGGCGGCACGCTAACCGTCCCGTCCGACACTTCCGCCCCAGCGGTGCCGCCGGCCCCTCCCGCCACCTAAGATGAGAGATCAGCTCACTCGCTGGGCGGTAGGCCCGGTCGCGGTGGGAGACTTGCCACATGCCCCTCGCCGATCCGTACGACGACCACCTCCCCGGGGAGGAACCGGTCGCCGCTGCGCCGGGCACGGGCGGCGAGGGTACGGGGGGCACCCTCGACGACCCGGTCGCGGCCGGCGTGACCCTGCCGGCCGCCGACCCCGCCGGCGGTGGTGCGGCCGCGTCCGGCGTGCCCGCCGGCGAGGCCGCCGAGGGCGGCGGACCGGAGCCGGAGCCCGTCCTGCCCGAGCCGGTCCGCCAGCGGATCGTGGCGCTCGCCGCCGCCGTGCTGCCCGGCCTTCCCGCCGAAGAGGTGCCGGTCCCGCTGCGGCGGGTGGCCAAGTTCGCCCCCAACCGCCGCGCCCGCCTGGGCGCACCGGCGATCGCCGCCCAACTGACCGCTGACCCGCTGTTCCGCCAGCGCGTCGCCGCCCGGGTGCTCAGCGACGCGGGCGACCTGGGCGCCGCGGTGGTCGAGGGCACCGCACCCGCCGCCGCCGATCCGGTGGAGGTGGCGGCCCTGGCGTACCTCGCGCGGCCGCAGGGCTGGCGGGAGCTGATCGACGCCAGTGGCGCGGCGGTCCGCGCCGAGGCGGACAGCGCGGTGGTCGCCGAACTGGTCCGCGAGGCCGAACAGCGGGCCACCCGCGCCGAGCACGACCGGGCGGTGGCCCGGGTGGAGGCGGAGAAGCTGCGCGACGAACTGGCCCGCGTCCGCGAGGAGCTGGGACAGCTCCGCGAGGAGTCGCGGCAGCTCGCGCGCTCGCTGCGCGAGACGCAGGCCCGGGAACGCAAGGCGACCGAGATGCTCGCCACCGAACGCGGCCGGGCCGCCCGGGCGGCGGCCGACGCCGACGCGGAGCTGCGTCGGGCCCGGGCCCGGCTGGCCGAGGCCGAGGCGGCGGCCGGTGTGGCGCGGGCCAGCGCCAAGGAGGCCCGGTCGGTGGACGACGCCCGGCTGTGGCTGTTGCTGGAGACGATCGGCCAGGCCGCCGTGGGTCTGCGGCGCGAGTTGGCGCTGGACCCGGTGGACAAGCTGCCGGCCGACTTCGTCGCCGATGCCTTCGCCGACCAGTCCGGCACCACCGCGGCCGGCACCGCGGCCCGCGCCCGGGACACCGACGACCCGGCCCGGCTGGATCAGCTGCTCGCCCTGCCCCGGGCGCACCTCGTGGTGGACGGCTACAACGTCACCAAGCGCGGGTTCGGCGAGATGTCGCTGGAGCAGCAGCGCAAGCGCCTGATCACCGGGCTGGGCGGGATCGCCGCGCAGACCGGCGACGAGGTCACGGTGGTGTTCGACGGCGCGGAACGGATGCACGGACTGCCGCCGACCCCGCGTGGCGTACGGGTGCTCTTCTCCAGAAAGGGGGAGACCGCCGACGAGCTGATCCGCCGCCTCGTGCGGGCCGAGCCGTCGGGCCGCCCGGTGGTGGTGGTCTCGTCGGACCGCGAGGTCGCCGACGGGGTACGCCGGCACGGTGCCTACCCGCTCGGCGCCGACTCGCTGCTGCGGCGCCTCGCCCGCTCCTGACCGCGCCGGCTCGGCTCCCGTCGCCGGCCCGGAGCACTCCGGACCGCGTGGCCGCCCCCGGAACGGACCTGCCGTGAGCAACTTCGGGGAAGATGCTGTCTCGTTCGCACGGGAGGCAGCATCTTCCCCGAAGTTGCCGGCGGCCCTCGCCGGTCGAGGTGCCTCGAGCTTCAGCCCGCTCGGGCGCCCCCACAGGGTCGTTTCCTTCCCTGGTCTCCGGATGGCCGCCGCTTGTCCGGTTCATGTCGTACCCCGCCGTTAGCGTCGATGTGACCGACGGTGGCCGGGTGGCGACGCGCCCCCCGCCCGCCGCCAGCCCTGACAGGGAGACGACGATGCTCATCGACTGCGACCGGTGCGGCGTCCAGGGCGCCGGCTGCTCCGGCTGCCTGGTGACCGCCCTGTTCGACGAGGGGTCGCCCGCTCTCGGCGCCGCCGAGGCCCGGGCGGTGGAGGTGTTCGCCCGGGCCGGCTTCGACGTGGAGGTGCTGCCCGAGCCGTCCAGTGTCCCCACTCACGGTGCTCCCGCGCGTGCCCGGGCCCGCCGTCGGCGGGTCGCCTGAGTGGATCCTCGGCCCGCCACCGGGCGGAGGCCGAGCGGGCCGGCGCCGGGGCGGAGCCTGGCCGGCGCGGGGCTTGGGCCGGGCGCACCCGACGCCGTCCGCGCGTCCGTCGAGGTGGCGCCGGGCGTGGAGCCGCAGGGGGTGCGGTGCCGGAGCCAGGAGCGCCGACGCCGCAGGGCCGGAGCCGTGGGGACCGCCGCCGTCGCGGCGGGCCGGCGCACTACGATGGGCGGTCACGACGGGAGGAGCGGCATGACGCGGGTGCGGCGCGGTGACGGCAGGCCCATCGCGATCGCCGGCGTCCCCGGCCGGGAGGCGCTGCGGTGAGCCCCCGCGCCTGGGCACTGCTGACGCTTGTGGGGCTTGTGGTGGCGCTGGGCGTCGCCGCCGCGGTGCTGATCCCGTGGCAGCGCCCGCCGGCCCCGCGCGCCGACCAGCTGGCCGCCCTGCGGGACCTGCCCGCCGACCAGGTGGCCCGGGGCCGGGAGTTCCGGGCGGCCCTGCGGCCCGGCGGCTGGGCCGCGATCGGCGTCGGCCTGCTGGTGGCGCTCGCGCTCGGCCTCACCCCGCTGGGCAGCCGCCTGGTCGAGCTGGCCGGGCGCCCCCTCGGCGGGCACTGGATCGCCGAGGCGGTGCTCGGCGGGCTCGCCGTGGTGCTCGTCGCCGATCTGGTCACGCTGCCCTTCGCCGCGTGGCGGCACGCCGTCCTGACCCGGTACGGGCTGGCCACCAACGGCTGGGGCGGCTGGACGGTCGACCTGCTCAAGTCGTACGCCGTCAGTGCCGTCATCGGCGCGGTCGCGCTGCTCGGCTTCTACTCGGTGATCCGCTTGGCGCCGCGCTGGTGGTGGGCCTTCGGCGCAGCCGGGGCCGCCGGCCTGGTGGTGCTGCTGTCGTTCGTGCTCCCGGTGCTGGTGGAGCCCGTGTTCAACCGCTTCACCCCGATGCCGCCGGGCCCGCAGCGCACCGAGCTGATGGACCTCGCCGCCCGCGACGGGGTACCGGTGCGCGACGTGCTGGTGGCCGACGCGTCCCGTCGCACCCGCGCGGTCAACGCCTACGTCTCCGGTCTCGGTCCGACCCGACGGATCGTCGTCTACGACACCCTGCTGCGCGAGGCCAGTCCGGCCGAGGTGACCGCGGTGGTGGCACACGAGCTGGGCCACGCCAAGGAACGGGACGTGGCGGTCGGCACCCTCACCGGCGCGCTGGGCGCGGCCGCCGCGGTCGTCGCGCTCTACCTGCTGGGCTCCTCGGGCCCGCTGCTGCGCCTGGCCGGCGTCGACTCGGTCGCCCAGCCGCGCGCGTTCCCGCTGCTGGTGGCGCTGGTAACAGTGGCCGGTCTGGTGTCCGCACCGGCGCAGGCCCTGATGTCCCGGCGGGTCGAGGCGCGCGCCGACGCGCACGCCCTGGCGCTCACCGGCGATCCGGTCGCGTTCGAGGCGATGCAGCGCCGGTTGGCGGGCATCAACCTCGCCGACCCCGATCCGCCCCGCCTGGAATACCTCTACTCCGCCAGCCATCCGTCGACGGTGGAGCGGATCGCGGCCGCCCGCGCCCACGCCCGGAAGGCCGGTGGCTGACGTGGGCCGCACCCTGCTGGTGACGAACGACTTTCCGCCCCGCCCCGGCGGCATCCAGTCCTTCGTGCACAACCTCGCCGTTCGCCAGCCCCCGGGTTCGGTGGTGGTCTACGCCTCCAGCTGGCGGGGCGCGGCGAAGTTCGACGCCGACCAACCCTTCGAGGTGGTCCGGGAACGCACCCGGGTGCTCCTGCCCACCCCGCTGGTCGCCCGGCGGGCGGCCCGGCTGGCCCGGGCGTACGACTGCGACACCGTGTGGTTCGGCGCGGCGGCGCCGCTCGGGCTCCTCGCCGCGGGCCTGCGCCGACGGGCCGGGATCCGTCGGATGGTGGCACAGACCCACGGGCACGAGGTCGGCTGGGCGGCCCTGCCCGGCGCCCGCGCCGCCCTGCGCCGCATCGGCCGCGGCGTCGACGTGACGACGTACCTGGGGGAGTACACGCGGGTCCGGCTGGACCGGGCGCTGCACGGCCTGACCGAGCTACGTCGCCTCGCCCCCGGTGTCGACGTGGACGCCTACCACCCCTCCGTCGACGGCGAGCCGGTGCGGGTACGGCTCGGGTTGACCGACCGCCCCGTGGTGGTCTGCGTGTCCCGGCTGGTGCCCCGGAAGGGGCAGGACATGCTGATCCGGGCGCTGCCGGAGATCCGTCGCCGGGTCCCGGACGCGGCGTTGCTTGTCGTCGGCGGCGGTCCGTACCGGGCGGCGCTGGAGAAGCTGGCCCGGCACGCCGGGGTCGAACGCGACGTGGTGTTCACCGGGACGGTGCCGGCGGCCGAGCTGCCCGCCCACTACGCGGCCGGCGACGTCTACGCCATGCCCTGCCGCACCCGCAACCGGGGGCTGGACGTGGAGGGGCTGGGCATCGTCTACCTGGAGGCCTCGGCGACCGGGCTGCCCGTGGTGGCCGGGGACTCCGGCGGCGCGCCGGACGCCGTCCGCGACGGCGAGACCGGTTACGTGGTGCGCGGGCGGGACGTGGCCCAGCTCGCCGACCGGGTGGCGACGCTGCTCGCCGACCGGGACCTGGCCCGCCAGTTCGGCGCCGCCGGTCGCGCCTGGGTCGAACGAGAGTGGCGCTGGGAGACCCAGGCCGCCCGCATGACCACCCTCCTCCACGCCTGACCCACTGACCCCCACCTCCGGTTGATCATGGACTTGTGGTGGGAACAGAGTGGGACAGACCGGCTCATACCGCCCACCACCACTCCATGATCGACGCGGAGGGTGGGGGTCAAGCCAGGCGGGCCAGGATGCGGTCGGCGGGTTCGGGGCGGCCGAAGTGCCAGCCCTGGCCGGCGTCGCAGCCGATCGCCCGCAGCCGGTCGGCCTGCCCGGCCGTCTCGACGCCCTCGGCGGTGACCGTCAGGTCCAGCGCGTGCGCCAGCGAGACAAGCGACGCGAGGATCCGCTCGTCCGCCCGGGCCTCCGGCGTCCGCAACCCGGCCACGAACTCCCCGGCCACCTTCAGCTCGGTCACCGGAAGCGCCCGCAGGTACGCGAGGTTGCTGTAGCCGGTGCCGAAGTCGTCGATGGCGATCCGGACGCCGAGGTCGGCGAGCGCCCGCAGCGTCTGCACGGGCTCCTCAGCGGTGCTCATCATGGCGCTCTCGGTGATCTCCAGCTGGAGGCGCTCCGGGGGCAGGCCGGTGTGGCGCAGCAGGTCGCGGACCTCCTGGACCAGCACCGGCCGGTGCACCTGCCGCACGGCCAGGTTCACGCTCACGAACGGCGCCCCGCCGCCGCCGGACCAGCCGCCCGCCGTGCGGCACGCCTCGGCGAGCACCCAGCCGCCGAGGGGCACGATCAGCCCGGTCTCCTCCGCCAGACCGATGAAGCGGTCCGGGCGCAGCACGCCCAGCTCCGGATGGCGCCAGCGCACCAGCGCCTCCACGCCGAGGAGCCGGCCGTCGTGCAGCGAGGTCAGCGGCTGGTAGTCGAGGAAGAACTCGCCGCGGTCCAGGGCGACCGGGATCGCCGCGGACAGCTCCTGGCGGGCCAGCTCCCGGTGGTCACGCTCGGCGTCGTACAGCTCCCAGCGGCCGCCGCCGGCCGCCTTGGCCCAGTGCAGGGTGCTGTCGGCGGCCCGCATCAGCTCGTTGGGCGAGGTGCCGACGATCTGCCGTTCCACGATCCCGATGCTGGTCCGCACGGTCACCTCGTGCCCCGCCACCACGGCCGGTTCGTGCAGGGCGGCCAGGGCCGCCTCGGCCACCGCGATCACGTCCCGGGTGCCGCCGGTGCGCTCGACCAGTACGACGAACGCGTCGCCGCCGAGCCGGGCGACCAGGTGACCGTCGAGGGCGGCCCGCAGCCGTTCGGCGACCGTGGTGAGCACGGCGTCGCCGACCCGGTGCCCGTACGAGTCGTTGACCCGCTTGAAGCGGTCCAGGTCGAGGAAACAGAGCCCGATCCGTTCGGTGCCCCGTCCCGGCACCTCGACGGCGGCGGCGAGGCGTTCGGTGAACAGCGTGCGGTTCGGCAGGTCGGTGAGCGGGTCGTGGGTGGCCTGGTGGCGGAAGTGGGCCTCGCTGACCCGCAGCGCCCGCTCGGCCTCCACCCGCGCGGTCATCGCGGCCCGCCGGATCGACTCCTGCTCGTCGAGCGTGCGGTCGCGCAGCGCCCGCGCGTAGCCGGTGGCGACCGCGGCGAGCAGCCGCGCCAGCCGGTCCTCCACGTCCTCGGCGACCAGCCCCAGGTCGCGCACCAGCCGCAGCTGGACGACCTCGACGGTACGCCCCAGCGCCTCGGCGGAGGCGATGTGCGCGGCCACCAGCTCGGCGCCCACCCGCTGGCCGGTCCGCAGGTCGAACGGCTCGGCGAGCAGGGCCGCCGCCAGCTGCCCGGCGAGGCGGCCCAGCAGCCCTTCCAGCTGTGCCTGGGCCATCGGCAGGTAGCTCGTCCCGGTGACGGCCTTCGCCCACGCCCGGGCGAAGGTCGCCGCCCCGGAGCCGGTCGCGGCCCCGGAGCCGGTCGTCGGGCCGGCCCGGGTCGGGGTGGCGGGTCGAGCCGTCGGCGGATCAGCCACCGAGCCGTCCCACCCCGCCGAGGAACCCCGAGCGCTCGGCGTCCTCCGCGCTGTCCGGCGACTCCGGGTGCCACTGCGGCACCCACACGACGCCCGGCTCGACCAGCTCGAAGCCGTCGAAGAGCCGGGTCAGCTCGGCCCGGCTGCGGATCCACAGCGGATTGTCGGTGCGCCGGTAGACCGCTTCGGCCTCGGCCCGCTCCTCGTCACCGCGCCCGTCGGCGCTGGCCTGCGACAGCACCAGCCAGCTGCCGGGGACGAGGGCGTCGCGCAGCGTCCGCAGCAGCTCGGCGGGACGGTCGTCGTCGGAGATGAAGTGCAGAACGGCGACGACCAGGACGGCGACCGGCTGGTCCAGGTCGAGCAGCCGGCGTACGTCGGGGTGGTCGAGAATCCGCTCGGGGTGGCGCAGATCCTCCTGGACCACTGTCGTCCCGTCCTCGCCGGCGAGGAGTTCCCGGCTGTGCGCGACCGCCACCGGGTCGACGTCGACGTAGACCACCCGGGCCTCGGGCGCGGCCCGGCGCGCGATCTCGTGGACGTTGCCGACGGTGGGGATGCCGGAGCCGATGTCGAGGAACTGCCGGACGCCGGCGTCGACGAGGAACTGCACCACCCGACGCAGGAAGGCGCGGTTCGCCTGGGCCATCAGCGGCGCCTCGGGGACGGCCGCGACCATGGCCTGCGCCGCCGCCCGGTCGACCGCGAAGTTGTGGGAGCCGCCGAGGTAGTAGTCGTACATCCGGGCGACGCTTGGGCGTTCGATGTCGATGTCCTCGGGTGCCCAGTCCGGCCGTCGCATGCCTCACCTCTTCGCCGCGCACGGCCCGCACCGCCCGCGGACCGCATTCCGCCCGGGGGAGACCATAGCGCGCCGCCGCGCCGGTCGAATACAGCGGTCGATGAAAAAGATCCGCGCCCGCCGTTGCGGCGGACGCGGGTCGGTGCGGCGGGTCAGAACTTCGGGGCGTCCGGCGCTTCGAGCAGGCCGAGCCGCAACGCGGTCATCAGCGCCTGGGCCCGGTTGGCCGCACCCAGCTTCTCGTAGAGCTTCGAGATGTGCGTCTTCGCGGTGGACTCGCTGACGAAGAGCTGCTTGGCGATGCCGGCGACGCTCATCCCGTCGGCGAGCAGCCGCAGCACCTGGCCCTCGCGCGGGGAGAGCTGCGGGCCGGACGGGGCCAGCCGGCGCTTCATCGCCTCAGCGAGGTCGGCGGCGGTGAACGCGCTGGGCGAGGAGGCGGCGTGCCGCGCGGCCGCGACCACCTCGTCGGCCGGGGCGGTCTTCGGGACGAAGGCGCTGGCACCGGCCTCCAGGGCGCCGAAGAGCTGGTCGTCGCCCGCGTACATGGTCAGCACCACGATGCCCATCGTGGCGCTGGACTTGCGCAGCGCGCGCGTGGCCTCCAGCCCGCTGCCGTCGGGGAGCCGCAGATCCATGATCACAACGTCCGGCTGGAGCGCGCCGGCCTGGCGGACGCCCTCGGCCGCCGTGGCGGCCTCGCCGACGACCTCGAACTGCCGGTCGCGCTCGAAGGCGTGCCGGAGACCCTTGCGGATCAGGTCGTGATCGTCGACAAGGAGGACCTTGGTGCGGGTAGCCGGTGTCGGTGTGGTCATCCTCGGGTTACTCCCCTTCTGCTGCTGCGCTGCCACGCACGTTATCGCGCCGGGGCGACGAACCGAGCACCACCGCCACGGTCGTGCCGCTCGGCTGCCGCGGCCTGATCTCCAATCGGCCCCGGATACGTTCCGCCCTCTCGGCCATGATCGCAAGACCGTAGTGTCCGTCGGTGCGCTGGTCACCGATGCCGTGACCGTCATCCGACACTTCGATCTGCGCGTACGGGGGGTCCACCTCGCAGGTGACCCAGAGATTCGAGGCGCCGGCGTGCTTGCGCGCGTTGGTCACCGCCTCCTGGGCGATGCGCAGCAGCTCGGCCTCTGTGGCGGCGGGGAGCCGGGCGGTCGACTCGTCCAGCGACAGGTGCACCCGCAGCCCGCCGGAGGCGCCGACGGTGCGTGCGTACTCGGCGATCGCCGCAGCCAGCCCGCCGTGCCGGTCCACCTCGCTGCGCAGCTCGAACAGGCTGAGCCGCAGCTCCGTGATCACCCGGGTGACCTCCTGGCGCAGCTGCCGCAGCGACTCAGCGGTCTCCTCGGCGTCGTCGTGCACGGTGGCCAGGGCGTTGTCGATGCCGTAGCCGACCATGACCAGCTCCTGGGCCACCCCGTCGTGGATCTCCCGGGCCAGCCGCTGCCGCTCCTCGTTGGTGGCCAGCGACCGCACCTCGTCGAAGAGCAGGGCCGCCTCCAGCCGCAGCGCCGCCGGCGAGGTCAGCGCGGTCACCCGGGACACGACCTCGGGCGGGTACGCGTGCGCGGCGTCCGCCTCGAGCACCACGAGCCCCACCGTGCGCACCCCGGCGACCAGCGGGACGATCAGCGCGGAGACGTCACCTCCGCCGTGCGAGCGGGCCTGCGAGCGGGCCGCGGTCTGCGGCTGCTGGCTGGCCCACGCGTCGGCGATGGCCGAGTCGGCGTCGAGCGTCGTCTCCCAGTCCACCCGGTCGGCGCCCGACTGGGCGAGCACCACCAGCCGACCGCCGCCGCTGGCGGACAGCACGGCCGCCCGGTCCGTCCGGGACACCGTGCGCAACTCCTCGAGCAGGTGCTCGGAGATGCCGCCCGGGTCGAGGGTGGCGCCGGGCAGCTGCCGGGCCACCGTGCGCAGCTGGGTGAGCAGCCGGGTGGCCTCCGCGTACGGCTGGGGCTTGCCGTCGCCCCGCGCCTGCATCACCCGGTGCAGCGTGCTCGCCGCGTACAGCCCGAGGGCGGCGAGGATGAGCCACTGGGCGCAGACGGCCAGGTAGCCGATCTGGGCGAGCTGCCGCCGGCCGTCGACCTCGGTCAGCGCGCCCGCCGCCAGCAGGGTGACCGCGGCGACGGCGAGCAGCGCCGCGCCCTCCCGGAACCTCCGGCGCAGCGCGGTGACGGTGACCGGCACGGCCAGGTACGGCAGCACCGCGGAGGCGCCCAGCCCACCGTTCGTCGCGCCGATCGTGGCGACGGAGGCGACCTGGCTCGCGGCGAGCCCGAGCACGACCACCTCGGCGCCCCGGCTGAGCGGCCCGAGCCGGGGGTGCGTCGGGGCCAGCACCGCCGGCAGCCCCGCCACGGCCAGCAGCGCGATCCACCACAGCTGGTCGACGTCGTGCGTGGCGAAGAGAGTGAGGACCGCGATCAGCGCCAGCATGACCACGCGCGCGGCGGTGGCGAGGGGATGCGGGCGCGGCAGGCCGGATGTCGAGGCGGGCACGTGACGGATCGTAGTCAGCTCCGGTAGATCTCGGCGATCTCCGCGGCGTACGACTTGTGCACGACCTGCCGCTTGACCTTGAGCGACGGGGTCAGCTCGCCGGTCGCCTCGGTGAAGTCCTGCGGGAGGATCCGGAAGACCTTGATCGCCTCGGCCTTGGAGACGGCCTGGTTGGCGAGGTCGATGGCGGTCTGGACCTCGGCCCGCAGCCCCTCGTGCTCGCGGAGCTGCTCGACCGGGGTGCCCGCCGGCAGGCCGGCCGACTCCAGCCACGCCGGCAGCGCCTCCTCGTCGACGGTGACAAGCGCGGCGATGAACGGCTGCCGGTCGCCGACCACCACGCACTGGCTCACCAGCGGGTGCGCCCGGACCTGGTCCTCGAGGACCGCCGGGGCGACGTTCTTGCCGCCGGCGGTCACGATGATCTCCTTCTTGCGGCCGGTGATGCGCAGGAAGCCGTCGCTGTCGAGCTGACCCAGGTCGCCCGTGCGGAACCAGCCGTCGGTGGTGAGCACCTCCGCGGTGGCCGCCTCGTTGCGCCAGTAGCCCTCGAAGACCAACTCGCCGGCGATGAGGACCTCGCCGTCGTCGTCGATCCGGATGGCCACGCCGGGCAGCGGCCGCCCGACGGTGCCGATCCGGGTGGCGCCGGGCAGGTTGGCCGACGCGGCGGGGGAGGTCTCGGTCAGGCCGTACCCCTCGCAGATGGTCACCCCGATGCCCCGGAAGAAGTGCCCGAGCCGGGCGCCGAGCGGAGCGCCGCCGGAGATGGCGTCGCGGCACCGGCCGCCGAGCGCCGCCCGTAGCTTGCGGTAGACCAGCCGGTCGAAGAGCGCGTGCTGCGCACGCAGCGCCAGGCCCGGGCCACCCGGGGCCTCCAGCGCCTCGCTGTACGCGATGGCGACGGCCTCGGCGCGGGCGAAGATCTTCCCCTTGCCGGCGGCCTCCGCCTTCTGCTTGGCGGCGTTGTAGACCTTCTCGAAGACCCGGGGGACCGAGAGCACGAACGTGGGCCGGACCGCCTGCAGCTCGGCGACCAGGTTCTTCGTGTCGGAGCAGTGCGCCATCGTGGCGCGTGTCTGCACGACGCCGATCTGGATCAGCCGGGCGAAGGCGTGCGCGAGCGGCAGGAACAGCAGGGTGGAGGCGCCCTCGCGGAACAGGTTCGGCAGCACCGGCACCGCGTTGGCGATGTCGGCGTACATGTTGCGGTGGGTCAGCATGCAGCCCTTGGGGCGTCCGGTGGTGCCACTGGTGTAGATGATCGTGGCGAGATCACCCGACCGCACCCCCGCCCGGCGCCGCTCGATCTCGGTCGGGTCGACCGACGCGCCCGCGGAGATCAGCTCGTCCACCGCGCCGACGTCGATCTGCCACACGTTCGCCAGCTCGGGCAGCCCGTCCCGGACGCCGGCCACCAGCGTGGCGTGCGCGTTGGTCTCCACAAGCGCGGCGACCGCCCCCGAGTCGGACAGGATCCAGGCGGCCTGCTCGGCGCTTGACGTCTCGTAGATCGGCACGGTGACCGCGCCGGCGGCCCAGATCGCGTAGTCGAGCAGCGTCCACTCGTAGCGCGTACGGCTCATCAGGGCGACCCGGGCGCCCGGCTGCACACCGGCGGCGACCAGGCCCCGGGCCACCGCCACCACCTCGTCGCGGAACTGCTGGCAGGTCACCTCGATCCGGGCGCCGTCGGGCCCGGAGCGGACGAACTGCACGGCGTCCGGGGCGACGTCGGCGTTGTCCCAGACCGGGTCGGTGAGGTTTGCCGAGTCGCCGACGGTGACGATCGGCGGGACGGAGAACTCGCGCACCTGCACTCCTCGTGCTCACACTGGCCGGGGGTCGGCCGCCACCTCGGGTCGGCTCTGTCGAAACCTACCCGGCCGACCGGGTGGGTGGCGCAGGCAGGTTCGTCACACCGCCGGGTAGCCTCCCCACATGGCGGACTCCTCCACCCAGTCGATCATCATCGGCGCGCCACCGGAACGGGTGGCGGCGGTCATCTGCGACTTCCCCAGCTACCCCGAGTGGACCGAGGCGGTCCGGCGGGTCGAGGTCGTCGAGGAGTACGAGGACGGCTACGCCAGTCAGGTGCGGTTCACCATCGACGCGGGCGTGCTGGCCGACGAGTACGTGCTGGCCTACGAGTACGCCGAGGACCTCACCCGCATCGAGTGGCACCTGGTGGCGCCCTCGAAGATGCAGCGGACGCAGCGCGGCTCGTACGACCTGGTGGGCAACGGGGACGGCACGACCACGGTGACCTACACGCTGGAGGTCGAGCTGTCGGTCGGGATGCTGGGCATGTTCCGTCGCAAGGCCGAGAAAATGATCATGGATACCGCGTTGAAGCAGCTCAAGCGCCGGGTAGAAGCACCCGGTGCGGCGCATTGACGCGGCCGCCGCGGTAGAGGAGCCGACCATGGGGGCAACGGATCCGGGTTCGGCCCGGGAAGAGGCGGAACTGCTGGTCGCCACGCTGCTGGCCACCGCGCGGCTGGCCGCGGCCGGCGGTGCCGGCGGCCCGTGGGGACCGCTGGGTGGGATCGTGTCGGGTGTCCTCGGTCACAGCGCCGGCCGTGGCGCGTCGGCCGGCGCGTCCGGGGGCGGTATCGCCACCGGTACGGCCGAATGCTGCGTCTGTCCGGTCTGTCGCGCGATCGTCGCCCTGCGCGACCCGAGTCCGGAGTTCGCCGAGCGTCTCGCCACCGGGGCGGGTGACCTGGCCGCCGGCGTCGCCAGCCTGCTGCGCGCGTTCGCACCGGCCGAGCCGGCCGAGCGGGTCGCCCACCCGGCGGAGTCCGCGGAGCCCGCCTCCGGGCCGGCGGAGCCCGCCCCGACGGCCCCCGACCGGACGCGGTCCGCCGGCCCGGCCTCCGGCGCCGGGGACCACGTGTGGCGCGAGGCCACCCGGAGCGGGCATGATTCTCCGTCGGCGCCCGACGGGGACGTCTGGTCCGCCGCCACCCGTGCGGAGGACGGGTCCCGTCCGGCCGCCGCACCGCCCGCCGACGCCGCCGGGCACGAGAGCGTACCGACGTCGGCCGGGCAGGCCGTGGTGCCCGCCGCCCGGGCGCCCGGCACCACCGGCGAGGACGGCCGGGGGCCGACGACGGCGCGACCGGCGTCGCGCCCGGACCGGGCGCCATGATCGGATACGCGTGAGCGGGCCGACACGCCCGGCGGAGTGCCGCCGGGACGGGTCCGATCGGGGTCGCGGCGGCGGGTGACCGGAGCGGCGGCGCCGTGGGCCGGGGCAGCACGACAGAGGGGAGTGGCAGCGGTGACGCTGACCATCGGAGTGGACGTCGGTGGCACGAAGGTGGCCGCCGGCGTCGTGGACGACACCGGCACGGTGCTCGTGCAGACCCGACGGGACACTCCCGCGGAGGACGTCGGAAAGACCCGGGACGTCATCATCGAGGTGGTGCAGGAGCTGGCCGCCGGGCGTTCGATCGAGGCGGTCGGCATCGGCGCGGCGGGCTGGATCGACGCGGGTCGCTCCACCGTGCTCTTCGCTCCGAACCTGGCCTGGCGCGACGAACCGCTGCGCGAGTACGTGAGCGCGGCCACCGGCCTGCCGGTGATCGTGGAGAACGACGCCAACGTGGCGGCCTGGGCCGAGTTCCGCTACGGCGCGGCCCGGGACGCCGACGACTCGATGGTCATGTTCACCATCGGAACCGGGGTCGGCGGCGGCATCGTCCTCGGCGGCCGACTGCTGCGCGGCGCGAACGGGGTCGCCGCCGAGCTGGGCCACATGATGACCGTGCCCGACGGCCACCTGTGCGGTTGCGGCCGGCTGGGCTGCATCGAGCAGTACGCCAGCGGCAGTGCCCTGGTGCGGTTCGCCCGGGCCGCCGCCCGCCAGGAGCCGCACCGCGCCACCGGGCTGCTCGACCTGGCCGGCGGTGACGCGGAGGCGATCACCGGCCGCATGGTCACCGCCGCCGCGCAGGGCGGCGACACCGTCTCCGCCGAGGCGTTCGCCCAGGTCGGCCGCTGGCTGGGCACCAGCCTCGCCGACATGGCGCAGATCCTCGACCCGCAGGTGCTGGTCGTGGGCGGTGGTGTCGTCGACGCCGGTGACCTGCTGATGGGTCCCACCCGCCGCTCCTTCACCGACGCGCTCGCCCAGCGCGGCCGGCTGCCGGTGGCCGAGATCCGCCCCGCCGAGCTGGGGAACACCGCCGGCGTCATCGGCGCCGCCGACCTCGCCCGCCGGATCTGAGGTGCCGGCGCGGGGTGACGGCGTGCCACTGCGCGTCGTCTCGTACAACATCCACAGCCAGCGCGACGACACCGCCGCCCTCGCCGCCGTGGTCCGCGCGGCGGCGCCGGACGTGGTGATCGTGCAGGAGGGGCCGCGCCGGTTCCGGTGGCGGCAGAAGTCCGCGGCGCTCGCCGAGTCGTTCGGCCTCGTCGTCGCGGCCGGCGGGCTGCCCGCCCTGGGCAACCTGTTGCTGACCAGCCTGCGCGTCCGGGTGACCGCCACCCGCTGCCAGCGGTTTCCGCTCACGCCGGGCCGGCACCTGCGCGGCGCCGCGTACGCCGACTGCCTGGTGGAGCGCGGTGCCCGGTTCACCGTCGCCGGCTCGCACCTGTCCACCGATCCGGCGGAGCGGCCGGCGCAGGCCGAGCTGTTCGCCCGCGGGCTGGCCGGGGCACCCGCCCCGGTCATCGCCGGAGCGGACCTGAACGAAGGGCCGGACGGGCCGGCGTGGGCGGCCGTCGCGGCCGGCCGCACCGACGCGGCGGTGGCGATGGACCGCGCCGACCGGCTCACCTTCTCCTGCGCGAGCCCCCGCCGCCGCATCGACGCCCTGTTCGTCGACCCGCGGATCACCGTGGTCGACTACGACGTGGTGGACACACCGCAGACCCGGCGGGCCAGCGACCACTTCCCGGTCCTGGTCGACCTGCTGCTGCCCGCCGCCGACTGAACGCCCGGCGCCCCGGGTCTGGACATCGGCCATCCGATGTGGGCAGGATGCTGCGCGACCCGGCACCCGTGCCGCACAAAAGGAGAACTCGGTGTCCACCTCCACCGACCACGGCCGGCCCGACCCGGAGTCGAGCAACCCCGCCCTGACCCGCGACGGCCGCCCGGTCTCCGACCGGGGTGACACGGTCTGCGTCATCGGGGCGGGCGCGAGCGGTCTGACCGCGATCAAGAACCTCACCGAGCACGGCTTCGGCGTCGACTGCTACGAGCGGGAGACCGGCGTCGGCGGCGCCTGGAACTGGCGGCACGACCGCAGCCCGGTGTACGCGAGCACGCACCTGATCTCGTCGCGCCCGTTCACCCAGTTCCCCGACTTCCCGATGCCGGACCACTGGCCGGACTACCCGCACCACGGCCAGCTGCTGTCCTACTTCGAGCGGTACGCCGATCACTTCGACCTGCGCCGGCACATCTGGTTCGGCACCGAGGTGGTGCGGGTCGAGCCGGTCGAGGGCGAACGCTGGGACGTGACCACCCGCAGCACCGGCGGCTACGGTCCGGAACGCACCTCCCGGTACGCGGCCGTCGTCGTCGCCAACGGCCACAACTGGTCGCCGAAGCTGCCCGGCTACCAGGGCCTCGCCGAGTACCGGGGCGAGATCATGCACGCCTCGTCGTACAAGGACCCGGCGCAGCTGCGCGGCAAGCGGGTGCTTGTCGTCGGCGGCGGAAACACCGGCTGTGACATCGCCGTGGAGGCCGCGCAGCAGGCGTCGCGGTGCTGGCACTCCACCCGCCGGGGCTACTGGTACGCGCCGAAGTACGTGCTCGGCCGCCCCGCCGACCAGGTCAACGACGCGCTGCTGGCGCTGCGGGTGCCACGGCGGGTGCGGCAGTGGCTCTACCACCTCACGCTGCGGCTGACCGTCGGCGACCTGACCCGCTTCGGGCTGCCCAAGCCCGACCACCGGGTGTACGAGACGCACCCGATCGCCAACAGCCAGCTCGTGTACTACGTGGGCCACGGCCGGATCACCCCGGTGCCGGAGGTCGCGCGCTTCCACCGCTCCGCCGTCGAGCTGACCGACGGGCGGCACGTCGACCCGGAGCTGGTGGTGTTCGCCACCGGCTACCTGCCACGGTTCGAGTTCCTCGACCCGAAGATCCTCGGCGACGACGGCGCGACCGGGCGGCCGGTGCTGTGGCTCAACGCGTTCGTGCCGAACCGTCCGACCCTGGCCGTGGCCGGCCTGGTGCAGCCCGACTCCGGCATCTTCGCGTTGTCGCACTGGCAGGCGGTGCTCTTCGCCCGGCTGCTGCGGCTGCGGGTGACCCGACCGGACCGGGCGGCGGCCTTCGCCGCGACGGTGACCGCCCGGGCCGGGGAGCGCTACTCGGGGCCGGTCAAGGACAGCAGCCGGCACTGGTTCGAGGTCGGCCACGCCGACTACCTGCGCGCGGTGCAGCGCGCCCTCCACGACCTGGAGCAGAAGTGACACAGCAGGTGCGGATCATGCGGGGATGGGAGTGGGCCCGACCGGTCCGCCCGGTCCGGCGGGAGGTGCTCGGCGCCGCCCCACAGGTCGAGGAGGGCCGCCCCCCGCTGCTGTTCGTGCCCGGCTTCGGGCACGGCGCGTGGGCGTTCGCGGAGCACTGGTTGGGCCACGCGGCCGCGCGCGGCTTCCCCGCGTACGCGCTGAGCCTGCGCGGTCACGCCGGCAGCGAGCCGGCGCCGGACGCGACGCTGCGCGCGTACGCCCATGACGTGGTCCAGGTGGCGTCGAGCCTGCCGCGCCAGGCGGTGCTGGTGGGGCACGGTGCCGGGGCGCTTGTGGTGGCGCACGCCCTGGCGCGCTATCCGGCCCGCGCCGCCGTGCTGGTGGCGCCGGTGTTCGGCGGCTGGGCCACGGCGGCTGTCGCGCTGCGCCGCAACCCGCTGGGGACGCTGCCGGCGCTCGTGGGCGGCCGGCTCCGGTTGAGCCGCGCGCAGCTGTTCAGCCGTGAGCTGCCGGTGGACGACGTTCGGCGGCACCTGTCGCGGCTGGGGCGGGCCGGCCGGCGTGCGCAGTGGCAGCTGCTGCTCGGCCGGGAACCCGAGCCGGCGGTGGGTGACCCGCCGGTGCTGGTGCTGGGCAGCCCGGACGACCGCGTCGTGCCGGCGTCGGCGCTCACCCGGGCCGCCCGGCGGTACGGCTCGGCGCCGCTGCTGTTCCCCGGCATGGGACACGACCTGATGCTGGACGCCCGGTGGCAGGAGCCCGTGGACGCGATCCTGGACTGGCTGGAGAAGGACCCGGGACAGCGCTGAGCCGCGGCTCAGTCCGCTGTGCCGAGCCGGCTGAGCAGCGAGCCGTCCTCGTCGAGGGCGGACAGGTAGGAACGGGCCCAGGCGTGGATGTCGTGCTGGCGCAGGTGCTCGCGCATGGCCCGCATCCGCTCGCGGATGTCGTCCGGCCGGGCCCGCAGCGCCGCGAGCAGTCCCTGCTTGAGCCCCTCCAGGTCGTGCGGATTGACCAGGTACGCCTGGGGTAGCTCGGCCGCGGCGCCGGCGAACTCGCTGAGCAGCAGCGCCCCGGTGTCGTCGACCCGGGCGGCGACGTACTCCTTGGCCACCAGGTTCATGCCGTCCCGCAGGGGGGTCACCGCCATCACGTCGGCGACCCGGTACAGCGCCGCCAGTTCGGCGCGGTCGAACGGCTGGGTCAGATAGTGGATGGCGGGCTCACCGACCCGGCCGAACTCGCCGTTGATCCGGCCGACCTCGCGCTCGACCCGCTCGCGGAGGATCTGGTACTGCCCGACCCGCTCCCGGCTCGGCACCGCCACCTGCACGAGCACGGTGTCGCGCACCTTCACGTGCCCGTCGGCGATCAGCTCGCTGTAGGCCTTCAGCCGCTGCTCGATGCCCTTGGTGTAGTCCATCCGGTCGACGCTGAGGATGACGTGCTCGGGGCTGCCGAGGTCGCGGCGGAGCCGGCCGGCCCGGTCGGCGACGTCCGGCCGGGCGGCCAGGGCGGCCATCTCGGCGGTGTCGATGGAGACCGGGAACGCGCCGATGCGGACCACCCGGTCGTCGACGGCGATCCGGCGGTCGGTGGCCGGCAGGCCGAGCACCTTCACGGCGAGCTGGGCGAAGTTGTGCGCGGCCTGGGCCCGCTGGAAGCCGACCAGGTCGGCGCCGAGCATGCCCCGCAGCAGCTCGGCCCGGCGGGGCAACTGCATGAACAGCTCGGGCGGCGGGAACGCCACGTGCAGGAAGAAGCCGATCCGCAGGTCCGGGCGCAGGGACCGGAGCAGGCCCGGCACGAGCTGCAGGTGGTAGTCCTGCACCCACACCACCGCTCCGGGTTCGGCCACCTCGGCGGTCGCCTCCGCGAACCGCTGGTTGACCCGCTGGTACGCCTCCCACCAGCGCCGGTGGTGTTCCGGCTGCTCGACCGCGTCGTGGTAGAGCGGCCACAGGGTGGCGTTGGCGAAGCCCTCGTAGTGATCGCGCAGGTCGTCGGCGGTGAGCGGCACGGTGTGCATGCGCACGCCGTCGATGTCGGGCAGCCTCGGTGCCGGTCCGGTGCCGCCGGCCCAGCCCACCCAGGTCGCCGGCGTGCGCCGCAGCAGCGGGTGCAGGGCGCTCACCAGGCCGCCTGGGCTGCGGCGCCACTCGCAGGCGCCGTCCGGTGCCGCACTGTCGTCGATGGGGAGGCGGTTGGCGACCACCACCAGGGAGCTCTGTCGCATCTCGGGCGTTCCGATCTGCCGGGGAGCGACCGCCGGGGAGAGGGGGAAGGAACGGCCGGCAGTCAGCGGAGGGGGACATGACGGACAGCGGTATTCCTACTGACCGTAAGTTACACCACTGTTACGCCACCGGCCGGGGGAGCGGGCGTCCCGGGATGCGGGCGTAGCGATCGACGAGCGTCTCCGGACGCCGCCGGTCAGACGACCGCGCCGTCGTCCGGGTCGTGCTCGTCGCGGTCGCCGGGGCGCAGCCGCCAGACCAGCGTGACGAAACCGGCCAGGATGCCGGTGAAGCCGAGCAGGGTCACGATCCCCGGGTCGGCCGGGAACAGCGACGGAAACAGGAACAGCACGAAGCCGACCACGATGGCCAGCGTGCCGACCGCGGCGTACTTGGAGATCCGGGGCAGTGGCGGCGGCGGTGGCGGCGTGTACCGCTCCTCGTCCTCGTCGTCGGGCAGGTCCGCGCCGAAGGTGTCCAACCCGTCGAGCAGCGACGGCTCGTCCTCCCGGCCGCGACCGACGGTGACACCGGAGATGTCCGCCGCGTACGGCAGCCGTCGAACGTCGGTGGCGGTCGGGCCGTCGGTGGCGGCCCGGCCGGGCCGGTCGTCGTCCACGTCCTCGGCGGCGGGCCACGGACTGTCGCCGCCACCGGCGGTGGTGTGGAACCCGGCGACGATGCGCGCCCACTCGGCCTCGATGTCCGGCTCGTCGTCGCGCGTCCGGTCGGCGGCGCCCTCGTCGGCGAGCTGGGTGAGGTAGTCCCGGGCGGTCCGCAGGTGCGACCGGTCCACGTACAGGCGGTCGACCGGGCGGGACGGGACCGTCGTGGTGCGGGTGACCGGGTTGAGGTCGGCGGAGGGTTGCAGGTAGGCGGCGATGCCGCCGGCCGCGAGCACGTCGAGCAGATGCTCGCCGACCCGGGGATCCACGTCGCCGGCGACCGCGTACTCGCTCGCGTCGAGCCCGTTGTCCCGCCGTCCCCGGCGGGCCCCACCCGCTGACACCGGACAACCTCCTCATCGCGCGCCCGTGGCGCGACCTCGCGAGCCCCCTCGGCGTCACTGCGCCCGCCGTGCCTTGAATCGTGACACGTCGAGGGCCGGTTCCGGGAGTGCGTTGTGTCGCGTCTTGCGCCGTCAGTGCCCGTGGTGCTGGTGACGGGTGGGGATGATTGTCCGTTTGTGCGCGGACCGCGCGGTCAGGGCCGGATCGGCGCGACGATGTCCGCCACCTCGACCCGGACCGGGTCCGGGTTCGCCCAGCTCCAGTTGGGGTGGGCGCGGTTGGTCAGCAGGACCAGGACCATCCGGCGGTCGGGGTCGACCACCAGGGAGGTGCCGGTGAAGCCGGTGTGCCCGAAGGTGCGCGGCCCGCTCAGCTTCCCCATGAACCACGGCTGGTCGAGCACGACGCCCAGGCCGTGCGCCGAGGTGCGGTTCGGCCGCTCGGGGTCGACCGCGGGAAGCCCGGCGTTGACGTTGCTGAGCATCTGCCGGGTGATCTCCTCGGAGAGGATCCGGGTGCCCCGGTACGCCCCGCCGCCGAGCAGCAACTGACCGATCACGGCCACCTCGGCCGCGGTGCTGAAGACACCGGCGTGCCCGGCGATCCCGCCCATGTGGTTGGCGACGTCGTCGTGCACCACGCCGCGCAACAGTCCCCGCGACGAGCGGGCGTCGGTGGCCACCAGCCGGGCCGCCTGGTCGGCGGCGCTGAGCCAGGTCTTCGGCTTGAAGCCGGTGTCCTTCAGGCCGAGCGGTCCGGTCAGCCCGGTGTTGAGCGCCTGGTCGAACCGCTGGCCGGTGACCTCCTCGACCAGGAACGCCAGCACCATCAGCCCGACGCTGGAGTAGCGGAACACCGCGCCCGGCGCCGCGCCGCTGATCAGTGGGGTGGCCAGGACCGCCGCCCGGCGGGCCGCGTCGTCGGGCAGCCCGGCGACCTTCGCCCCGACCGGCAGGCCGCTCGTGTGCGCCAGCAGCATGGCCACGGTGACCCGGTCCTTGCCGGCGCCGGTGAAGCCGGGCAGGTAGTCCACCACCGGTGCGGACAGGTCGATCCGACCCTTGTCGACCTGCTGCAGTACCAGGATCGCCGTGTAGACCTTGGTGATCGACGCCAGGTCGAAGATCGAGTCGTACCGCATCCCCACCTGCTTCGACTCGGGCAGCAGCACCGGGCCGGCGTCGTACCGCAACGCCTTGCCCACCACCGCCTTCGCCACGGTCGCGCCGCCCACCTGGCAGAGCGCCACCGCGCCCGCGTACCCGGGGTGCTTCGGGTTGACGCTCGTCGGCGCGAGGTGGCGGTGCAGCGCCACCCGCAGCCGGCCGCCCGCGAGCGCGCCCTCGCGTACCACCGGCCCGGTCGTCCCGGTGGCGTCCGGGACCGCGACGCGCGCCGCCGACCGGCTCGGCGCGGCCGACGCACTCGCGCTGGCGCTCGGGCTCGCGCTCGCGGCGGTCGCGCCGGCATTTGCGGAGCGGACCGCCTCGCGGCAGCCGGCGAGGGTGGCGGCGGCGGCGAGACCGGCGCCGAGCGCGGTACGGCGGGACATCGACATGGGCCGCATCATGACAGCAGCGGTTGGATCGAGTCCAACCACCCGACCCGTCCCGCGGCATCGACAGGTGATGTGATCTGCAGCACATTCCTCCGATGGGGCGTGCCGGGATGCCCAGGGCCGCCCTGGTGGGTCGTGATCACCGAAGGTCATCGCCCGGAGGGCGTTGGTCCGGCCGCTTCGCCGTGGACGCGAGGTGGCGCCGCAGCGCTTCGCCACGCGACCGCGACCGAGTCGGTGCCGACGCAGCGGTGAGTGACGATCGCCGATCGGACAAGTCGGGTTGGCGTGACTGGAGAGATCTGAAGCCTTTCGATCAACCTGTCCGGAAATGATCGCTGCTTGTATGTGCGCGGTGCCCGCCTGTCAAGGGATTGATCAGCAGCGATCGGCCTTTCTATGCTGCGCGGACTTTTTCCATTGCGACACGGGGGCTTCGATGGAAGAACCGTTGGGTACTGGTGTGTTCGTGGCGCTGGCGCGCGGGGTCTTCGCGCGCTGGGCCGGACGGCTCGCGCTGCTGCTGGCGGTCGTCCTGGTGGCGACCATGTCGGACGTGCCGAGGCGGGTGGAGCGGCCCGCCGTGGCGGCGCCGAAGCCAGCGGCGCAGCAGAAGCCCACTTGCCCGGCCGACCGCCCGGACGAGGTGTCCGCGGCGGTGGCGGCCCGGCTCTGCGGCGACCGGGTGGAGGTGGCGAACCGGCGTTCCGAGACCATCCAGGTCTTCGCCAACCCGGACGGCACGCTTACCGAGGAGCAGGCGCTCGCCCCGGTCCGGGTACGCCAGGACAACACCTGGGTGCCCGTCGACCTGACGCTGCACCGCCGGGCCGACGGCGTCGTCGTCCCGAAGGCGCATCCGCGCGGGCTGACCTTCGCCGGGGCCGCGCCGGGCGCCGGTGAGCACGAGGTCGCCTCGATCGGCAGCGGCGCCGAGCGCGCCGTGCTCGCCTGGCCCGGCCCGCTGCCGGAGCCGGTGCTCAACGGCCGGACGGTCACCTACCCCGACGTCCGGCCCGGCGTCGACCTGGTCTTCCACGCCCACGCCACCGGCTACGAGCAGCACGTCGTCGTCAAGAACCGCGCGGGCCTGGCGCAGGTGCGGAAGCTGAGCCTGCCGCTGCGGACCGGCAAGCTCACCGTGGCCGGCGACGGCATGGGTGGCCTGGTCCTCAAGAACGCCCGTGGCCGCCAGGTGGGGCGGGCGCAGACGCCGCTGATGTGGGACGCGAAGGTGTCCCCGCTCTCCGGAGAGCACGTCAACCACGCCCCGGTCGGCCTGAAGACGACGACCACCGGTGACCGGACGGTCATGGAGCTGACCCCGGACGCGAACTTCCTGGCCCGGCCGGACCTGACGTTCCCGGTGACCATCGATCCGCCGACGTCGTTGTCGCCGTCGTTCGACGCGTTCGTGCAGAACAGCTACTCCAGTGACCAGTCGGGTTCGGCGGACCTGAAGCTGGGCTACTCCAACGACGGCGGCACCTTCTACGCGCGGTCGTACCTGCGGTTCAACACCACCGGGTTCGCCGGCAGCCGGATCATCACGGCGAAGCTTCGGTTGTGGAACTACCACTCGTGGTCGTGCACGGCGGCGTCCTGGGAGGCGTGGCGCACCGACTACGTCGACTCCTCGGTGCGCTGGACGAACCAGCCCACCGCCCGGGCGAAGGTCGGCACCTCGACCGAGACCCGCGGCTACAACTCGTCCTGCGGTGACGGCTACGTCTACATCGAGGTCGGTGGCGCGCTCCAGCACGCTGCGGACACCAGCGCGAGCAGCGCCAGCGTGATGCTGCGGGCCACCTCGGAGACCTCCACGGCCGGCTGGAAGCGGTTCGACTCCGCCGAGGGCGGCCGTCCGCCGCTGGTGAGCATCACGTACAACAGCGCCCCGTCAGCGCCGACCGCGCTGGCCGTCGCGCCGTGTTACACGTCGTGCGGCTCGGGGGCGCGGACCTCGTCGCTGCGGCCGACGCTGTCGGCGAAGCTCGCCGACGCCAACGCCGGACAGACGCTGCAGGCCGAGTTCGTGGTGCGTAACAAGGCCACCCAGGCGGTGGTCAGCTCGTCCGGCCTGCGCTCCGGCAGCCCGGCCTGGACCAACGGCTCCACCGCCTCCTGGCAGGTGCCGGTCGACCTGGCCAACGGCACCCAGTACGAGTGGCAGGTCCGGGCCAAGGATCCGTGGAACTACGGCTCCTGGACGGCGTGGACGCCCCTGACCGTCGACACTCAGAAACCCGGCGTGCCGTTCGTGTCGGCCACGATCTACCTCAACGACGGGCAGCCGCACGGCGGCGCCAGCCAGCCGGACACGTTCACCTTCACCCCGGCCGGCGACACCACCGACCTCGCCGCGTTCGTCTACAAGTTCGACTACGACAGCGCGGCGACCACCGTCGCCGCGACCGGCACCAAGTCGGTGACCCTCGCGCCGCGCGACGGTCACCGCACGCTGACCGTGCAGGCGAAGGACTCCGCGGGCAACCTGTCCAACCCGAACCTGTACGTCTTCGACGCCGGCAACGCCGCCCTGGCCGAGCCGCTGCCCGGCGCCACCATCGTCAAGCGCACCAAGCTGCGCATCACCACCCCGGTCGCCGGCTACACCCGCACGTACTTCGAGTACCGGCGCGGCCCGGGCGGGGCGACCCTGCCGGTGCCGTCGGCGAACCTGACCTCCGCCACCGGCGCGCCGATCACCGCCACCGCCGCCAGCCCGGTCGCGCTGTCGTCGTTGGGCGGGTACGCGATCTGGAACGCCACCGACACGCTCGGCCTGATCGGCGGCGTGGTGGAAGTGCGGGCCCACCTGTACACGGCGAGCGGGACCACCCCCGCCTACACCATCCCGTGGGTGCGGGTCAGCGTCGACTCCAACGGTGACGGTGCCGCCGGCGACGAGGTCGGCCCCGGCTCGGTCAACCTCCTGACCGGTGACTACGCGCTCTCCGCGAGCGACGCCGACGAGCTGGGCATGTCGGTCGCCCGGTCGGCCTCGTCCCGCGGCCCGGCCGACGGCTACCAGCCGATGGCCCAGCGGCTCACCCCCAACCAGCAGCAGGTCTCGACCGACCTGACCGGCTTCACCGTGCCGTCCACGTCGTCCGCGCTGCGCTCCACCGCCCGGGGCCAGGGCGAGACCACGCCCGCCGACTCGCTGGAGATCACCCCGGTCACCACCACAAGCAACGACACCTACGTCGCGGTCGGCGGTGACAACGGTGGACTGCGCCTGGGCATGGCACCGGGCAAGACCTACCGGATGACCGGCTGGATCTACGTGCCGGCCGCCACCGGGCTGGTGCCCGCGTACACCGCGCGCGGCCTGCGCATCGTCGGCTTCCACAAGGTCGGCACCACCTACACCGAGGTCGCCTCCCAGATGGCCGGCTACACCGACGGCTGGCAGGAGCTCTCCGTCGACATGACCGTGCCGGCCGGCGCCACCGAGGCGTTCTTCCGGCTGTACAACGGCATGCAGGGCGGCTCCGGTCGCAAGGTCTACTGGGACAACCTCTCGGTCACCGAGATCGTCGCACCGTTCGGTCCGGCCTGGACCGGTGGCGCCACCGGCGGCGCGGCGGACGTCGACTACACCACGGTCACGCTGCCCGAGCCTTCGCTGGCCCGGGTCAACACCATCGGTGGCGGCTGGATCACCTTCGCCAGGAACCCGGACGGGACCACCTTCACCCCGGAGCCCGGGTCGGAGGGCCTGGTGCTGAGCAAGGTCGGCAGCACCGCGTACCGGCTGACCGAAGCGGATGGCACGGTCACCGAGTTCACCCAGCACGGTGGCGTCTGGGCCGCCACGTCGTCGTGGACGGCCGAGTCGAGCACGACCTCCCGCTACGTCTACGACACCACCGGCAACCGCCTGCTCCTGAAGAAGGTGATCAACCCGGTCGAGCCGGGCATCGGTGACTGCGCGGCCACGACCCCGGCCCGTGGCTGCGAGGTGCTCGAGTACGAGTACGCCACGGCGAGCACCCCCGGGTTGAGCCAGACCGTCTTCGGTGACTACCCGGACCGGATCTCCGGCGTGAAGTTGTGGGCCTGGGACCCGGACACGTCCGCGATGACGGCCACCCACATCGCCCGGTACGCCTACGACGACCTGGGCCAGCTGCGGGAGGTGTGGGACCCGCGGATCAGCCCGGCGCTGAAGACGGGCTACGAGTACGCCGGCGGCCGGGTCACCAAGGTCACCCCACCCGGTGAGCTGCCCTGGCACGTCGACTACGGCAATCCGGACGTCGACTCCGCCGCCCTGCGCTGGGACCTGGACGCCGGCTCCGGCACCAGCGCCGCCGACTCCTCGGGCAGTGGCCGGAACGGCACGATGGCCTCGGGGGTCTACTGGGCCCAGGGCAACGACCCGGACAACCCGGCCGACCGGGCCGCCGCCTTCACCGGCGGCACCGGCCAGCAGATCAGCGTCGCCGGCGCCGCCCTGTCCAACACCGCTTCCTACACCGTTTCCGCCTGGGTGCGGTTGACCGACAAGACCGTCAACCGCACCGCCGTGTCCAAGGACGGCTCGCGGACCAGCGGCTTCTTCCTCAACTACGTCGCCGCGGACGACCGGTGGGCGTTCTCCCGGGTCAGCTCGGACAGCGACAGCGCCACTCCGATCCGGGCCACCTCGAACACCGCCCCGGTACTCGGCAAGTGGACCCACCTGACCGGCGTCTACGACACCGCCAGCGGCCGGATGAAGCTCTACGTCGACGGCGTCCTCCAGACCACGACCGCGGCGGTGGGCGGCTGGAACGCCACCGGCGGGTACGTGGTCGGCCGGGCCAAGTGGGCCGGAGCCGCCAGCAACATCTGGCACGGCGGCATCGACGACGTCCGCATCTACGGCCGGGCGCTTACCGACGCGCAGGTTGCCGACCTGGCCGGCGACGAGAACGCCGGCCGGCTGCTCAAGGTGCGTCGGGCCGCCCTCCAGCAGGGCTCGAAGACGGCCCTCGACGGGGAAACCGCGACCACCGTCGTCTACAACGTGCCGCTGACCCAGGCCGCTGGCGGCCCGTACAATCTCGACTCCGCCGCCATCTCCACCTGGGGGCAGGTCGACCTGCCCACCGACGCCACGGCCGTGTTCGGGCCGGAGGACGACCCCGGCCGGAGCAGCGCCACTCCAGGCCTGCCGGGCACCAACGGCTACCGGTACGCCACCGTCCACTACCTCTCCGCCGGGGGCAAGGAGGTCAACACGGCCACCCCGGGCGGCTACATCGACACCAAGGAGTACGACCGGTTCGGCAACGTGATCCGGCAGCTGGAGGCCACCGAGCGGGCGCTGGCGCTGGGCACTCTGCCCGACGCCGCCGACCACCTGGCCGAGCTGGGCCTGGCGGGCTCGGACACGGCGACCCGCGCGCTCGCCCTGTCCACCGTCAACACCTACAGCTCGGACGGCCTCGACCTGCTGGAGACGCTCAGCCCGACGATGAGCCTGGTGCTGGAGAATCCGGTGCCCGATCCGGACGGGAGCGGGCCGTTGGAAGCCGTTCCGGCGGGAGCGACGGTGATCGGGCGGGCCCGCACACTCAACACGTACGACGAGGGCAAGCCCGACGGCGCCGCGTACCACCTGATCACCAAGGAGCGCACGGGCGTACAGCTGATCGGGTACCCGGACGCCGACGTGCGCACCACGACGTTCTCCTACGACGCCCACAACGGCGGTGTCTCCGGCTGGACCATCGGCAAGTTCACCACCATGGTCGCCGACGCGGGTGGCGCCAACCTGACCGCACGGGGCGTGTACGACGCGACCGGTAAGGCACTCAAGTCCTGGGGGATCGGCTCGTCCGGCTCGGACGCCCGGGCGCGGGAGCACATCTACTACACGGCGGGCGCGAACCCGCAGGACGCCGCCTGCGGCAACCGGCCGGAGTGGGCGGGTCAGGCGTGTGTCAGCCGGACCGTCGGGGCGGTCACCGGGCACGACCCCGCCCGGATGACGACGCAGCTACCGGTGCGTCGGGTGACCAGATACAACCGCTACGGCAGCGCCGAGGAGGTCGTCGAGACGGCCGGTGGCCGGACCCGGACCACCGTCACCACCCACGATGCCGCCGACCGGGAGGTGACCACCTCGATCACCGGCGACGACGGGGTCGCGATGCCGGCGGTCACCATCACCTACGACCCGGCCACCGGTGAACCGGCCGTGACCACCTCGGGCACCGCGACGATCACTCGCGAGCAGGACCTGCTCGGCCGACTGGTGCGGTACACCGACGCCGACGGCGGCGTGACGAACACCGAGTACGACCGCTTCGACAACCGCGTCAAGGTCACCGACCCGACCGGTTCCGTCACCTTCGCCTACGACCGGACGGTGGAGCCCCGTGGTCTGGTGACAAGCGTCTCCGACAGCGTCGCCGGGACGTTCACCGCGCGGTACTCGCCGGACGAGCAGTTGGTGCAGCTCGGTTACCCCGGCGGCCTGACCCGGACCGACCGGCTCAACGCGAACCACGAGCCGGTCGAGCGGGTCTACACCCGGGACTCCGACGGGGCGGTCGTCTACTCCGAGTCGGTCGTGGAGAACGTGGCCGGCCAGCGGGTCCAGCACAGCTACACCGGCGGCAGCAAGCTCTACTCGTACGACCGACTCGGGCGCCTGGTCCGGAGCCGGCACGACAGCGCCATCACGGCCGGGTGCGTGACCCGGACCTACGGCTATGACGACCGCACGAACCGGACCCGGCGGTCGACGTTCACGCCCGGCGTGGACGGGGAGTGTGCCGAGTCCACCCTGGACACGGAGGAACTGCACACCCACGACACCGCGGACCGGTTGACGGACCCGGGTTACACGTACGACGCCTTCGGCCGTACCACCGGAATGCCCGGCGGACTCACGAACACCTACTACGTCAACGACCTGGTGCGGCAGCAGACCCGGGGAGACGCGCGGCGGACCTGGACGCTCGACCCGCTCCACCGGTTCCGCGGCTCCACCACGGAGACGCTCGTCGACGGGGTGTGGGGCTCCTCCGCCGGCAAGCTCAACCACTACGGCGACGACTCGGACAAGCCGAGCTGGGTCGTCGAGGACGTCGCGCAGGGTGTGCTCACCCGCAACGTGTCGGGGCCGGACGGAGACCTCGTGGCCACCGCCACGGACGGCCAGGTCCAGCTGCAGCTGGCCAACCTGCACGGTGACGTGGCCGCCACCGTCGACCCGGGACTCACCGAGCCGGAGCTGTACGACTACGACGAGTTCGGCGTGCCGGCCGAGGGACAGGCGACCAACCGGTACGGCTGGCTGGGCGGCAAGCAGCGGTCGGGCGAGGCGCTGGGTGGTCTCCTGCTGATGGGGGTCCGGCTCTACAGCCCGTCGCTCGGCCGGTTCCTGCAGGTCGACCCGGTCGACGGCGGTAACGCGACGGCCTACGACTACTGTTCCGGCGACCCGGTCAACTGTGTCGACCTGGACGGGAAGTTCTGGGGCCGGGTGAAGCGGGCCGCGCGCGGTGCGTGGAACTTCGTGAAGAAGAACCCGGGGCTGGTGGCCGCTACCGTGGCGGCCTTCACGCCGCCGCCGGTCAACCTGATCGCCGGCGGCATCGCGGTGGCCTACTCGCTCCGTTCGGCCCGAGCGAACATCAAGAAGGGCCGTTGGGGAGCGGCCGGCGCCGACCTGCTCACCGCGATTCCCGGCGTGGGCGGTGTCGCTCGCGGGGCCCGTTGGGGAATGACGGCCTACAAAGCCGGCCGGATGAGCAGGAAGATTCCCAAGTACAAGGGTTACCGGGGCGCCCGGATCGAGAAGCGGAGATACCTCAACCGCGTGCACGCCAAGCGCTCCGCCGCCAAGCGGCACTACCGCAAGATGAACCGCTGGGGCAACATCGATCGCAAGTACGCGCTGACGGCCTCGTGGGCGTACAACCGGTGTGGCAGTTACAACCCGTGCCGCAACTCCCGTGCTTCCCGCTGGTCGCGGCTCTACTAGCGGCACGAACCGACGACGGAGGTAGCGAATGGACCTGGCGATGGTGATCACGAGGTGGCTTGCGGGTCCCATCGCCAGGTTCCTCGACGCCGACGGCGAGACACCGCAGGAGCGGCGAGCCGAGGTGATCGAGTTCGCGGGCCTGCCCGGGGATGACCGGGATGATCTCGGGCTACGGCACGTGACGCGGGGGTCCGCCTGGTTCATCTTCTGCGGGGTGGTGTTCGTCGTCACGATGGCGGTCGCGGTTCTCGTCTCCCTGGTCGCCGACGATCGTGCGGCCGACCTTGCCTTCGAGATCGCCGGCTGGCTGATCTTCTTCCCATTGTTCATGGCATTCGTGCATTTCGCGAAGATGCTGGTGGTCCGGTACGCGCCGGAGCGCTGGTCGGATCGGAAGAGCCGGCTGTGGCGGGTGGCGATGCTCGCTCAGACGCCGGAGTACCTGATCGCCGCCCTGTTGACGGCGGCGAGCGCGCTGTGGTGGTGAGGAGCCGCGGTCCGGACCCGGTGTGACGGGAAGCTGATCGCCGTCCGTTGTGGCGGACGGTCGATGCTCCGTACGCTCGTCGAGGATGGCAGCGCTCCCGGGCGGCGCTGCCGCGGGAACACACGGGAGAGGACGCCGGTGCTGTACTGGCTGCTGAAGTACGTCATCCTCGGGCCGCTGCTGAAACTGATCTTCCGCCCGCAGGTGGAGGGCCTGCATCACGTGCCGGCGACCGGCCCGGTGATCCTCGCCAGCAACCACCTCTCCTTCTCCGACTCGATCTTCACGCCGCTGATCGTGCCGCGGAAGGTCACCTTCGTCGCCAAGGCGGAGTACTTCACCGGCAAGGGGATCAAGGGCTGGCTGACGAAGATGTTCTTCGTCGGCACCGGCACCATCCCGGTGGACCGGTCCGGCGGCCGGGCGGCCCGGGCGGCGCTGGACACCCAGCTCAAGGTGCTGCGGGCCGGCGGAGTCGCCGGCATCTATCCGGAGGGCACCCGCTCCCCGGACGGGCGGCTGTACCGGGGCAAGACCGGGGTGGCCCGGCTCGCACTGGAGAGCGGCGCCCCGGTCGTGCCGGTGGTGATGCTCAACCTCGACGAGATCCAGCCGCCTGGCAAGATCATCCCGAAGGTGCAGCGCGTCCGGATCCGCTTCGGCCCGGCGCTGGACTTCTCCCGCTACGCGGGCCTGTCCGGGGACCGGTTCGTCGAGCGCGCGGTCACCGACGAGATCATGTACGAGCTGATGGAGCTGTCCGGCCGGGAGTACGTCGACATCTACGCCCAGAAGGCCAAGACCCCGCCGCCGCCCGCCCCGGCCCAGCGCGAGCCGGTCGCGGCCTGACGCGGAGCGCGGTCAGCGGTCGCTCATGCCGGCGCGGCGGCGTAGCGACGCCACGTCGGTGACCACGATCCGGCGGCCCTCGGTGCGCAGCCAGCCCCGGCTGGCGAACGAGCCGATCGCCTGGTTGACGCTCTGCCGGGAGCCGCCGGCCATCTCGGCGAGCTGGCTCTGGTTGAGCTCGATGGTGATCATCGGGGCCTGGCTCTCGCCGGCCAGCCGCACCAGCGTCTTGGCCACCCGACCGGGCAGGTCGAGGAAGACGTGATCGGCGTTCTGCTCGGTGAGCCGGCGGATCAGGCCGCCGAGCGAGCGCATCACCGCGTCCAGGATGCGCGGGTTGGAGTGCACCAGCTCCATGAACGCGCCCCGGGACAGCGCGAGCGCCGAACAGTCCTCGATGGCCTCGGCGGACGCGGACCGGGTGGAGGCGTCCAGCAGCGAGACCTCACCCAGCACGTCCGGCGGCCGGATCACCGACAGCACGGCGCGTTCGCCGGTCGGCGCGGTGCGGAAGACGGCCACCGCGCCGCGGCGCAGCACGATCAGCGACTCGCCGGGGTCGTTCTCCACGAAGAGCAGCTGGCCCTTCCGGTACGTGCGGGGAACCGCGGCGGCGATCACCCGCTGCCGCACCTCGGGCTCGAGACCGGCGAACATCTCGACACCCGTGAGCGCGTCACCTGGCTCCGGCAGGCGCACCTCCACGGCCCAACCCCTCCCCGGTCAAGGACCTCAACTCGCTCACCGGGTGAACCTGACGGGCCCCCCGCCCAGGCGCTCCGACACCTCCGGTAGCGGTACACATCAGATCATGACGGTCCGGTCGCTTGCTGTACACCCCTCAATTCATCTGCGTGACGTTAGAGGCGCGCTCGAGACCCGCGCTGACCTGCGCGTACGCGGCGACGCCCAGGTCAGGGGCACCCGCCCGCCCGGGGCGCGGCCGGGTACGCGAGGATGGCGGCGATGGTCTACCGCTACTTCTACGACTGCGAGTTCATCGAGGACGGGCGCGTGGTCGACCTCGTGTCGATCGGTGTCGTCGACGAGTACGGCCGGGAGTTCTACGCCGTCTCCACCGAGTTCGACGACTCCCGCGCCGTGCCCTGGGTGCGCCGCAACGTGCTCGACAAGCTGCCCTCGCCCGCCGACCGGGCCTGGCGGTCCCGCGAGCGGATCCGCGACGAGCTGCTGGAGTTCCTGCTCGAACCGGTACGTGACCGGCCCGGCGAGCAGCTTGAGCTGTGGGCCTGGTACGCCGCGTACGACCACGTCGCCCTGGCACAGCTGTGGGGGGCGATGCCGGCGCTGCCCCGGGAGATCCCCCGGTTCACCAAGGAACTGCGCCAGCTCTGGGACGACCGCGGCCGCCCGCCGCTGCCGGACGCCGACGCGGCCCGGCACGATGCCCTGGTGGACGCGCGGCACAACCTCGCGCGGTGGCGGGCCATGACCGGCCCGGCGGGCCCGCGGCCGGCTACTGGGCGGTAGCCGGGGCGCGGTGCCGGCGTGCACCTCAGCGGGCTACAGTGCGCACTGACGGCCCGCCCCGGGCCGGCAACGGCGCCGATGGTCTGATCTGACACATATCCTGGGGCTTACCGGGCTTCACCCACTTGCTCCAGGAGGATGAGCAGATCATGCGTATCGGCGTGCTCACCGGCGGCGGCGACTGCCCAGGTCTCAACGCGGTCATCCGAGCGGTGGTCCGTAAGGGCGTCACCAACTACGGGCACGAGTTCGTGGGCTTCCGGGACGGCTGGAAGGGCCCGCTGGAGGGCCTGTCCCGGCCCCTGGGCATCGCGGAGGTGCGGGGCATCCTGCCGCGCGGCGGCACCATCCTGGGCTCCTCCCGGACCAACCCGTTCAAGATCGAGAACGGCGTCGAGCGGATCAAGGAGAACCTCACCGCGCAGGGCGTCGACGCGCTCATCGCGATCGGCGGCGAGGACACCCTCGGCGTGGCGACCAAGCTGCACGAGCTGGGCGTCAACGTCATCGGCGTGCCGAAGACCATCGACAACGACCTCGGCGCCACCGACTACACCTTCGGGTTCGACACCGCGGTCAACATCGCGATGGAGGCCATCGACCGGCTGCACACCACGGCCGAGAGCCACCACCGCACCCTGGTGGTCGAGGTGATGGGCCGGCACGCCGGCTGGATCGCCCTGCACGCGGGCCTGGCCGGCGGCGCCAACGTGATCCTGCTGCCGGAGCGGCAGTTCGACGTCGAACAGGTCGCCGGCTACGTCGAGAAGCGCTTCCAGCACCAGTACGCCCCGATCGTCGTCGTCGCCGAGGGCGCCCACCCGATCGAGGGCCAGATGGTCCTGCACAACCAGGAGCTGGACGCGTTCGGCCACGTCCGGCTCGGCGGCATCGGCCAGTGGCTGGCCGAGCAGCTGGAGGCCCGGACCGGCAAGGAGGCCCGCACCGTCGTCCTCGGCCACATCCAGCGCGGTGGCACCCCGACCGCGTTCGACCGGGTGCTCGCCACCCGGCTCGGCCTGCAGGCGATCGACGCGGCCCACGAGGGCGACTGGGGCAAGATGGTCGCGATGCAGAGCACGGACATCGTCCGGGTCCCGCTGGCCGAGGCCACCCGCGAGCTGAAGACCGTCCCGCTGGAGCGGTACGCCGAGGCCGAGGTCTTCTTCGGTAGCTGATCGTTCTCTCCGGTGCGCGGCGGGCCGCCGGGTCCGCCGCGCACCGGCTCACAGCGAGGGGGTACGGCCCGATGGCGGGTTCGGTGCACACGGTCGCGGTCATCGGGGCCGGCAAGATCGGTGAGCTGATGCTCTCCGGGCTGCTGCGCTCGGGATGGCCGGTCGACCGGCTGCTGGCCACCGCCCGCCGGCCCGCCCGGGCCGAGGAGCTGTCCGCCCGCTACGGCGTACGGGTGGTCGACAACCTGACCGCCGTGAACGAGGCCGAGGTGCTGGCGATCTCGGTCAAGCCGCAGGACGCCGGGGCGCTGCTGGACGAGATCGGCCCCAAGGTGCCCGCCGACAAGCTCGTCATCTCGCTCTGCGCGGGCCTGCCGACCACTTTCTTCAGCCGCCGGCTGCCCGAGGGCACCCCGGTGGTGCGTGTCATGACCAACACCCCGGCGCTTGTCGACGAGGCGATGACCGCGATCTCCGCCGGGGCGCACGCCACCGGTGCGCACCTGGCCCTCGCGGAGGAGATGTTCAAGCCCCTCGGGGCGACGCTGCGGGTCCCCGAGTCGCAGCAGGACGCGGTGACCGCGCTGTCCGGCTCCGGCCCGGCGTACTTCTACCTGCTTGTCGAGGCGATGGTCGACGCCGGCATCCTGCTCGGCCTGCCCCGGCAGGTGGCGCACGAGCTGATCGTGCAGACCGCGATCGGGTCGGCGGTGATGCTGCGCGACTCGGGCGAGCACCCGGTCAAGCTGCGTGAGGCGGTCACCTCGCCGGCCGGCACCACCATCTCGGCGGTCCGTGAGCTGGAGAAGCACGGCGTACGCGCGGCGCTGCTGGCCGCCCTGGAGGCGGCCCGGGACCGGGCCCGCGAACTGGCCGCCCAGGCCGACTGAACCGCCGCCGGGAGTCGATCCACCACACCCCGGTCAGCGCGACTGCAGCGCCAGCTCGTCCGCGTCGCGCTGCTCGCCGAGCGGCCGTACCGGCACGCCGAGCGGCTGCGTCGGCAACTCCGGTGGCTGCGCCGGCGACGTGAGCGGCGGCGCGGCCGGCAGCGCCGGCACCCGGGCGAAACGGGTCCACTCGGTGACGACCCGTACGGCGGCGTGCCACGGCGCCGGGTCGTCGCCCTCGACGGGCCCGGTCACCACGACACCCCAGTGCCGCATGCGCTCCAGGTTCGCCAGGAACGCGGGGTG
Source organism: Micromonospora sp. NPDC126480 (assembly GCF_040302465.1). Taxonomy (NCBI): domain Bacteria; kingdom Bacillati; phylum Actinomycetota; class Actinomycetes; order Micromonosporales; family Micromonosporaceae; genus Micromonospora; species Micromonospora sp. NPDC126480. The sequence goes on from NZ_JBEORU010000004.1 coordinate 225,252, forward strand.
CCGGGCGAGCGCCGGTTCGGGGACCGGCACGACGACGACCGGCAGGCCGATCGAGGTCGCCTCGTTGAGCAGCCGCAGGGCCAGGTTCTCGTTGAAGCCGCACGCCCACCGGTTGACCAGGTCGAAGCCGGCCGGCGCGACCGCGTACGCCTCGGCCGGCGGCAGTGGTCCCGGCGCGTAGTCGTCGGTGTGGACCGGGTGGCCGGTGAGCTCGGCGAGGGCGTCCGGGTCGATCGCGTCGACAGCGTCCGGGGCGGCGATCGGGTGGACCGCCCAGCCCAGCTGCTGGCAGGCGGTGACGAACGGTTCGAGGTCGGCGACCTGGTCGGCGCCGCAGACGACGAGGTGGAGGACGGGGGGTCGTGACGTGGCGGGCATGGCGCTCCTATCGGCATGACGTGCACCGCGGTTGTCCGTGTGGGTCCCGCAGCCGAGAGTAGCGAGCCGGACGCGGACGCGAGCCGGAATCCAGTTATCCGGTTGGATCGGTTCGCGTCCGCGCCTGATCGAGGGGTCAGTAGAGCAGGTACGGCGCCCGGCGCCGCTCGAACTCGGCCAGTTCACCGGCCCACGCGCCGACCACGTCGTCCACCTCGGCGCCGGCGTCCACCATGGTGCGCAGTCGCGGCGAGCCGGTCAGCTTGTCCACCCAGTACGGTCGCGCCGCGTCCCACGAGTCCTGCCGCCAGGCGAAGGCCGGGTACTTCCGGGCCTCCACCAGCATCGCCACCGCCGTCCGGATCGGGTCGTACGCCGCCCGGTCGACCACCTTCACCTCGACGCCGGCGCAGAGCTTGTTGAGCAGGGCCGGCTTCTGGCCGGCCGAGGTCGGCGTGAAGTACGCCTCGCGGAACTCGACGCCCGGCAGCTCGCGGGCGTTGAGCCGGTCGCACCAGTGGTGGTCGAAGTCCTCGGCCAGGCCGCCGATCAGCTCGAACGGCCGGCAGGTGCCTCGTCCCTCGGTGATCGACGCGACGCCCTCGAACAGGCCGGTGCCGGGATAGACCAGCGCGATGTCCGGTGTGGGCATGTTCGGGCTGGGCAGCACCCAGGGCAGGTCGGTGTCGGCGGCGAGCCGGTCGCGCTTCCAGTGGCGGCACTTCACCACGTGCAGGTCGACCGACCGACCGGCCTCGGCGGGCAGGAACTCCGCGTTGAAGAACCGGGCCAGCTCGCCCACGGTCATCCCGTGCTGCTGGACGATCTCCTTGAGCCCCACTCCGGAGGTGTAGGCGGGCGTCATCATCGGCCCGTACGCCCGCCCGCCGATCGGGTTAGGACGGTCCAGCACCACGTACCGTTTGCCGGCTCGGGCGGCGGCGAGCATCGAGGTGTACATCGTCCAGATGTAGGTGTAGAAGCGGGCGCCCACGTCCTGGATGTCGAAGACGACGGTGTCCACGGCGGCCGCCGCGTACATGCTCTCCCACTTTGCCTGCGACGCGCCGTACGCGTCGTAGACGGTGACGCCGGTGCGCGCGTCGACGCCGGTGCCCTCGCTGCCGCCGGCCTGCGCCGAGCCGCGGAAACCGTGCTCGGGCCCGTCGGTTGCGATGAAACTCAGCTACGGGCAAATGGCGAGTCAAGGAAGGTTAGCTACACGGCCGGCTCGGCGACGGCGAAGACCACGACGTTGTCCCGGTAGTGGCCGGTGCGCCGGTCGAAGTCGCCGCCGCAGGTCACCAGCCGCAGCTCCGGCCCGGGCGTCGGGCCGTACACGGCGGCGGTGGGGAATCGGCGCTTCGCCGCCCGCAGCGTGCCGTTGACCCGGAACGGCACCACCCGGTCGCCGCGCGACACCAGCACCCGGTCGCCCGGGCGCAACTCGGCGAGCCGGGCGAAGACTGCCGGCCCGTCCCGGGAGTCCAGGTGCCCGGCGATCACCGCCGGCCCGGGGTCGCCGGGTGCCGGACCCCCCGCGTACCAGCCGGCCGCCGCGAAGTCGGCCGGCGGGACCAGGGCGCCCGCCGCGTCCACCCCCAGCGTCTCCAGCCGCGCGTCGACCGCGATCCGCGGCACGCGTACCCGGGTCGGGGCGGCCGCCCGCGCGGGCCCGGCGGTGGCCGGCGAGCAGTGGGTGGCGCAGTCCGGCCGCCGTATCGCAAGCGGCGTCGCGGGCGCGGCCGGCCCGACCTCGGCCGCGGCGGGTGTCGCGGGGGCGGCCGGCCCGGCCCCGGTTCCGGCGGCCACGCCGAGCGCCGCGGCCACCGCGACGAGCGCGGCGCCCGCCGCGCGGCGGTTGCGGTGGCGCCGGATCGCGGGACCGGCCCGGCCGGTCACCCGCAACCGCGGCGCCGCAGCAGCACCAGGCCCGCGGCCAGCGCGGCCACCGCGAGCCCGCCGACGACCATGGGGTACGCGGGCGGCCCGGCCCGGCCACCGGCACCGGTGTCCACACCGCCCGACGGCACGACCACGGCCCCGCCCGCCGCGTCCTGCCGCAGCTCGGTGGTGAGGCCGCCGCGCTCGGCGTCGAGCACGAGCAGGGAGTAGACCGCCCCCGCGGCCAACGTGACCTCGGCGTCGGTGGTCTGGCCGCCGGTGCTGCTCAGCCGCAGACGCAGGCGACCCGGCTCGACCTGCTGGTAGTCGGTGGTGGTGGCGAACCGGACGCCGGTGGCGACGGGTGGGCCGCCGGCGGCGGCGACGTCGAGGACGGGTGCGCGGACCGACGCCTGCACGACCCGTACCTTGGCGTGCCCCGGCGCGGGGGCGCTCAGGTCGTCGGTGAGCACCCGCAGGCCCAGATCCGCGTGCCGGCCCACCCCGGCGACCGTGTACGCGGCGCCGCCGCTCACCGCCACCTCCGTGGTGAGCACCGGCGGCTCGTCGGCCGGGACGCCCGCCTCCCGCATCGCCACGGCGTAGCGGCCGGCGGGCAGCGGCAGGTACGCCGAGACCACCCCGTAGCCGACACCCGGGAAGATCTGTGGCTCCCCGCGCCCCGGTGCGGCGAGGTAGACGTCGACGGCCGGGGTGTCGGGGGAGAGGTGCGCGAGCCGGACGTAGCCGACCGGGGCCGCGTGGGCCGGACCAGCGACCGCGGTGGCGGCCGCGACGGCGGCCGCGACGGCGGATCCGGCGGCGAGCAGGAGTGCGCCGGCAGGGACCAGCAGCCGGCGGGACGCCGTGCGGAGCGGGTGCATGTCACCTCCGGTACGCGGGACGGGTGCCCCTCCAGAGTCCCGTCAACGGGACTTTCGCGCAACGTGCGACACGCCCTCGGGGACAGTCCCGAACCTGCCTGTCGGCGCTCCTAATTCCGGAACGATTCGGCGCTCCTGGCTCCGGAACGATCTAGCCGGCGCACGCCCGCGGACTCCGGTGACTGGTCGACCGTGCTGCCGGACGCGGCTCGCGTGTGCCGCTCACGCAGATCTTGGACAGTTACCGTCAGCGCCGAACGGTAACTGTCCAAGATCTCGGTTCGGCCCGTCGCGTGGACGGGGCGGCTTGACAGCGATGCAGCGGCGTGGTGCGGGAGCTGCCGGGCGGGCGGTGCGGTTCCGCCGGGTCAGGGCGCCGGCGGCAGGACCTTCTCGATCGCGGCCCGCAGTTCCGGCGAGTCGGGCTCCACGGTGGGCGCGAACCGGGCCGCCACCGCGCCGTCGGGCGACACCAGGAACTTCTCGAAGTTCCACCGCACGTCACCGGTGTGGCCGTCGGCGTCCGGAGTGTCGACCAGGGCGGCGTAGAGCGGGTGCCGGTGTGGACCGTTCACGTCCACCTTCTCGGTGAGCGGGAAGGTCACCCCGTAGTTCACCTGGCAGAAATCGCTGATCTCGGCCGCGCTGCCGGGCTCCTGACCGGCGAACTGGTTGCACGGCACGCCGAGCACCACCAGGCCACGGCCGGCGTACTCGTCGTGCAGCGCCTGGAGTCCCGCGTACTGAGGGGTGAGGCCGCACCGCGACGCGACGTTGACCACCAGCAGGGCCCGGCCACGGTAGCCGGCGAGGTCGGCGGAGCCGCCGGTGAGGGCGCCGATCGGGGTGTCGAAGACGGTCATGGGTCCGACCTTACGCGAGCCGGGGCCGCCGGCCTCGGCGTGCGTATCGGCGGAGACGGATCAGCCGCCGGGGTGGGGACGAGCCGGCCCCACCCCGGCGGCTGACAACTCAGCGCCGGATCAGGCCGCGCCACCCAGCGACGTGGCGAAGTCGGGGTTCGCCTTCAACCACTCCTCGACGGCCTTCTCCTCGTCGTCCTTGTGGACGTTGAACATCAGGTCCTCGAGCGATCCGAGCTGCTCGTCGCTCATCGTGAACTTCTTGAGCATCTCGGTCACCTCCGGGAAGTCCGCACCGAAGCCCTTCCGGGCCAGGGTGGTGATCTCCTCCGCCTGGCCGAGCGTGCCCTTCGGGTCCGCCAGGTCCTTCAGCGGGTACTTCGCGTAGGCCCAGTGGGGATGCCACAGGGTCACCACGATCGGCTTCTTGTCCTTGATCGCGCCGTCCAGCGCGGCCAGCATGGCCGGGGTCGACGAGGTCTTCAGGTCCAGCTTTCCGGTCAGGCCGTACTCCGGGATGACCTTGTCCTGGGTGGCGGCGGTCAGCCCGGCGCCGGGCTCGATGCCGATGATCTGGCCGTCGAAGGTGCCGGCGTTGCCGGCGAGGTCCGCCAGCGAGTCGACACCGGTGACGTAGTCCGGCACCGCGATGCTCAGGCTGGCGTTGTCGTACCAGACGCCGATCTTCTCCAGCTTGTCGCCGTACCGCTCCCAGTACGAGGCGTGGGTCTGCGGCAGCCAACCGTCGAGGAACAGGTCGATGTCCCCGGTCGCCAGGCCCTGGTAGACGACGCCCGCCTCGACGTTCTTGAGCTCGACGTCGAAGCCCTTCTGCTCCAGCAGGTTGCTCCAGAGGTAGGAGGCGGCGATGGCCTCGTCCCAGGCCATGTAGCCGATGGTGATCTTCTTGTCGCCGCCGGCGGAGCCGCCGGAGTCACCGGAGTCGTCGCCGCAGGCGGCCACGCCGGTCAGTGCCAACGCGGCCGTGGCCGCCAGCGCGACCCGGCGCAGAACTGTGCTGCCCCACATGTGGAGCTCCTTTCCTTGTTACCGGTACGCCGGCGGATCTCGCGGTAGCGAGGCAGGGCGCCGGCACCGTGACTTCCCTGCTTGGGTCGGGACGGGGGATTCAGGCCTGCTGCATCGCGCGCTGCGCGCGGGCGGACGCGGTGCGGGCGCCGATGGAGTCGGTGAGCCGGTCGAGCACCACGGCGAGGATGACCACCGCGATCCCACCCTCGAACCCGGCACCGACCTGGACTCGGGCGAGCGCTGTCATGATCACGTCGCCGAGGCCACCGGCGCCGACCATTCCGGCGATGACCACCATGGACAGCGCCAGCATGATCACCTGGTTGACGCCGGTCATGATGGTCGGCAGGGCCAGTGGCAGCTTCGTACGCAGCAGGATCGTCCAGGGGGACGCCCCGAACGCCTCGCCGGCCTCGACGACCTCGCGGTCGACCTGGCGCAGGCCCAGTTCGGTGAGGCGCACCCCGGGCGGCATGCTGAACACCACGGTGGCCAGCACCCCGGGCACGGCGCCGACGCCGAAGTAGAAGATGGCTGGGATCAGGTAGACGAACGCGGGCATCGTCTGCATCAGGTCCAGCACCGGCCGGGCCACCGCCGACGCGCGTGGGTTCTCCGCGATGAAGATGCCCAGCGGCACGGCGAGCAGCAGGGCCAGACCACTGGCAACCAGGACCAGCGCCAGGGTGCTCATCGTCTCGTCCCAGAACGGCATCCCGGCGACGAGGGTGAGGCCGACGGCGGTGCCGAGGCCGAACTTCCAGCCGCGCAACCACCAGCCGAGACCTGCGAAGAGCAGCACCACGACGATCGCCGGGGGCGCGGTGAGCAGGTCCACCAGCGGCTCGACCAGCGAGTCGACGAAGGCGGCGATGCCGTCGAAGACCGGGGAGAGGTGCTCGGTCGACCAGTCGACGCCGGCCTCGAACGCCTCGCCGATCCGGACGTACGGCAGCACGTCGTTCAGTCCGTCGGCGCTGTTCATGCGGGCTCTCCCTCCAGCCGGAGCGGTCCGGCCGGGATCTGGGCCGGTACCTCCGGTGTCGTGGCATCGCCGGAGGCCGGACCCGGCTCGACGGCGGGGGAGGTCCGGTTGCCGGCTGCTTCGGTGTTGGCGCTGCCCAGGGCACCGAGCAGCGTGACCCGCGGGATCACGCCGGCCAGCCGCCCGGCGGAGTCGACCACGGCGACCGGGTACGGGCTCTGCGCGCAGGGGGCGAAGATGTCGGCCACCGGCGTGTCGTCCCCGACGGTCGGGACGTCCTCGGTCGACACGATCTCCCGGAGGTCCTGCCGGCCGTCCCGGACCGCCCCGGTGGCGGCGTCGGCGGTCACCGTGCCGAGGAACTTCTTGTCGCGCCCGGTGACGTAGACGGCCGCGGTCTGCGTCTCGCGCAGCACCCGGGCGGCGACCCGCGGCCCGGCGTTGATGTCCACGACGCCGAGCGGCCGTTCCATGACCGAGGACGCGGTGAGGATCCTGGTCCGGTCGACGTCGGCGACGAACTGGGCGACGTAGTCGTTGGACGGGTCGGTGAGGATCTCCTCGGCGGTGCCGATCTGGACGATCCGACCGTCCCGCATGACCGCGATGCGGTCGCCGAGGCGCATCGCCTCATTGAGGTCGTGGGTGATGAACACGATCGTCTTGCCCAGCTCAGCCTGCAGTTCGAGCAGTTGGTCCTGCACCTCGCGGCGGATGAGCGGATCGAGGGCGGAGAAGGCCTCGTCCATCAGCATGATGTCGGTGCCGGCGGCGAGTGCGCGGGCCAGGCCGACGCGCTGGCGCATGCCGCCGGACAGCTCCTGCGGCAGCTTGTCGGCCCAACCCTCCAGGCCGACCATCCGCAGTGCCTGCAGCGCCCGCTCCCGACGCTCGGCCCGGGGCAGGCCGGCCACCTCCAGCGCGTAGCCGGCGTTGTCCAGCACCGACCGGTGCGGCAGGAGCGCGAAGTGCTGGAAGACCATGCTGATCTTCTCGCGGCGCAGCTTGCGCAGTGCCGCCGGCTTGAGCTTGGTGACGTCGACCCCGTCCACCTCCACCGTGCCCGCGGTGGGCGTCAGCAGCCCGTTGAGCATCCGGATCAGGGTGGACTTCCCGGAGCCGGACAGCCCCATGACCACGAAGATCTCGCCGCGTCGGACCTCGAAGTTCGCGTCGATGACCGCGGCCGTGACCGGCAGCCCGGCCAGCTTCTCGTCCCGGTGCGCGCCGTCACGGAGAAGCTCGACCGCCCGGTCGGCGCGGTTCCCGTAAATCTTGTACAGCGATTTCGCTCTGAGTGCGGACACGGTCTCCATTCCAACGGGCAGCCCGGTGTGACGACCATTTCGGACGACCTGGGACGGCATTCATGGCCATCCACTTCCGTCATGTCGTCGGGTTTCCGGGGTCGGGACAGTCCCGGGTGGGTGAACGCGGCCGACCCTACCTGATGCCGCTCCGTGAATGGCAACCTCGTTGCCGCCTCGGCGCAGAAGGGGAGGCGGCGTCGACATCCGGCGGGGCCGGCGTCATTTCAGCGCCGAGTTGTCCATTGCTGATTCTTCGCGATCACGGGCCGAAGATGCAGGGGTGCCGCTAAGGGTGGACGCAGGACCGGACCTTGTGGGACGACTCGCCCTCAATCGGGTGGTCGATGTCACCCATCGTGGTCGCCACGGTCCCATTTTGCCGGTCGTGACCGGGCTCCCGGATATCCGTTTCACGCCCTTACGCCGCTCGGTGAAACTGCTCGGCATGGTTGATGCCCGGCGCTTTTCCATGGGGCACGCACCCGTCCGGACGAATTCTATTTTCATGGAATCTACATGGAACCTACACGGAACTTATGCAGAACCTACACGTGTCCTACACGATCTTTTCCGGTAACGAATTGGTGAAGTTGCCGACCGTCGACACGGCCGGTGTCGACACCCTTCCCTGAATTGCGCGGTCGCACACCTCGGCGGGTCGCCGGCCGGCGTGCTCCGGCGCCCGGCCGTCGCCGGCCGGCTCCGCGGGCGGGGCGGCGGTCGCGGGCGGGGCGGCGCCCGTCGTCGGCACCCAGTGCGAATCGAAGCATGTACATCTTGACGAAGTGGTGACGCCTGAGTAGCGTCACCCCATCCTTTTGGAAAGTTTCCTAACTGTTTGGGGAGACGCCACATGAAGAGATCGCTCCGCCGGGCCCTCTGGGTCGGCGCCGTGGTCGCGCTGACGGCCGCGACCGTCCCGATGGCCTCGGCGTTCGGGGCCGGCAGTGTCACCGCCGCCTTCACCAGGGTGCAGGACTGGGGGACCGGTCACGAGACGCGGGTGACGGTCACCAACGGCTCGGACGCGTCGGTGAGCACCTGGCGCATCGAGTTCGACCTGCCCGCGGGCACCAGCATCAGCAGTTTCTGGGACGCCGACGTCACCCGCTCCGGCAACCACTACGTCGCGGTCAAGAAGAGCTGGGCCGGCCCCCTCGCCCCGGGCGCCGCCTTCAGCTGGGGCTACAACGGCAGCGGCCCGTACCGGGCTCCGCTGAACTGCACCATCAACGGCGCACCCTGTGCGGGTGGCGCGCCGCCCACCACCACCGCCCCGCCCACCACGGCTCCGCCGACCACCGCTCCGCCGACCACGGCACCGCCCACCACCCCGCCGCCGACCACCCCGCCGCCGGACCCGAGCGGCAAGAAGGTCGTCGGCTACTTCGCGCAGTGGGGCGTCTACGGCCGCAACTACCACGTCAAGAACATCCACACCAGCGGCTCGGCTTCGAAGCTGACCCACATCCTGTACGCCTTCGGCAACACCACCGGCGGCCGCTGCACCATCGGGGACAGCTACGCCGACTACGACAAGGCGTACACCGCGGCGGACAGCGTCGACGGCGTCGCCGACACCTGGGACCAGCCGCTGCGCGGCAGCTTCAACCAGCTGCGCAAGCTCAAGAAGATGTACCCGCACCTCAAGGTGATCTGGTCCTTCGGCGGCTGGACGTGGTCCGGCGGCTTCACGCAGGCGGCGCAGAACCCGGCCGCGTTCGCCGAGAGCTGCTACAACCTGGTCGAGGACCCGCGCTGGGCGGACGTCTTCGACGGCATCGACGTCGACTGGGAGTACCCGAACGCCTGCGGTCTCACCTGTGACTCCAGCGGGCCGAACGCGTTCAAGAACCTGGTCAGCGCGCTGCGCTCGCGCTTCGGCTCGTCGGCCCTGGTGACCGCCGCGATCACCGCCGACGGCAGCAACGGCGGCAAGATCGACGCCACCGACTACGCCGGCGCCGCGCAGCACCTCAACTGGATCATGCCGATGACGTACGACTACTTCGGCGCCTTCAACGCGCAGGGCCCGACCGCCCCGCACTCCCCGCTCTACTCGTACCCGGGCATCCCGCAGCAGGGCTTCTGGTCCGACGCGGCGATCCAGAAGCTCAAGAGCAAGGGCATCCCGGCCAGCAAGCTCCTGCTCGGCGTCGGCTTCTACGGCCGGGGCTGGACCGGGGTGACCCAGTCCGCGCCGGGCGGCACCGCCACCGGCCCCGCGCCGGGCACGTACGAGCAGGGGATCGAGGACTACAAGGTCCTGAAGAACACCTGTCCGGCGACCGGCACCGTCGGCGGCACGGCGTACGCCAAGTGCGGCAGCAACTGGTGGAGCTACGACACGCCGTCCACCATCGGCGGGAAGATGACGTACGCGAAGAACCAGGGCCTCGGTGGCGCGTTCTTCTGGGAGCTCTCCGGTGACACCACCAACGGCGAGCTGATCGGCGCCATCAAGGGCGGTCTCGGGTAGTCCGGAGGCCGACGCACCACCCACACGGCGGGGAGGGACCGCACACCGGTCCCTCCCCGCCCGCGTGTGCCGGGCGGCTCAGTCCGGTGTCCGAGCCCGCTCCCGGTGCTCACCCGGCGACAGTCCGTACGCCAGGCGGAACGCCCGGTTGAAGTGGGCCGGGTCATGGAAGGCCCAGCGCCGGCCGATCTCCTGCACCGTCAGCCGGCACAGCCGCGGGTCGGTGAGATCCCGCAGGCAGCGTTCCAGGCGCTGACTGCGAACCAGGGCCGCGACTGTCGTCCCGGTCCCCTCGAAGAGCCGGTGCAGGGTACGCACCGAGACGTGGTGTGCCGCGGCGATGCTCTCCGGGCGGAGCGTCGGATCTGCCAGGTGCCGCGTCACGAATGCCTCGACCCGGGCCCGCAGCCCTCCGTCGCGTACCTCCGCCGGAAGGACGCTGTCGGTGCCCAAGCGGGCGGCGAGGGTGCCGGCGATCAGGTCGAGGGCGACGATGTCGAGCCGTTTGGCGTCGTCCGTCGCGTACTGCTCCGGATGCTCGACGACCTGGCGCAGGAACTGTGCAAGCAGCAGACCCATCCCGCGGTCCGCCGGGAGATGGGCAGCCAGCAGGTCCCGCACCCGGACGGCCGGGAGCGGTAGCGCCGCGTGCGGTACGAGGGCGGTGACGGTACGCAGGGGCCCGGCCGCCGGGTGACCCGGCCGGTGGGTGGAGGCGTGCGGGCGGATGGTGTCGACGAGGGCGAAGCCGTCCGGACGGAGCGCGGCCTCCTGCCGCCCCTGCCTCATCGCGCCGCTGCCGGACAGGGGGAGCGCGAGCTGGTACAGCTCAGGATCGGTGCTTCCGATCATCGAGGAGGTTCGGTGCAGCTCCAGTGACGGGTACGTCCAGGCGGCGAGCTTCACGACACCCAGGTCGACCACCCGGGCCGAGGCGGCGAAGTCGGCGGCGTGGGTGCTGGCGATGCGCGCCGGGACGGACTCCCGGGCGACCAGGTCGAGCCAGAAGTCGAAGCGCTCCGCGGGAGGCAGCTGGATCGTGCTCACCGACGCCGTGGTGAGGATGTCGGTCACCTCCCTGATTGGGGCGACGCGTCACCGCCGCTCCGCACGTGGAGATTAGCGCCGTCGGGGATCGGGCGCTCGGCCCGGCGGATCGATCGGTGGTGGGCGGATGTGACAGACTCGCCGCTCGACGGGGTTGGCTGTCCGCGGACGGTTCGGAGGTGGCATGCGTACGGCGTACCGGAGGCTGGCCGTCGGGCTGCTCGGCTCGACCCTGCCGGCGCTCCTGCTCGGCTGCGGGATCGGCGGTGACGACCAGCCGGCGGCGGAGCCCACCGGGCGGGCGCCCGCTGAGGAGGCCTCGGCGAAGGCCCGGGAGCGGGTGCAGGCGTACCTCGACGCCATGACGGCCAAGGACGTGGCCGCCGGGCGCAGCCAGCTCTGCGCGGTCATGCACGAGGCGTTCGACGCCGCCGCCACCGGGCCGAACGGCGACTTCGCCGACCACTTCGAGGTGCCGCAGGCCCAGATCACCGACATCCGGCCGGGCCCGCGGGGCCAGGAGGTCAGCGCGGCGGTGTCGGTGACCGCCGGCACGCGGAAGCTGACCCGCCCGCTGCTGTTCACGGTCACCCGGGACGGAGCCGACTGGTGCATCGCCGCGGAGGCACCCGGCGGCAACACGCCCAGCCCCGCGGTCACCCCCTGACCGCTCCGGTGAGTGATCTCTCACCTGCCGGAACGGTCCCCCTCGCCGCCTGGTGGCCCGGACCGTCGCCGTACGCTTTCTGTCATGCGCCATGAGTGGCACCAGCTGAGCCATCCGGCCGTCGGCAGCCCCGTGCTGCAGACCAGCCGGCCGACCGTCGACTCCGCCGAGGACGCCGCCCTCGGTCTGGACCTCTGGCGGGCCCTGCCCCGCGCGCAGACCCCGCCCTGGCCGGACGCGGCCCAGGTCGCCGAGGTCTGCAAGGTGCTGGAGAACGTGCCGTCGGTCGTGGCGCCCTACGAGGTCGACCAGCTGCGGCAGAAGCTCGCGCTGGTGTGCGAGGGCAAGGCGTTCCTGCTCCAGGGCGGCGACTGCGCGGAGACCTTCGCCGACAACACCGAGAGCCACCTGCTCGCCAACGCCCGCACGCTGCTGCAGATGGCGATCGTGCTGACCTACGGCGCCTCGCTGCCAGTGGTCAAGGTCGCCCGGGTCGCCGGGCAGTACACCAAGCCGCGGTCGCTGCCGACCGACGCGCGGGGTCTCCCGGCGTACCGGGGTGACATGATCAACTCGCTGGAGGCGACGCCGGAGGCGCGGGTCGCCGACCCGCAGCGCATGATCCGGGCGTACGCGAACTCCGCCGCCGCCATGAACATGCTCCGCGCGTACCTGGCGGGTGGCTTGGCGGACCTGCACGCCGTGCACGACTGGAACAAGGGGTTCGTGCGCAACTCGCCGGCCGGCGAGCGGTACGAGGCGATCGCCCGGGAGATCGACCGGGCGTTGGCGTTCATCCGGGCCTGCGGGATGACCGACGACGAGGCGCTGCGTACCGTCACCCTCTACTGCTCCCACGAGGCGCTCGCCCTCGAGTACGACCGGGCGCTGACCCGGGTCTCCGACAACCGGGCGTACGGCCTGTCCGGGCACTTCCTGTGGATCGGTGAGCGCACCCGGCAGATCGACGGCGCCCACATCGACTTCATCTCCCGCATCGCCAACCCCATCGGCGTCAAGCTCGGCCCGACCACCACCCCGGACGAGGCGATCGAGCTGTGCGAGAAGCTCAACCCGGACAACGTCCCCGGCCGGCTCACCCTGATCAGCCGGATGGGCAACCACCGGGTGCGCGACGCCCTGCCGCCGATCGTCGCCAAGGTCACCGCCGCCGGCGCCAAGGTGGTCTGGCAGTGCGACCCGATGCACGGCAACACCCACGAGTCGTCCAACGGCTACAAGACCCGGCACTTCGACCGCATCGTCGACGAGGTGCTCGGCTACTTCGAGGTGCACCGCGGCCTGGAGACGCACCCCGGCGGCCTGCACGTCGAGCTGACCGGCGAGGACGTCACCGAGTGCCTCGGCGGCGCCCAGGGCATCGACGACCTCGACCTGCCCGGCCGGTACGAGACCGCCTGCGACCCGCGGCTGAACACCCAGCAGTCGCTGGAGCTGGCCTTCCTCGTGGCGGAAATGCTCCGTGGCTGACGCGAGGAGTGAGCTTGCGAGCCCCGCAGTCGGCAGCCGGAAGGACGACCGTGGCTGACGCGCTGATCGACCTCCGTTCGGACACCGTCACCCGGCCGAGCGCCGGGATGCGGGAGGCCGTGGCCGCCGCCGACGTCGGCGACGACGTGTACGGCGAGGACCCGACCGTCAACGCCCTCGAGGCCGAGGTCGCCGCGCTCTTCGGGCACGAGGCGGCGCTGTTCTGCCCGACCGGCTCGATGGCCAACCAGATCGCCCTGCAACTGCTGGTGCCGCCCGGCAACGAGCTGCTCTGCGACGCCGACGCGCACGTGGTGACGTACGAGATCGGCGCCGCCGCCGCGTACGGCGGCATCTCGTCGCGGACCTGGCCGGCGGTCGGCGCGGACGTCGACCCCGACGCGGTGGCGGCCATGATCCGGCCGGACGGCTACTGGGCGGTGCCCACCCGCGCCATCGCGGTGGAGCAGACCCACAACCGGGGTGGCGGCGGGGTCATCCCGCTGGACACGCTGCGGGCGCTGCGGCGCGTCGCCGACGACGCGCAGGTGGCGCTGCACTGCGACGGCGCCCGGATCTGGCACGCGCACGTCGCCGACCGGGTGCCGCTGGCGGCCTACGGCGAACTCTTCGACACTCTGTCGGTCTGCCTGTCCAAGGGCCTCGGCGCGCCGGTGGGTTCCCTGGTCGTCGGCAGCGCCGACAAGGTCGAGCGGGCCCGGTTCATCCGCAAGCGGATGGGCGGCGGCATGCGGCAGGCCGGCATCCTGGCCGCGGCCGGCCGGTACGCCCTCGCGCACCACGTCGAGCGGCTCGCCGAGGACCACGCCAAGGCGGCCCGGCTCGCGGAGGCGGTCGCCCCGTTCGGTGTGCTGGCCTGCCCGGTCCGGACGAACATCGTCCCGCTGGACCTCACCAAGCACCCCCTGGACGCGCACCGCCTCGCCGCCGCCGCCCGTGCGGAGGGCGTCCTGGTCTCGGTGCTCGGCCCCCGCACCGCCCGCCTGGTCACCCACCTGGACGTCGACGACGCCGCGATCGGCCACGCGGTCGACGCCCTCACCCGCGTCCTGCGGGGCTGACCGCCGGGGCGGTCAGGGGCGCAGCCGCTTGAGGGTGGCGACGTCGGCGGCGTGCCCCACGTGCTTCTCGGTGGGGGTCTCCACCACCACCGGTACGCCGGCGGTGGCCGGGTGGCGCATGAGCTCCGCGAAGGCGGGCTCGCCGATGGTGCCCTTGCCGATGTTCTCGTGCCGGTCCCGGGTCGAGCCGCACAGGTCCTTCGAGTCGTTTGCGTGCACCAGCCGCAGCCGGCCCGCGCCCACGGTGGCCACAAGCGTGTCGAGCGTGGCGGTCATGCCGCCCTCGACGGCCAGATCGTGCCCGGCCGCCCAGGCGTGGCAGGTGTCGAAGCAGACGCCGAGCCAGGGATGCCCGTCCACCGCCTCGAGGTAGGGGCCGAGCTGCTCCACCCGGGAGGCGAGCGATCGGCCGCCGCCGGCGCTCGGCTCGACCAGCAGCATCGGCCCGCCGGCAGCACCCGCGGCGTCCAGCAGCGGGAGCAGCGCCTCGCGGACCTGCCGCATGGCCGCGTCGGCGTGCCCGGCGTCCACCGCGCTGCCGGCGTGGAACACCACGCCCTCCGCGCCGATCGCCGCGCCCCGGCGCAGCGCGTGCTCGAGCGTCAGCGCCGACCGCTGCACCGTGGCCTCGGTAGGGGAGCCCAGGTTCACCAGCAGCGACGCGTGGATGAACACCGGTACGCCCCGCTCGGCGCAGCCGGTCCGGAACAGCGCGTCCTGAACCGGGTCGCCGGAGGGCAGCGCCCAGCCCCGCGAATTGGACACGTAGACCTGGACGACCTCGGAGCCGGCGGCGTCGACGTACGGCAGGGCGGCCTTCGCCAGGCCGCCCGACGTCGGCGTGTGCGTGCCGACCGGCCGTGCCCCCGTCGTCACAGGCAGCCGAGGGTGATCTGGGTGCCGGGCGGCACCTGCGCGTTCTCGCCCGGGCTCTGGAACCGGACCACGCCGTTCGGGTTGAACTGCACCGCCACCGGGTGGCCCTGGCCCTCGAGGACCTGCTTGGCCTGCTGGCACGGAAGGTCGATCACGCGGGGGACGACGACCAGCGGCGGACCCTGGCTCACCTCGAGCCGGACCTGCGCGCCCTTCTCCACCCCGGTGCCGTCGGCCGGGCTCTGCCCGAGGACCTCGTCCTTGGGCTTGTCCGACTCCTTCACCGTCGGCGGCTCGACGAGCACCAGGCCGAGCCGGGCCAGGGTCCGGCGCGCCTCGTCGAGACTCTTGCCGACCAGGTTGGGCACCGAGACCGGCGCCCTGCCCTTACTCAGGATGACGGTGACCTCGTCGCCCGGCTTGACCTCGGTGCCCGGCTTCGGGTCGGTCGCCACCACGACGCCCTCCGGCAGGCTGTCGTCGTAGCGGGTGGCTCCCTTGACCACCTTGAGCTGGGCGTCGGTCAGGTCGGTGGCGGCGAGGTCGAACTCCTTGCCCACCACGTCCGGCACCGGGAAGCGCTCCGGGCCCAGCGAGAGGGTGAGCGTGATCGTGCCGCCCTTCTCGATGCGGGTGGCGGAGACCGGTTCCTGGGCCAGGACGGCGTCCTTCGGCACCTGCTCGTCGTGGCGCGGGTCGGCGTACCGCAGGACGAGGCCGGCCCGCGCGGCCTGCGTCTCCGCTTGGGCCTTGCTGAGGCTCACCAGCTGCGGCGCCACCGTGTACCGGCCGACGCCGACCCACCAGCCGCCCACCGCGGCCACCAGCCCGAGCACCACGACGGCGGCGGCCACCGCCATCCGGCCGCGCCGGTCGCCCATCACCGTGGCCCGCAGCGCGGCCAGCCGGGACCAGACGTCCCCCTCGGGCGCCGCCCGGCGCCGGCCGCCGCGGGGCGCGCCGTCGGGAAGGCGCGCCCAGGAGGGCCGCTGGGCGGGCTGCACGGCCGCGACGACCATGGTGGGCTGGGCCACCGGCGGCTCGTCGCCCACCCGGCGCAGCACCGCCGTACGGGTGTTGGGGTTGCCCAGATCCTCCCGGGCCACCTGCACCTCGGCCAGCAGCGCGCC
Source organism: Micromonospora sp. NPDC126480 (assembly GCF_040302465.1). Classification (NCBI taxonomy): domain Bacteria; kingdom Bacillati; phylum Actinomycetota; class Actinomycetes; order Micromonosporales; family Micromonosporaceae; genus Micromonospora; species Micromonospora sp. NPDC126480. The sequence goes on from NZ_JBEORU010000004.1 coordinate 241,360, forward strand.
GGCGTCGGTCGGCCGGGCCCCCGGATCGCGCCGGGTGGCGCGGCCGACCAGGTCGTCGAGCGCCTTGGGCAGCCCCGGCACCAGCATCGACGGCGCCGGCACGTCACGGTCCACGTGCTGCCAGGCCACCTCGACCGGGCGGTCCCCGTCGTACGGGACGCGCCCGGTCAGCATCTCGAACAGCACGATGCCCGCCGAGTAGACGTCGGTGCGCGCGTCGGCGTGGCCGTCGGTGACCAGCTCCGGGGCGACGTACGCGACGGTCGCCATGAGCTGGCTGCCGTGCTCGTCGTCGGCGCTCGCCTCCACCGCCCGGGCCAGCCCGAAGTCGGCGACCTTGACGACGCTGTCGACCAGGTTGGCGACGCCGCCCGTCGGTGCCTCGGCGACCAGCACGTTCTCCGGCTTGACGTCGCGGTGGACCAGGCCGGCCCGGTGCGCCGCGGCGATCGCGGCAAGCATCTGCTCGGCGATGGCGAGGGCCTCGTCCGGGTTGAGCCGGCGCCGCTCGGCGAGCACGTCGCGCAGCGTGCGGCCCCGCACGTACTCCATCACCAGGTACGGCCGGCCGGCGTGCGTGCCCTGGTCGTAGACCGCGACGACGTTGGGGTGGGTCAGCCGGGCGATCGTCTTCGCCTCGTCGGTGAAGCGCTGCACGAAGCCCGCCAGCCGGCCCCGGGCCTCCGGGCCCTGCGCCGGATGAATGATCTTGACGGCGACGGTGCGCTCGAGGCGCTCGTCGGTGGCGGTGTACACGGTCGCCATGCCGCCACGGGCCACGCGACCGCGGATGCGGTAGCGCCCGTCGATCAGCGAGCCCAGCAACGTGTCGGCGACCTGTGTGTCCATCGGCAGGCAGTCTATGTGTCCAGGGGGTGAAGGTTGAACAGGATGCTACAGGCGGGGACGAACGGACCGGGTCTTTCCAGGTCACCCGCCGTTCCGTCGCGGGCCCGGGCGATGGCGCGGCTGCGCCGGGACGATGCTGCGGGGTGCCGTCGCCAGGTCCCGGGGCGGACGTGGCAGGGTGGTCGGGTGACCGACTCCGTACCCGGCGACGAGCGCGCCGCGAACCCTGCCGCCGGACCGACCGAGTGGCTGACGCTGCCGGACGTCGCCGAGCGTCTCGACCTGCCGATCAGCAAGGTCCACCAGATGATCCGGGACCGGGAGCTGATCGCGGTGCGCCGCGACGGCGTCCGGCGGGTGCCGGCGGATCTGGTGGCGGCCGGTGGTGCGCTCAAGCACCTGCCCGGGGTGCTCAACCTGCTGGCCGACGCCGGCTACGACGACGAGGAGAGCCTGCGCTGGTTGTACCAGCCCGACGACACACTCCCCGGCGGCACCGCGGCCGCCGCCCTCGCCGGCGACCAGGCCCGCGAGGTGAAACGCCGCGCCCAGGCCCTGGGCTTCTAGCCGGGGGGTCAGGCGGGGCGGCGGGTGGCGGCGATCGCCAGGTCGACCAGGGCCTGGCGGGCCTCGGTGTCGAGGTCGACGGTGGTCAGCGCCGCGAGCGCCGCGTCGGTGAGCGCGCCGATCCGCTGCTCGGTGCGGCCGAGCGCGCCGCTGGTCTCGATCAGCTCCCGCAGCCGGGTCACTCCCGCCTCGTCCAGCGCTGGGTCGCCGAGGCCGTCCAGCAGCACCTCGCGCCCGGCGCCGTCGAGCGTCTCCAGCGCCGCCGCCACCAGGTAGGTGCGCTTGCCCTCGCGCAGGTCGTCGCCGGCCGGTTTGCCGGTCTGCGCCGGGTCGCCGAAGACGCCCAGCACGTCGTCGCGCAGCTGGAACGCCTCGCCCAGCGGCAGCCCGTACGCGGAGTACGCCACGCTCACGTCAGCCGACGCGTCGGCCAGCGCGGCGCCGAGCAGCAGCGGGCGTTCGACGGTGTACTTCGCCGACTTGTAGCGGGCCACCTTCCCGGCCCGCTCGAGCGACGTGTCCCCGGTGACCTGGGTGAGCACGTCGAGGTACTGGCCGACGGTCACCTCGGTGCGCATCTCGTCGAAGACCGGCCGGGCCCGGGCCACGGTGCGCGGGTCCAGCCCGGCGCAGTGCAGCACCTCGTCCGACCAGACCAGGCACAGATCGCCCAGCAGGATCGCCGCCGCGTCGCCGAAGGAGTCCGCGTCCCCGCCCCAGCCGGCCGCCCGGTGCCGGGCGGCGAACCGCCGGTGCACCGCCGGCTCGCCCCGCCGGGTGTCCGACCGGTCCATCAGGTCGTCGTGGATCAGGGCGCTGGCCTGCACGAACTCCAGCGCGGACAGGGCGGTCACCACCTGGTCGGTGTCCACCCCGCCGGCACCCCGGAACCCCCAGTACGCGAACGCGGGCCGCAGCCGCTTGCCTCCGCCGAGGACGAACGCCTCGATCGTCTCGGCGACCGGGACGAGCGCGTCGTCGACGCCGGCCATCCAGGTGCGCCGGGCGGCGAGGAACTCGGTGAGCGCCTTGTCGACGCGTTGACGCAGCCCGGCGCGGTCGACCGGGGAGACGGGAGCAGCGTGGGTCACGTCCCGACGCTAGCCGGTCGGGCCGGCCGGTGCCGTACCGGTGGGTACGCGCCGCGCCGTCCGCCGCTTGGGAAGGTCATGGGGTACGGGGGCCCCGCCCCGTTACAGTCGGGGAGTGGCGCTCGGTCTCCCCTCGGTCCTCCCCAACTCGCAGCCGGCGATCGGGGAGCTGATCCGTGACCGCCGGCCGACGTTCTCCTTCGAGTTCTTCCCGCCCAAGACCCCCGAGGGTGAGCGGCTGCTCTGGCAGGCCATCCGCGAGCTGGAGTCGCTGCGCCCGTCGTTCGTCTCGATCACCTACGGCGCCGGCGGATCGACCCGGGACACGACCGTCGCGGTCACCGAGCGGATCGCCACCGAGACGACGCTGCTGCCGATGGCGCACCTGACGGCGGTCAACCACTCGGTCGCCGAGCTGCGGAACGTCATCGGGCGGCTGGCGGCGGCGGGCGTGCGCAACGTGCTCGCGGTGCGCGGCGACCCGCCGGGCGACCCGACCGGCGAGTGGGTCCCGCACCCGGAGGGCGTGCGCTACGCGGAGGACCTGGTCCGGCTGGTCCGGGACTCGGGTGACTTCAGCGTCGGTGTCGCGGCCTTCCCGTACAAGCACCCCCGCTCGCCCGACATCGCCACCGACACGGCGTACTTCGTCCGCAAGTGCCGGGCGGGCGCCGAGTTCGCGATCACGCAGATGTTCTTCGACGCGGACGACTACCTGCGCCTGCGCGACCGGGTGGCGGCGACGGGCTGCGACACCCCGATCCTGCCCGGCGTCATGCCGGTGACCCAGATCGGCACCATCGAGCGGTCGGTGCAGCTCTCCGGCGCGCCCTTCCCGCCGGCCCTGGCCGCGCGCTTCGAGCGGGTCGCCGACGACCCGGAGGCGGTCCGCCGGCTCGGCATCGAGCAGGCCAGCGAGATGTGCCGCCGCCTGCTCGACGAGGGTGTGCCGGGGATCCACTTCATCACCCTCAACCGTTCCACCGCCACCCGCGAGGTCTGGCAGCACCTGCAGGCCGGTGCCCGCGTGTGAGCGGACGTGCCGCGACACCTCACGATCGGTGCGACGGTTGAGCCGTGGTGGGCACACAGCTGAACTGGGACCAGTACGCCACGGCCTGGGCGCGCCTGCACGGGGGCTTCGACCCGCGCGCCGCGGCCCCGGTCGTCCGCGCCTGGCTGCGCTTCGCGTACCACGTGGGCTACGTGCTGGGGCGCCTGCGGGTCACCCCGACCGCGGTCACCGTCGCCGGGGTGCTGCTCTGCTTCTGCGTGCCGCTGCTCGCCGTGCGCCCGCAGGACGGGCCGTTCCTGGGCGCGCTGTTCGTACTGCTCGCCGCCGTGGCGGACAGCGTCGACGGCGCACTGGCGGTGGCGACCAACCGCACCACCCGGCTCGGGTACGTCTACGACTCGGTGGCCGACCGGCTCGGCGAGGCGGCCTGGCTCGTCGCGTTCTGGCTGATCGGCGCGCCGGGCGCGCTGGTGGCCGCGGCCGGCGGGCTCTCCTGGCTGCACGAGTACGTCCGGGCGCGGTCGGTCGCCGCCGGGATGCGGGAGATCGGCGCGGTGACCGTCGGAGAGCGGCCGACCCGCGTCTCGGTGGCCCTGGCCGGCCTGCTGCTGGCCGGGCTGACCGGGCTGATCGAGGCGGACCTGGCGGCCGGCACCATCACCATGGCGACCGCCGTCTGGGTACTGCTGGCCGCGTTCGGCCTGGGGCAGCTGCTCGCCGCCGTCCGCCGCGCGCTTGTCGACGCCGGCTGAGCCCCGACGTTGCCGCCGGTGCCACGCGGTCGCGCCCGGAGCCCGAGCGCGGATGTTAAGAAGGGGCCCTTCCACTACCGCAGGCGTTAAGAAGGGGCCCTTCCTTACCAGGCGGGGCCGATGGCGTCGGCGACGATCTGCGCGGAGAGGGTGACCATCGGCAGGCCACCACCGGGGTGGCTGGACCCGCCGACCAGCCACAGCCCGCGGGCCGGCCCCCGGTTGGGCGGGCGGAGCAGACCGCCGGCCGTGCCGTAGATCGCCCCGCCGGGCGCGCCCGCCGAGGCGTCCAGGTCGGCCGGGGTGCGGATCTCCCGGAACACCAGCCGGTCCCGCACGTCCACCCCGCGCGCGGCCAGCACGTCGAGGATCCGGTCCGCGTACGCCTCGGCGAGGCCGGGCCGCCGCCAGTCCACCGCACCGGCGGCGGTGCCGTGCCGGGGGGCGTTGACAAGCACGAACCACGCCTCGTGCCCGGCCGGGCGGACCAGCTCGTCGTCCGCCGCGGTGACGAAGACCGTCGGGTCCGGCGCGGGCCGGGCCCGGACGCCCCGCCCCGGCGCGCCGAAGATCGCGTCGAACTCGGCGTCGTAGTCGCGGGGGAAGAAGACGTTGTGGTGCGCCAGCCCGGAATCCCCGCGTACGCCGAGCAGCAGGACGAAGCCGGCGAGGCTGCGGTCGGTCAGCGCGGCCAGCCGGCGCGGCGTCGGCAGCAGGTCCCGGTAGAGGGTGAGCGCGTCGACGTTGGCGACCACCACGTCGGCGGGCACCGGGGCGGCGGTCCCGGCGAGGCGTACGCCGTGCACCCGCCCGCCCGTCGCGTCGATCCGGGTGACCCGGGCGCCGGTCTGCACCACCACGCCGAGGTCAAGGCAGCGGGTCAGCAGGGCGTCGGCGAGGGTGCCCAGGCCGCCGCGCAGGTACCAGCCGCCGAAGGCCAGCTCGGCGTACGGGACGGCGACCAGCGCGGCCGGTGCCCGGCGCGGGTCGGCGCCGGTGTAGGTGGCGTACCGGTCGAGCAGCATCCGCAGCCGGGGATCGGACAGGTGCGCGCGGCCCAGTCCGCGCAGGGTGCGGCCCGGCCCGATCGCGGCCAGGTCGCCCAGCCGCCAGGCCAGCGCGGCCAGGTCCCGCGGCGAGTCGACGCGGCGGCGCAGGATGTCCCGTTCCGAGGCCGCCCAGACCCGTCCGGCGCGCCGCCACAGGCGCCGCCAGTCCGCCGCGGCCCGGTCACCGAAGGCGGCGCCGACGCGGGCGGCGAACCCGGCCGGGTCGGCGCACGAGTCCAGGGTCGGCCCGCCGCCCGGGAAGACGTGCCGCACGATCGGGTCGAGCGGGACCAGGTCCAGGTACTCGTCGAGCTTCGCGCCGGTGGCCTCGAACAGGTCGTGGAACACCTGGGGCAGGGTCAGCAGGCTGGGCCCGGTGTCGAAGTGGAACGGGCCGGCGGGGGTCTCGTGCACGTGCCGGCCGAGCTTGCCGCCCACGGTGTCGCCCCGCTCGAAGACGGTGACCTCGTGCCCGGTGGTGGCCAGCCGGGCGGCGGTGGCGAGGCCACCCACCCCGGCGCCGACGACGACGATCCGCGCCATGCCGCGCCCCCCTAGAGAACCGGACGGCCCCGCCAGCTCAGGCGCCGCCGCTTCCGCAGATGGTACGACCGCAGGGTCAGCCAGCCGAGGACCGCGACCGACACGGGGTGTGCCAGCGCGTCGGGCCACCACCGGCCACCGGTCGCGCGGGCGCTGACCACCCGTCCGGCGACCCCCAGCAGGTACGCGCCGGCGGCGCCGGCCGCCGTCCCGGGCGCGCCGGCGGCCAGCGCCGCCACGGCGACCAGCGGGGGCGCGGTGTAGAGCAGGAGCAGCAGCGCCACCACCGCGGCCGCCGCGACGGGATGCCCGAACGAGGCCCACAGCGACTTCGAGTAACCGTCGCGCAGCTGCGGCCAGTCGTCGTACATCCGGCAGGTGGCCAGCCGCGAGCCGTCGGCCAGCGCGATCCGCCCACCGGACCGCTTGACCGCCCGGGCCAGCTCGATGTCCTCCAGGACCTTGTCGGCCACCGCCGCGTGCCCACCCGCGGCGCGGTAGCCGGCCCGGTCCACCACCAGGAACTGCCCGCCGGCCGCGGCCAGCGACGGCCGCGCCGACCGCTCCATCGCGCGCAGCGGCAGGAACGTCAGCCACAACCACTGCAGCAGGGGCTGGACCAGCCGGTCGGCCGCCGTCGCGACCACGATCCGGGGGTACGGCGACAGCAGCGTCACCCGCGCGGCGCGCAGCTCGCCGACGGCCGCCGCGACGGCGTGCGGGGCGAGGACCACGTCCGCGTCGACGAACGCCAGCACGGTCGCGGCCGGGTCGGCCCGGGTGGCCAGCTGCCAGCACGCGTGTGGCTTGCCCAGCCAGCCGGGCGGCGGGGCGGCCCCGTCGAGCACGGTGACCCGCGGGTCGTCCCCGGCGACCGCGCGGACCACGTCGGCGGTGCCGTCGGTCGACCCGTCGTCGAGCACCACGATCCGCAGCTCCGGCACGCCGCGCTGGGCCAGCAGCGCGCGCAGGCACGGGGTGACCCGGGCCGCCTCGTCGCGCAGCGGCAGCAGCACCGCCACCGGCTCGGCCACCTCGGTCGGCGTCCCGACCGGCCGGCGCAGCCAGCGGCCGGCGTTGACAAGGGTGTGCACGGTCAGCGCGGCCACCGCCACCAGCAGCGCGAGCGACGGGCTCATGCCGGGACGTCGACGCGGGGGCGGGGCCGCCGGTCGGCCGGGCGGCGGCGTTCGCGCAGCAGCGTCACCGCCAGCGGCACGGCGGTCACCGCCATGCCGGCCGCTCCCCACGCGGCCGAGGCGGGCAGGTCGAGGAAGACGGCGTGGGCCAGGATGCTGGACGCGTACGTCCAGAGGTAGAGCGCGAGCATCGGGCGGTCGCCGCGATCGGTGGTGGCCACCGCCGGCCCGGCCAGGGGACGCAGGGCGGCCGCCAGCAGCACGGCGAAGAGCAGCCAGCCCAGGTAGTTGCTGACCGGGATGCCGGGCAGGCCGGGCAGCGCGGGGGTCGCGTCCCGCCACACCCAGTGGCCCTCGGCCACCATCTGCGGGTCGAGGAAGAGGTCCCATGCCGCCAGCCCGACCGTCGCCAGTGCGATCCGCCGGACCGCCCGCCCGGCGCCGCCGGGTACGCCCGCCGGCCCGCCGCCGGTGAGCCGGACCGCGACCAGCCAGGCGGGCCAGGCCATCCAGGTCCAGGCGAGGGGGATCACCAGCGGCACCCCGGCCAGCTTCGGCCCGAGCTGCCCGGAGTAGTCGTAGCTGCCGAACGGGAACCCGGTGGCCACCCCGAGCGCTTCGATGGCGAAGCCTCCGCCGGTGGCCACCGCGACCAGCGCCACCGCCGTACGGGGGCCGCGGCTGAACAGCGCGTGGCTGACCGAGAGCAGGTAGCCGAGCAGCACCGTGGCGACGGTGAGCCGGGCCCGGGTCGGCCCGGTGGTCAGCGGGTAGCAGATCTGCGCCAGCACCAGCACGGCCAGCAGCACCCAGGCGGCCCGGGTGGCGCGGCCGGGCGGTGCGGTGGCGGGGCGGGTCACGCCGGTGCCGGCCCGGGGGAGACGGGCAGCGGCAGGTCCCGGCCGAGCACCCCGAACGGGCGTTCGTCGCCGGGGAAGTGGAAGTCGCGCAGGATGTCGACGAAGCCGAAGCGCCGGTACAGCCGCCAGGCCCGGGACCGCTGCTCGTCGGCCTCGGGCGTGGACAGCAGGGTGGTCGTGCCCTCGGCCATGGTCAGCAGGGCACGCAGCTGGCCGGCGCCCAGGCCGTGCCCCTGCGCGGGCGGCCGGACGTGCAGCTCGACCACCTCGAAGCAGTCGGTCAGCCAACGCTGGCGGGTCGCCGGGTCCAGCGCCCGCCACACCTGGTCGTGCCACCACTGGCCGGACGCGCCGAGGTAGCCGTAGCCGAAGCCGGCCAGGTGGCCCTCCGCGGTGAGGCTGGCGACGGCGCGGAAGCCGGGCCGGCGTACGTGGGTGGCGATGTAGCCGCGCCGTGCCTCCAGCAGGTCGGTGCGGTACCCCATCGCCTCGCCGTAGACGGCCACCACGTCGTCCAGCCGTCGGACGAGATCGTCCGGTGTCCACCGCACCAGCCTCATGCCGTCCTACCTTCTCCGTTCACGACCCAGCCCAGCACCGTCCGGTCGCCGACCACGTCGCGCACCTCGAACCGCGCGAAGAGTTCCTCCGCGTACCACCCTTCGGTGGGGGTCCGCATGATCGCGGCGCGGTGCTCCGGGTGACGGTACGCGAACGCGACCAGGTCCGCCGGGTTGCGCCACACGCTGACCGTGCCCTGCCAGCCCAGCGGCGCCTCGCCGACCCCGAACCGGGCGAGCAGGCCCGGTGCGGCGTGCAGCGCGGCGGCCACCGGCGGGACCGCCCGCCAGAAGGTGGCCGCCCGTGCGGGGCGCAGCCGGGCCCGGGTCAGGGCGAGGACCGGACCGTCCGCCGGCCCGCCGGGCGGGTCGCCGAACGGCCGCCGCCCCGACCACTCGCCCCGGCTGGTGAGCGGGCGCAGGTCGACCCGGACGGCGGCGCGGGCGATCCGCGCCCAGGCCCGCCCGACCGGGGAGCCGTCGAAGCCGGCGGCCGCGGCGGGGGAGTCCCACACGGTCAGCGCCGCCCACCGGGTCAGGTCCGCGTCGCCCGGCCCGAAGCCGGTGCCGGTCCCGGTGCCGAGCAGTTTGGCGAAGCGGACGCCCGGCAGCGCGCGCAGCCGGCGTGGGTCGCGCGCCATCCGGACCAGCGCCCGGGGCAGGCCCGCCCGGCCGGTACGCCACACGTGGAGGGTGACCAGCTCGGGTGCGGGCTGCCGGTGCCCGGTCGGCTCCGGCTCGCTCACGCCGTTGAGCCGCGCGGTCGGCCCGACAAGCCGCTCACGCCACCTGGGCCGGCGCGCCGCCGGTCAGCCGCAGCAGCTCCGGGTAGGTGGTGGGGAAGACCGCCCGGGGTACGCCGCCGGCGGCCCAGATCTCGTCGTACTTGTCCAGGGCGACGTCCACCAGGGTGCGCAGCGGCCGGGGGTGGCCGACCGGGGCGACTCCGCCGATGACCTGCCCGGTGTGCTCGCGGACGAACTCCGGGGTGGCCCGCCGGAGCCGGGCGACGCCGATCGACGCGGCGAGGCCGGCGGTGTCCACGCGGTGCGCCCCGGAGGTCAGCACCAGCAGCGGCGCGCCGTCCGCCTCGAAGATCAGGGAGTTGGCGATCTGTCCGACCTCGACGCCGAGGGTGTCGGCGGCGGCCGCGGCGGTGTGGACCGCGTCGGGCAGCAGGCGGACCGCGCTGGGCGCGCCGGAGCCGTCGTGCGCGCCGGCGCCGTCGAGCGCCTCCTGCACCGCCCGTACGTTCGGGTGTGGCTGCATCCCGCCATTCTTCCCCGTGCGCCCCGGGCGGGTTCAGCCGGGCACGCCGCCCGGCTCGCGCATCCTTCGCGCGTCACACGTTGCGTTTTTGTCGGGGGGAGGGTGTACTGTCAGCAGTGGTTAGAACGAGTGTTCGATTGCCTCGTACGCTCGTTCCAACAGCCCGGAGTGGTGTTTCGCGGCGCCGGTCCGGGCGGGCGCGGCTCCGCGGGCCGCGCCGGGGTTCCGGGCAGTCGCGAGTCCGGGCCCACCAGGCAGGAGCGTCGCCCGCCGCCCTCGACCCCCGGGCGGCGGGCGACGAACCCGCCGGTAACGCCGGCCGGGTGTGGTGTGGGGAAGCGTCCACACCCGGCCGGCCCCCACACCGGTGCGTCTTCCTCCGCACCACTCGTCCCGGCGGTCCCGCCGGCGGTCTCCGCCGCGGGTGCGCGCCTCGGCCACGTGGAGGAGACAGATCATGCCGACCAACCCGGCTCAGGCACCGACGGTGCCGGCGCACGTGCTGCCGCACCGCACCCCCGCCCAGCTCCTCGCGGTGGCCCGCCAGGGGCTGGCCGAGGCCGCCCGGACCGGCCCCGACGGCCTCCGCTACGCCGCGGCCCACCTGGCCGCCCTGCGCGCCGCCGCGGCGCTGCTCGCCGCGCGCGCCCGTCCCGCACCGACCCGGCGGAACCGGGTCACAAGCGTCTGGGTCCTCCTCTCCGGCGTCGCCCCCGAGCTCGACGAGTGGGCCCGGTTCTTCGCCGTCGGCGCCAGTAAGCGCGCCGCCGCCGAGGCCGGTATCCCGCGGGTCGTGACCGCCCGCGAGGCCGACGACCTGCTGCGAGCGGCGGAGGAGTTCGTGACGGTGGTGGAGACCGCGCTCGGCGTGACCCATCAACCGGCGCTCGGCGACCTGGCGGCCTGACCTCCGGCTTCGTTCCGGGCCCCGCACCGGCAGGCCCGGGATGGAGCCGACCGTCGCCGGTCCGTTTTGAGTGTTTTTGAGCTATCAGCACAGCAGCACGACAGGGGGTTGGGTCCGATGGCGGGCCGCATGGTGATCGGTTCCGCCGCGCTGGCGGGTCTGGTGCGCCCGGCGAGCGCGCCGGATCCGGCGGGGGCGCACCGGGTGCTGCCGGTGACCCCCGAGCTGACCGGTCTGCTGCCCAGCCGGGGGCTGCGCCGCGGCAGCACGATCGCGGTCGCCGCGGGCCAACCCCGGCACAGCGGCGCCACCTCCCTGATCCTGGCGCTGCTCGCCGAGGCGTCCCGGGCCGGCTCGTGGTGCGCCGTGGCCGGAGTGCCGACCTTCGGGGCGGTGGCCGCGGCCGAGCTCGGCATCGCCCTGGACCGGCTCGCCCTGGTGCCGCACCCGGGGCCGGACTGGGCCACCGTCGTCGCCGCGCTGATCGACGGGGTGGACGTCGTGGTCACCGCGGTCCCGGCCGGGGTCTCCGCGCCGGTCGCCAGCCGGCTGGCCGCCCGGGCCCGGCAGCGCGGCACTGTCCTCGTCCCGTACGGGCGGTGGGACGGCGCCGACGTGACCCTCCAGGTGACCCGCGGGGCCTGGCAGGGGCTCGGCACCGGCCGGGGCCGGCTGCGACGTCGGGAGGTCACCGTCTCGGCCCGGGGGCGGGGCGCCGCCGCCCGTCCCCGGGAGGCGACGGTCTGGTTACCCGGTGACGCGCTGACCCGGGTCGTCCCGCGCCCGGTCCCCGGGCCCCCCGCCGCGTCGGTCACCGGCCGGTCGGCTGCCGGCCTGCTCCGGGCCGTGCCGGCGGCCCCCGCTGCCGAGCCGCCTCCACCGGCGCTCACCCTGGTGGGTCCGGCATGACCGCCGGGTTCCGACCGGAGGGGGCCGGCGGGCACGCCGCACCCGTACGCACGCTGGTGCTCTGGTGCCCGGACTGGCCGGTGATCGCCGCCGAGATCGCCGACGGGGTGCCGGCCACCGACCCCGTCGCGGTCCTGCACGCCAACCGGGTGGTCGCCTGCTCCGAACAGGCCCGGGCCGAGGGGGTGCGCCGCGGTCTGCGCCGGCGGGAGGCGCAGGGCCGGTGCCCCCGCCTCACCGTGGTCGACCACGATCCCGCCCGGGACGCCCGGGCGTTCGAGCCGGTCGTGGCCGCGGTCGAGGAACTGGTGGCCGGCGTGGAGGTGGTCCGACCCGGGGCCTGTGCGGTGGCGGCCCGCGGGCCGGGGCGTTACCTCGGCGGTGAGGAGGCGGCGGCGGAGCGGATCGTCGAGCACGTCGCCCAGGCCTGCGCGGTGGAGAGTCAGATCGGCATCGCCGACGGGGTGTTCGCGGCCGGGCTGGCCGCCCGCTCCGGCCGGGTCGTCCCGCCCGGCGGGACACCGGGATTCCTCGCCGACCTGCCGGTCGAGGCGCTCGGCCGCCCGGCGCTGGCCGACCTGCTGCGCCGGCTCGGCGTACGCACCCTCGGCGGCTTCGCCGCGCTGCCCCCCGGTGACGTGCTGGCCCGGTTCGGGTTCGACGGTGCGCTGGCCCACCGGCTGGCCGCCGGGCGGGACCACCGCCCGCTCGCGGTCCGGCAGCCCCCGGCCGACCTGGCGGTCACCGCCGATCAGGACGAGCCGCTCGACCGGGTCGACGCGGCGGCCTTCGTCGCCCGCGCGCTGGCCGAGCGGCTGCACGAGCACCTCGCCGCGTACGGGCTGGCCTGCACCCGCCTCGGCATCGAGGCGGTGACCGCGCACGGCCAGGAACTGCACCGGGTCTGGCGGCACGACGGCCTGCTCACCGCCGCGGCCATCGCCGACCGGGTGCGGTGGCAGCTCGACGGGTGGCTCTCCGGTGGCCGGCCCGGCCGGGCGGGTGCCCGGCCGCCCCGACCGACCGCCGGCATCATCCGGTTGCGGCTGGTCCCCGACGGGGTGATCGCGCAGGGCGCCCTGCAGCCCGGCCTGTGGGGCGAGGCCGGCGAGGAGCGGGAACGGGCCCACCGGGCGCTCAGCCGGGTCCAGGGCGTCCTCGGCCCGGAGGCGGTGGTCACCGCGGTGCTCGGCGGCGGGCGATCCCCGGCCGACCAGGTACGCCTCGTGCCGTGGGGGGACGAACGCCTTCCCACCCGCCCGGGCCCACCCCCGCTGCCGGCGCACGCCGACCCGCTGTCCGGGCCCGACGCCCCGCCCGCCGGCCCTGCCCGGTCGCGCCGTCCGGGGCGGGTGGCCGCCCGGGCGGCGGACCGGATTGACGGCCGGGCGGGGGAGCCGCCGTGGCCGGGCCGGCTCCCGCCGCCCGCACCGGCGGTGGTGCTTCCGGAGCCGCTCGCCGCCACCGTGCACGACGCGGCCGGCGAGCCGGTCGTGGTCAGCGCGCGCCTGGCGGTGAGCGCGCCGCCGGCGTGGCTGGCCGTCGGGACCGGCCAGCCGGCGCGGATCACCGGGTGGACCGGCCCGTGGCCGGTGGACGAGCGCTGGTGGGCACCGGCCGAGGCCCGCCGGCGCGCCCGGTTCCAGGTCTGCCTCGCCGACGGCAGTGCCCTGCTGCTCGCGGTCGAGGGTGGCCGGTGGCTGGTGGAGGCGGTCTATGACTGACCAGCGCGCGGCCCCGCCGGTCACCGCCCGCACCCGCCCGGCCGGTCCGCGAGCCGGCCGGAGCGGTCGCGGACCGGGCCGGACCGGTGGCGGTCCCGGCCGGTCACGGCGCGGGGGGACCGGTGTCCCCGGGAGCGATATTCCTGTCCGGCATATTCATGCCGGGCAGGAATGTCGCTCGTCCGCGTGTCCTTCCCCGGAGCCGTCCGGAATGCTCGATTGGCCGGACCGGCCAGGCCGGCCCCGCGGGCGTGGGGCGGGAGGTGTCCGGTGAGCTTCCACAACCCGGATCTGCCCTGGTCCGAGCTGGAGCGGGTGCTCACCGGAAAGCCCGCCCGCGACGGGCGCCGTACGAAGCGCGGCGAGCGGCACCTGCACGTGGTGGACCCCCTGGCGGTGGACGCCGACGGCGGCGACTCCCCGGCGTGGACCCGCAAGCGCCAGCACTACGAGCCGCCCGAGCTGGAGCGCCCGGACGGCACGGTGCCGTACGCCGAGCTGCACGCGCACACCAACTTCAGCTTCCTCGACGGCGCCAGCCACCCGGAGGAGCTGGCCGAGGAGGCCGCCCGGCTGGGGCTCACCGCCCTCGCGGTGACCGACCACGACGGCTTCTACGGTGTCGTGCGCTTCGCCGAGGCGGCCCGCGCCCTGCACCTGCCGACGGTCTTCGGTGCGGAACTCTCCCTCGACCTGCCCGGTCCGCAGAACGGCGAACCCGACCCGCTCGGGCGGCACCTGCTGCTGCTCGCCCACGGCCACGAGGGGTACGCGCGGCTGGCGGCCGCCATCTCCCGCGCGCAGCTGCGCGGTGGCGAGAAGGGCCGCCCGGTCTACGGGGAGCTGGAGGAGGTGGCCGCCGAGCTGCGCGACCACGTGCTGGTGCTCACCGGCTGCCGCAAGGGGCACGTGCCGGCGGCGCTGCTCACCGAGGGCGTCGACGCGGCGGCCCGGGAGCTGGACCGGCTGACCGCGCTCTTCGGCGCGGAGACGGTAGCGGTGGAGCTGACCGATCACGGCCACCCGGTCGACGCGGACCGCAACGACGCCCTCGCCGAGCTGGCGGCCGCCGCCGGGCTGCCGACGGTCGCCACCAACAACGTGCACTACGCCACCCCCGGGCGGCGCCGGCTGGCCACCACGCTCGCCGCGGTCCGGGCCCGGCGCAGCCTGGACGAGATCGACGGCTGGCTGCCCGCCGCCGGCACCGCCCACCTGCGCAGCGGCGCCGAGATGGCCGCCCGGTTCGCCGGGTACCCGGGTGCGGTGGCCCGGGCCGCCGAGTTCGGCGCGGAACTCGCCTTCGACCTGCAGCTCGTCGCACCGGCGCTGCCCGCGTACCCGGTGCCGCCGGGGCACACCGAGATGAGCTGGCTGCGCCACCTCACCGCGCAGGGGGCGCGGGAGCGCTACGGCCCGCCGGAGGCGCACCCGGAGGCGTACGCGCAGCTGGAGCACGAGCTGAACATGATCGAGGAGCTGGGCTTCCCCGGCTACTTCCTGGTGGTCTACGACATCGTCACGTTCTGCCGGGAACAGGACATCTACTGCCAGGGCCGGGGTTCGGCGGCCAACTCCGCGGTCTGCTACGCGCTGCGCATCACAAACGTCGACGCGGTACGGCACCGCCTGCTGTTCGAGCGGTTCCTCGCCCCGGAGCGGGACGGCCCGCCGGACATCGACGTGGACATCGAGTCCGACCGCCGGGAGGAGGTGATCCAGCACGTCTACGCCCGGTACGGGCGGGAGCACACCGCCCAGGTCGCCAACGTCATCTCGTACCGGCCCCGGTCGGCGGTGCGGGACGTGGCGAAGGCGTTCGGCTTCTCCCCGGGCCAGCAGGACGCCTGGAGCAAGCAGATCGACCGCTGGGGTTCGGTCGCGACCGTGGACGTGGCGGACATCCCTGAGCAGGTGGTCGCGTACGCGAACGAGGTACAGACCTTCCCGAGGCACCTGGGCATCCACTCCGGCGGCATGGTGATCTGCGACCGGCCGGTGATCGAGGTGTGCCCGGTGGAGTGGGGGCGGATGCCGGGCCGCAGCGTGCTCCAGTGGGACAAGGACGACTGCGCCGCCGTCGGGCTGGTCAAGTTCGACCTGCTCGGCCTCGGCATGCTCTCCGCGCTGCACTACGGCTACGACATGATCGGGATGAGCCTGGACCTCGGTGACATGACGCTGGACGACCCGGAGGTCTACGACATGCTCTGCCGGGCCGACTCGGTCGGGGTGTTCCAGGTGGAGAGCCGCGCCCAGATGGCCACCCTGCCCCGGCTCAAGCCCCGCTGCTTCTACGACCTGGTGGTGGAGGTGGCGCTGATCCGGCCCGGCCCGATCCAGGGCGGCTCGGTGCACCCGTACATCCGGCGCAAGAACGGCCAGGAGCCGGTGACCTTCGCGCACCCGCTGATGCGCAACGCGCTGGAGAAGACCCTGGGTGTGCCGCTGTTCCAGGAGCAGCTCATGCAGCTCGCCATCGACCTGGCCGGGTTCGACGCGGCCGAGGCCGACCAGCTGCGCCGGGCGATGGGCGCCAAGCGGTCGGTGGAGCGGATGGCGCAGATCGCCGACCGCCTCTACGCCGGCATGGCCGAGCGGGGGATCACCGGCGAGCTGGCCGACGACGTGTACCGCAAGCTCACCGCGTTCGCCAGCTACGGCTTCCCGGAGAGCCACGCGATGAGCTTCGCGTACCTGGTCTACGCCAGCTCCTGGCTCAAGCGCTACCACCCGGCGCCGTTCCTGGCCGCGCTGCTCAACGCCCAGCCGATGGGCTTCTACTCGCCGCAGACCCTGGTCGACGACGCCCGCCGGCACGGGGTGGAGGTCCGCCGGCCGGACATCAACGCCAGCGGCGCCAAGGCCGTCCTGGAGTCCACCCCGGACACCCGGTGGGGCAGCCGGCCCGGAGAGCCGCCGCACGCCTGGGGGCTGGGCGGCCCGGCGGTCCGGCTGGGGCTGTCCAGCGTGCGTACCCTCGGCGCGGATGTGGCCGAGCGGATCGAGGCCGAGCGGGCGGCGCACGGGGCGTACCGGGACATGCCGGACCTGGCCCGCCGCGTCGGTCTCACCGCCGCGCAGCTGGAGGCGCTCGCCACGGCGGACGCCTTCGCGTGCTTCGGCCTGACCCGGCGGCAGGCGCTCTGGGCCGCCGGTGCGGCGGCCCAGGACCGGCCGGGCCGCCTGCCCGGCACGGTGACCGGCACCGCCGCGCCGACCCTGCCCGGGATGGAGGCGGTCGACCGGCTCGTCGCGGACGTGTGGGCGACCGGGCTGTCGCCGGAGAGCCACCCGGCCCGGTTCATCCGGGACCAGCTCGACGCCGTGGCCGCGGTGCCGATCGCCCGGCTCGGCCGGGTGGAGCCGGGCCGGCGGGTCCGGGTGGGCGGGATCGTCACCCACCGGCAGCGCCCGGCGACCGCGGGCGGGGTCACCTTCATCAACCTGGAGGACGAGACGGGGATGCTCAACGTCACCTGCTCCCCGGGGCTGTGGCAGCGCTACCGGCGGGTGGCGAAGACAAGCGCCGCGCTTGTCGTGCGGGGGCGGCTGCAGCGGCACGAGGGAGTGATCAATCTCATCGCTGACCGGCTGGATCCGATCGATCCCCCGGTCAGCCCCGCGTCGCGTGATTTCCGTTGATCAATAAGTGATCCGCGTTACGGTTTTCCGGCGCCGCCGCAGGGAGACTCCAGCCCGCGCGGGCAGGGTGGCCCGCGCGTCACGAGGGGGACGAACCGATGACGGGGTATCGCGTCAACAGCGGTGGAGTGGCCAACACGCGCCGGACCCGGCTCGGCGCCGGATGGGTGCCGACACACCACACCGAGGCCCGCGAGTACGAGGTCACCGACGGACCCGTGGCGAACTCCGTGCGCTCGCGCAACGACGAGGAGAACGCCGCCGCCGGCGGCGAGTCCTGACCGCCCGCAGGCCACGTCCCGCGGCCGGTCTGGACCGGGTGACTAGGCTCGTCGGGGTGGAGCAGACCCCAGGCCGGCCCGCCGGGCCGCCACTGACCCCCCGTACCGCCGTGATCTGGTCGGTGCTGCGCGCCGAGGTGGACCGCCGTGGCGACACCGACCTCACCGTGCTCGACGTGGGCGGCGGCACCGGTGGCTTCGCCGTGCCGCTGGCGCAGGCCGGGCACCGGGTCACCGTCGTCGACGCCAGTCCCGACGCGCTCGCCGCGCTGACCCGCCGCGCCGCCGAGGCCGGGGTCGCCGACCGGGTACGCGCCGTGCAGGGCGACGGCGACGCGCTCGCCGGGCTTGTCGAACCGGCAAGCGTGGACCTGGTGCTCTGCCACGCCGTCCTGGAGGTGGTCGACGACCCGGCCCCGGTGGTCGCCGCGCTGGCCGCGGCCCTGCGTCCGGGCGGCGCCGCGAGCGTGCTGGTCGCCGGGCGGGCCGCCGCCGTGCTCGGCCGCGCGATGAACGGGCACCTGGACGTCGCCGCCGTGCTCGCCGCCGATCCCACCGGCACCGCCGGGCCCCGGGACACGCTGCGCCGGCGCTACGACGCCGAGGGCGCCGCCGCGCTCCTCACCGCCGCGGGGCTGGCGGTCGAGGAGATCCACGGCGTACGCGTCCTCGCCGACCTGCTCCCCGCCGCGGTCGCCGACGGCCAGCCGGCCGCCCTGCTCGAACTGGAGCGGGCGCTCGCCGCGCGTGCCCCGTGGCGGGACCTCGCCGCCCAGCTGCACCTGTTCGCCCGCCGCCCGGCATGACGGGCCCGCTGGCCACGGTCGCCCCCCGGTACGGCACGGCGAGCCTCGCCGACGTCCTGCCCGCCGCGCTGGCGGTGCTGGGGGTCCCCGGCGCCACCGACCCGCTCGGCCTGACCGCGACGCTGGCGGGCGTACGCCGGGTCGCCGTGCTGCTCGTCGACGGGCTCGGCTGGCACCAGATCCCGACCGCCGCGCCGTACGCGCCGACGCTGGCCGGGCTGGCCGCGACGGTCGGCCGGCCGCTCACCTCCGGGTTCCCGTCCACCACCCCGACCAGCCTGGTGACCCTGGGCACCGGTACGGCTCCCGGCGTGCACGGCGTCCTCGGGTTCACGCTGCGCATCCCCGGTACCGACCGGGTGCTCAACCACATCGAGTGGACCGGCGACCCGGCGCCGCTGCGCTGGCAGCCGGTACCCACCCAGCTGGAGCGGGCCCGGGCGGCCGGTGTCCAGGTGACCGTGGTGAGCCGGCCCGAGTTCGGTGGCAGCGGGCTCACCGTCGCCGCCAACCGGGGCGGCGACTACCGGGGCGCGGCCGGTGTCGACGCACTGGGCCGGGAGATGCTCGGCGCGCTCGCCGCCGGGCCGGGGCCCACCCTGGTCTCCGGCTACCACCCCGACCTGGACCGGCACGGCCACCTCAGCGGGGTCGACTCGGTGCCCTGGCGGGTCGCCGCGGCCGACGTGGACCGGCTGCTGACCCGCCTCGTCGACGGGCTGCCACCGGACGCCGCGCTGCTGGTCACCGCGGACCACGGGCAGCTCGACATCCCGGCCGGGCACCGGTTCGACCTGGACACCGATCCGCGGTTGCGCGCCGGCGTGACCGTGGTGGCCGGCGAGCCCCGCGTCCGCTACCTGCACGTCCGGCCCGGGGCCCGGGACGACGTGCTGGCCACCTGGTCGGCGGTGCTCGGCGCCGCGGCCCGGGTCACGACCCGGGAGGAGCTGGTGGCCGCCGGCTGGTTCGGCCCGGTGCCCGAGGAGCACCTGGGCCGCATCGGGGACGTGGTGGTGGTCTGCAACGGCACCTACGCCGTGCTGGCCACCCGGTCCGAGCCGCCGATGGCGAGCCGGCTGGTGGCGTACCACGGTGCCGACACCGCGGCCGAGATGACCATCCCGCTGCTGGTCGTCCGGGGCTGACCGGCGGTCTCCGTCGGACCCGGGCGTTAGCCTTCCGGACATGGGCCGCAGCCAGTCGTTGCCCCGGGGCGGCGATCCGCGCTTCGGGCCGGACGCCGACGACACCGGCTGTCCGGTGCTGCACGTCGACATGGACGCGTTCTTCGCCTCCGTCGAGGTGCGCCGGCGCCCGGAGCTGCGCGGGCGGCCCGTCGTGGTCGGCGGGCTCGGGCCGCGCGGCGTGGTCAGCTCCGCCAGCTACGAGGCCCGTCGGTACGGCGTCCGCAGCGCCATGCCGATGATGCGGGCCCGGGCGCTGTGCCCGCAGGCGGTGTTCCTGCCGCCCGACTTCACCGCGTACTCGGCGGCCTCCCGGGCGGTCATGCGGGTCTTCCGGGACGTCACTCCGCTTGTCGAGCCGCTCTCCCTGGACGAGGCGTTCCTCGACGTGGCGGGCGCCCGGCGGCTGTTCGGCGCGCCGGCGGTGATCGCCCGGCTGATCCGCGAGCGGGTGGCGACCGAGCAGCGGCTCACCTGCTCGGTCGGGGTGGCGCCGAGCAAGTTCGTCGCGAAGCTGGGCTCGACGCGGGCCAAGCCGGACGGCCTGCTCGTGGTCCCGGCCGCCCGGGTGCTCGACTTCCTGCACCCGCTGCCGGTGGGGGCGCTGTGGGGGGTGGGGGAGCGCTCGGCCGAGACGCTGCGCCGGCTCGGTCTGAGCACCGTCGGTGACCTGGCCCGGGCACCGTACGGGATGCTCCGCCACGCGCTCGGCGACGCCGCCGCCCGGCACCTGCACGAGTTGGCCTGGGGACGGGACCCGCGCCGGGTCAGCCCCGAGCAGGTGGACAAGTCGATCGGCGCGGAGGTGACGTTCGACGCCGACGTGGCCGATCCGCAGGAGATCCGCCGGACCCTGCTCGGCCTCGCCGAGAAGGTCGGCGCCCGCCTGCGCCGGTCCGGTCAGGTGGGGCGGACGGTGGCGCTGAAGGTGCGCATGGCCGACTTCCGCACCGTCAGCCGCTCCCGCACCCTCGGCGTGCCGACCGATGTCGGTCGGGAGATGTTCGACACGGCCTGGGCGCTCTACACCGCCCTCGACCCGGGCGAGCCGATCCGCCTGGTCGGTGTCCGGGCCGAGGGCCTCTCGGCCGCCGGGGACACTCCCCGCCAGCTCGCGCTCGGCGCGCCGGAGCGCGGCTGGCGGGAGGCGGAAGCTGCCGCCGACGCCGCCGCTGCCCGTTTCGGGCGGTCCGTCATAGGTCCGGCCAGTCTGCTCCGAGTCCCGGATCAGCGCCTGGAGGAAAATCAGAGCCGGCCATAGGTCGTCCCGCTTTCCGACGCGCGGGGCCCCTCGTAGACTTGCGGGTAAGCAGCCGGTTGGCTGCCACGGTCTGTCGGCCCGACCGGGCCGACCCACGTGACCGGGGAGGAGTGCCGTGCCGCTCTCGGAGCACGAGCAGCGGCTGTTCGAGCAGATCGAGCGGTCGCTTGCCGAGGACCCCAAATTCGCCTCGGCCGTGCGCGCCAGCGATCCGCGTTTCCACGCGCGGCGTCGCCTGCTCGTCGCTGCCGGCGTGGTCATCGTCGGCCTGGCCCTGTTGGTCTACGGCGCGGTGATCAAGACTCCGCCGCTGGCAGTGGCGGGGTTCGTCGTCATGCTGGCCGCGTTGGGCTTCGGGGTGCAGTCGCATCGCCGGGCGCAGTCACCCGACCTGCACGTCGTGGGCGGGACGACGACACGTCGCCGTCCGCGCGGGCGGGCGGGACGCCGCCCGTCGATCCTGGACCGGATGGAGGATCGGTGGCGGCAGCGCCCGGAGGGGCACCGCTGACCCCCGCCTGACCGGGCCCGGCCCGCCGTCGACGGGCGAGCCGCGTCGCCGCGACCCCGGCGACGATCCGTGCTCCCGCGCGCCCCGGCCCGCCACCCATCGCACCGCGACAAGCCTCACCTCCCCCCGGCCGTCTCCGCCCTCCGCCCGACGCCCGACGCCCGTCGCCCGGCAAGATCCTGCTCGAACGCAGATGTAGTGGCCTCCGCGTGTCGGCGAGGCCACTACATCTGCGTTGCAGCGCGATCCTGGTGAACGGAGGCGGTCGCCGGCCCCGCCGGGTCGGGGTCAGCGGGCCAGTCGGTTGGCGAGCAGGCGGCGCGGGCTCCAGCGCGCCGCCGCGTACCGGATCCGCCCGTAGCCCGACACCAGCCGGGCCGATACGTCGACCGCGCCGACCCGCCAGCGCAGCAGCACCGACGGGGGCAGCGCCGTCGCGAACAGGCGGGTCCGGCGGTCGGCCCCCGCCGCGAGCGCGACGCGGACCCGGCGCAGGGCCGGCAGCAGCGGCTCGCCGGTGAGCGGATCGCGGGCGTACCGGGCGCGCTCCTCGGCCCGGCCCAGCAGCTGGACCGCGGACATCGCCTCGGTGTCCTCCCGCAGCGTCTCCCGGGCGAGCCGGTCGGCGGTGGCCCGCGGCGTCTCCGTCCGGTCGATCCGGACCCGGAAGTCCACAAGCGTGTCGAGCAGTTCGTCCCAGGCGGCGTGCGCGTCGGCGCGCGCCCGGTCGGCGTCGGCCAGCACGACCATGCGCTGCCCGTCGGCGGGGGCCCCGCCGGCGTCCGCCGCCACCGCCTCCGCGGGCACCGGCGCCGGCGCCCGCCCGCCGCTGCGCCGCCGGCGCAGGGCGAGCCGCCGCAGCGCCGGGACCGCGAGCAGCACGAGCAGGGCGACCGCGCCCGCCACCCACCAGAGCCACACCGGCACCGGGCGGCTGGACGCGCCGCCGTCGTCCGGCAGCCCGGAGGCGGCCCCTTCCTCGCCCTCTTCCCGCCGGTCCGGGCCGGATGTGGACTCCGGCTCGTCCGGTCCGGTGGTCGCGCCCGGCTGTGGGCTCGACTCCTCCGGGGCGTCCACGTCCGGGGCCCAGGCCGACCGGGCGCCGCCCTGCACCCCGTACATGGGTGTGGCGTCGAACGGCACCCACCCGAACCCGTCGAAGTAGACCTCGGTCCAGGCGTGCAGGTTGCGGTTGGTCAGGGTGTACGTGCCGTCGCCGGTGTTCGTGCCGTTGGTGAAGCCGAACGCCACCCGTGCCGGGACGCCGGCCGCGCGGACCAGCCACGCCATCGCCGCGGCGTACTGCTGGCAGAAGCCGACCTTGTTGTTGAGGAAGTCGACGATGTCCTGACCGCTGGTGCCGCCCTCGGTGCTGAGGGCGTAGGTGAAGCCGTTGTCCGAGGAGAAGTAGTCGTAGATCGCGCGCACCTTGTCGTATTCGGTGCGCTTGCCCTCGATGAGGGTGCCGACCAGCTTCTCCACCTCCGGCACCTGCGGCGTGATCATCTGGCGCCGCAGTGAGTGGTCGGCCGGCAGAGGCCGCGCCCGGCGCAGGGCGGCCGGGGTGTACGTCGATCGCACGTAGTCGAACTCGTAGCGCTTGCCCGGCGAGTTGTCCCGGTTGGAGAAGACGACCTGCAGGCTCGTGTCGTAGTACCAGTTGCCGTTCAGGCCGTCGATCTGCGTCGGCTCGGAGTACACCGGCAGGAACGGCATCTGGAGGTTCTTCGTCACCTCGACCGAGGCCCGGTACCGGTTGCGGTCGATCCCGGCCCGGTCGGGCTCGGACGGGCCGAACTGGCGGCTGATCGGACGCCCGGTCGGCGGGCGTTCGTGGAAACCGTCGGACCGCAGCTGGTCGGCGACACCGAAGCGCAGGTAGAACGGGCTCGGCTCGTTGGTGGTCACCTTGACCAGGTCGGTGACCTCGCTCTGGTTCAGCTCGCCCCGGAGCGCGGCGAACAGGTCGATGCGGCCGGGTGCCCCGCCCCGCCCGGGCCCGCCGGTGCCGTCGCCGGTACCCGAGCCGAGGCTGTCGAGCAGGCCGCCGGTCATCCCGGGCACGGCCAGCGGCAGCATGACGGCGACCGCCACGCCCAACGCCGCGAGCCGGCGACCGGCGGACGCCAGTGGAGAGGCCTCCCAGACGTCCACGCCGCGGCCGTCGCCGGTGAACCGCCGGCCGAACCGGCGGACCCGGTCCACGTTGTCGCTGACGAGGAGCCACAGGTAGCCGGCCGCGCCGATGACGAACGGCACCGGCGGGACGCTGTCCACGTAGACGGCCACCGGAACCGAGTAGACGGCAAGCATCGGCAGGCCGGCCAACGCGGGCCGGCGCAGCCCGACGGCCACCAGGTCGACCATGACGGCCACGCCGCCGACGCCCAGCACGCTGATGAACAGCAGCGGGTCGGTGTCCGGCACCTTGACGCCGTAGGAGCGCATGTCGTCCATCGACGCCTCGGCCAGGGCGCCGAAGTGCCCGAACGTCCCCGGGGTGGGCACCACGCCGAAGAGTTCGGAGCCGGACGGGAACAGCCACGCCAGGGCGAGCGTCAGGCCGCCCAGCATGGCGAGCACCTGCCCCCACAGCGGCACCCGCCCCAGCCGGGTCAGCGCGGCCACCGCCGCGACCACCGCGACCGCGATTGTCGACTGGATCAGCCACGTCCAGCGGTCGAAGATGGCCGACAGCGGCGCCGCGGCCAGCAGCGTCGCGGCTGCCGCGACCAGGCCCAGGTTCCGGTGGGCGATCATGAGGGGAGCCTTCCGTTCATCGCATGCCGCCGGCCACGGTCTCGGCAAGCGCGGCCCGCAGCGCGAAGCCCTGCGAGCCCCGCGCGGCCTGCGGCCACAGCGCCGGCAGCCGGGCGCCGTGGTCGACGCCGATCACCCGCCAGCCGCTCTGCAGCAGGGCGAGGGCGGCGGTGGCGTGCGCGTGGTCGGCCTCGGTCCGGGCCTTGGCCGGGAGGGTGAGCCAGGTGGAGCTGTCCAGCAGGAACGCCACGCAGGTGGCTCCGTTGCCGCGGAGCGCGGCGAGCAGCTCGGCCTCGGCGGTGCTGAGCGACCCGAACAGGCCGATGATCAGACCACCGTCGGAGCGCTGCCGGACCCCCTGCACCAGTGTGGTGATCTCGACGCGCTGGTCGAGCCGGACCTCGGCCAGGTGGTCGAGGAGCAGCCCGTCGCCGGCCACCTCGGTCGCGTCGACGTCCGCGCCGGAGCCGGTGACCAGCCGCAGCTTGTAGCCGCCCTGCCGCAGGTGCACGGCGATGCTCGCGGCGGCCGAGACGGCCCACTCGAAGCTGGCCGTGGGGCCGTCGCCGCGGTGCCCGTACGCCCGGGTGTCGAGCAGGACGGTGGCCCGGCTCTCCCAGGGCTGCTCCTCGCGGCGCACCATCAGCTCGCCGGTGCGCGCAGTCGACTTCCAGTGCACCCGACGCAGGTCGTCGCCCATCCGGTACTCGCGGGTCGCCGCGTCGTCCTCGCCGTGCACCGCCACCGACCGGGCGCGGCTGTCGCCGCTGCCCGCGTACTCGCCGGGGAGCCGGACCATGGGCAGAGGCGTGACCTGCGGGATCACCGTGAGCCGGTCGGTGCTGGGGAAGGCCCGGGTGAGCTCGCACAGACCGAACGGGTCGGTCATGC
Organism: Micromonospora sp. NPDC126480; assembly: GCF_040302465.1. Taxonomy (NCBI): domain Bacteria; kingdom Bacillati; phylum Actinomycetota; class Actinomycetes; order Micromonosporales; family Micromonosporaceae; genus Micromonospora; species Micromonospora sp. NPDC126480. Next base: position 265,936 of record NZ_JBEORU010000004.1, read on the forward strand.
GGACCACCAGCGGGCCGACCTCATACCGGCCGCGCACGTCGGCCCGCACCGTGTACGCCACCGAGCTGGCCTGGTGCGCGCCGAGCCGGTCCAGCACCACCCGGGGCCGGCTGCCCAGCGCGTACGGCAGCCGATCCTCGAGCAGGAGCGTGCCGGTTGGCAGCCGGGACAGGTTCTGCAGTCGCAGCACCACCCGGGAGCTGGCCCCGACCGGCACCCGGTGCGGGTCCAGCGAGCGGTGACAGGCCAGCTTGTAGCGGCTGCGGCCGACGTAGAGCGCCGCCAGCAGCGGCAGGACGGCGAGCAGCACGGCCACCCGGAGCAGGTCCTTCTCGCCGAGGATCGTCGCCGAGATCGCCGCGGCGACCGCCGCGGCGAGGAACGACCGCCCTCGGGTGGTCAGCCCCCGCAGCCCCTCGCGCACGTCAGGGCCTCCGCGGCTCGTACGGGGCGCGGCCGTTGCCGGTGACCGGCGGCCGGGTGTCGTACGGCGAGCGGCGACGCTCGTGCGGCAGCGGCAGCCGGTGCACGAGGTCGGAGACGATCGCGTCGGTGGTGCGCCGGGCCAGCTGCGCGTCGGCGGTCGGGATGATCCGGTGCGCCAGCACCGGCACGGCCAGCACCTGCAGGTCGTCGGGGAGCACGTAGTCGCGCCCCTCGAGCGCGGCGACCGCGCGGGCGGTGCGCAGCAGCTGGAGCGTGGCCCGGGGGGACGCGCCGAGGCGCAGGTCCGGCGCCTCCCGGCTCGCGGTGACCAGGTCCACCGCGTACTGCTTCACGGCGTCGGCGACGTGCACCTGCCGGACGTGCCCGATGAGCCGGCGCACCGTGTTGGCGTCGGAGACCGGCCGCAGCTCCTGCAGCGGGTCGGTCGCGCCGTGCCCGTCGAGCATCGCCAGCTCCGCGCCGGCGTCCGGGTACCCCATCGCGATCCGGGCGGTGAACCGGTCGCGCTGGGCCTCGGGCAGCGGGTAGGTGCCCTCCATCTCGATCGGGTTCTGCGTGGCGATCACCATGAACGGCGTCTGCAGCTGGTAGGTCACGCCGTCGACGGTGACCTGCCGCTCCTCCATGCACTCCAGCAGCGCCGACTGGGTCTTCGGCGAGGCCCGGTTGATCTCGTCGCCGACCACGAGGTTGGCGAAGACGGCACCGGGGCGGAACTCGAAGTCGTGCGTCTCCTGGTTGTAGACGCTCACGCCGGTCACGTCGCTCGGCAGCAGGTCGGGGGTGAACTGGATCCGGCGTACCGAACAGTCGATCGAGCGGGCGAGCGCCTTGGCCAGCTTGGTCTTGCCGACCCCGGGCACGTCCTCGATGAGCAGGTGGCCCTCGGCGAGGAGCACGGCCAGGGCGAGCCGGACGGTGGCGGTCTTGCCCTCGATGACCTGTTCGATGTTCGCCACGATGGCGTCACTGGCGGCGCGGAACTCGTCGTGCGGCAGCAGACCGCCCACCTCGTCCCAGGTCTGTTGTGTCACGGGCCTCCTCCTCGTCGCCTGGACGGCAGCTCTGTATAGAGCACCTGGACCCGCCGTTGGGTTCGCGCGAGCGTGCCACGTCTGCCGCAAAAATCTCACTGGTCTCTCAGGCTAACCATGTTTCTCGCTGTCGCCGACCCCCGCAGGTAGACCGCCGGTTACGCCCCGAATATTCGCCCGGCTGGGGGTGTGAAGACGGCGACGGTGGGTAGTCGCTGCCGACCAGAAGGGGACGATCATGGAGGAAACGACGCTGCCGGTCGACCTCGGTCACTGGCTGCTCGCGCTCTCCCCGGTCGTACTGCGCCCGCTGGCATGATCCTCGCGGCCGTCCTCGCCTGGCAGCTCCTGCTGGCCGGTGTCGTGCCGGCGCTGACCCGGTGGCTCGGACGCGACGCCGGCTACCTGCTGGCCATCGGTTACCTGATCGGCGCCGGGCTGCTCCTCACCCGGCTCCCAGTGATCCTCGACGACCGCGCCGTCACCGTCTCCTGGCCGTGGCTGCCGTCGGTGGGGGTGGCCGCCGGGTTGCGGATGGACGCTCTCAGCCTGGTGTTCGCCCTGCTCGCGCTGGGTGTGGGGGCGTTCATCATGGCGTACTGCCCGCGCTACCTGAGCGCGCGGGGCCGGCACACCGACGTGTACGTCACGATGACCCTGTTCGCCGGGGCGATGCTGGGCCTGGTGCTCGCCGACGACCTGCTGGTGCTGTTCGTCTTCTGGGAGCTGACGAGTGTCCTGTCGTTCGTCCTGATCGGGCAGGACGGACGGTCGGCGGCCCGCGGGCCGGCGACCCGCGCGCTGCTGGTGACGTCGGCCGGTGGGCTCGCGTTGCTCGCGGCGGTGGTCGTCCTCGCCGGCAGCCTGGGCACGACCGACCTCGACCGGATCCTGGCGGAGCCCGGCCTCCTGGCCACCGCTCCGACCGTGGCGGCCGGCGCCCTGGTGCTCCTCGCCGCGTTCACCAAATCGGCGCAGGTGCCCTTCCACTTCTGGTTGCCCGGGGCGATGGTGGCGATCACCCCGGTCAGCGCCTACCTGCACGCCGCCACGATGGTCAAGGCGGGCATCTACCTGCTGATGCGCTTCTCGGCCCTGTTCGGCGGCCGTTGGGCGTGGGACGTCACGCTCATCGGCGTCGGGCTGCTCACCGCGATCGTCGGCGCGCTGCTGGCCCTGCGCCAGCACGACCTGAAGGCGCTGCTGGCGTACTCGACGGTGAGCCAGCTCGGCCTGCTGGTCGGGGTGATCGGGGTGGGCACGCCCGCCTCGGACGCGGCGGCGATCCTCTACACGATCGCCCACGCCCTGTTCAAGGCCACGCTCTTCATGCTGGTGGGGATCATCGACCACCAGGCCGGCAGCCGGGACCTGCGGGAGCTGTCCGGGCTGCGACGCGTGATGCCGGTGACGGTCGCGCTGACCGCCCTGGCCGCCATGTCGATGGCCGGGCTGCCGCCGACGATCGGGTTCGTCGGGAAGGAGGCCATCTTCGAGGCGCTCACCGACGTGCACGGCGTGGCCTGGCTGGGCTGGACCGCGGCCGGCCTGGGGGTGCTCGCGTCGGTGCTCACCTTCGCCTACGCGGCGCGGCTGGTGTACGGCCTCCTCGCCGGCCCGATCCGGCAGCGCGGGCTGCACGAGCCCGCCTGGTCGTTTCTCGCCCCCGCCGCGTTCGCCGCCGTCACGGCGACGGTCCTCGGTCCGGCCGTGGCCGTCCTGAGCCCGCTCGTCGAGCGGGCCGCCAGCGACGCCCGACCCCAGGGGCAGGCGCCCTACCTGGCCTTCTGGCACGGCTTCACCGTGGCGCTCGGCCTGTCCGCGCTGACCGTCGTGCTCGGCACGCTGCTGGCCGGGTACCGGCGGCGCACCGACCGGCTGTTCGCCGCCCTGCCGACGGCACCGCCGTTCGCCGGGGCGGTCGAGCGGGGCCGGCAGGCCCTGGTGCGGTTCGGTGCGCTGGTCGCGCGCCCCGCCCGGGCGGCCGAGCCGGGACCGTACCTGGCCCGGCCGCTGCTCGCCGTGGTGCTGCTCGCCGCGGTCGCCGCGATGCTCGCCGGCCCGCTGCCCGCCCCGCGGGGTGACCCGTCGCGGCCCGGGGACTGGCTCGTGCTCGCGCTGCTGGCGGTCACCGTCGCGGGGCTCCTCACCACCCGGTCCGCGCTGGCCGCGGTCGCGTTGACCGGCGTGGTCGGGCTGCTCCTGTCGGCCTGGTTCCTCACCGCCGGGGCGCCCGACGTGGCGCTCACCCTGATGCTTGTCGAGGTGCTCACGGCCGTGGTGGTCATGCTCGCCCTGCGGGGACGGCCCGGCCGGCTGGCCGCACCGGGGCGCCCTCCGGGGGTCGCCGGAGGCGCCCTGTTGGCGCTGCTCGTCGGTGCCGCCGCGGCGGCGGGCACGGCGGCACTGACCGGTCGCCGGGAGCCGTCCCCGGCGAGCCGGTGGTACCTGCGGGAGGCGGAGCCGGCGACCGGCGGGGACAACGTCGTCAACACCATCCTTGTCGACTTCCGGGCCCTGGACACGCTCGGCGAGGCGGTCGTGCTCGCCGTCGTCGCCGTCGGGCTGGTCGCGCTCCTCCGGGGTCCCGCACGGCCACCGGCGGGCGGTGCCGCCGGCCCGACGGCGGTCCCGGAGCCCGGCACCGCCGCGCCACCGCCCGGACCCGACCAGCCGGCCGCCGGCCGTGCGGGCGCGGAGCCGACGAGCGGGGAGCGGCACCGACCGGACCCGGTGCTGGCGCTCGCCTACCGCGCCCTCGCCCCGGTGATGCTCGGCGCGTCCGCGGTGCTGTTCCTGCGGGGACACCAGGAAACCGGCGGCGGCTTCATCGGAGCGTTGCTCGCCGGCACCGCCGTCGGTCTCGGCCAGCTCGCCCACCCCGGCGGGGCGCCGTTGCTCGGCCGGCTCCGGGCGGTGCCGCTGCTGACGACCGGCCTGCTCCTGGCCCTCGCCGTCGGCCTGGCCCCGATGGCCGCCGGCCGGGCCTTCCTGACGCCGATCAAGGTCGAGGCGCCCGGCCCGCTGCCCGGGTCGGTCACGTCGTCGCTGGTGTTCGACCTCGGGGTGTACCTCATGGTGCTCGCCCTGATCGTGGCGGCGGTACGCCGGCTGGACACGGCGCCGTCCGGGCGCGTCCCCGGCCCGGTTCCGGAGGGCGTGCGGTGAGCGCGCCGCTGATCGTCGGCGTGCTTGTGGCGGCCGGCGTGTTCCTGCTGCTCCGGCCGGGGCAGTTGCGGCTCGTGCTGGGGTTCGTGCTGCTCGGCCACGCCGTCAACGTGGTGCTGCTGGCCGCCGGTGGCCTGCGCCGGCGCGAGGCGGCCGTCGACGGCGCCGGACCGGAGACGGTGGATCCGCTGCCCCAGGCCTTCGTGCTCACCGCCATCGTGATCACCTTCGGCATCACCATCCACCTGCTCGCCCTGCTGCGTCGCCGTCGGCGCGGCCGGGGGCAGCGAAAGCCGGAGGAGGAGGAGGCGTGAGCACCCTGCTGGTGCTGCCGGTGGCGGTTCCGCTGCTCGCCGCCGGCCTGCTGCTCGCCTTGCCCCGCCGGCCGGCGCTGCGCCGTGGCGTGGCGCTCGCCGGCACGGCGGCGGTCCTCGCGGTCGGGGTCGTCCTGCTGGCGACGACCCGGGACGGCGCCGTGCCGGTGCTGCGGGTCGGGGACTGGCCGGCCGTCGTCGCGATCACCCTCGCCGCCGACCCGCTGAGCGCGTTGCTGGTGACGGTGACGGCGGCCGTGGTGCTGGCCTGCCTGGTGGCCGCCGGCGGCACCGGCGACGACCGCGACCCGGCGTTCCTGCCGCTCGCCCTGGTGCTGTCGGCCGGCGCCTACGGCGCCTTCCTCACCACCGACCTGTTCAACCTCTTCGTGCTGATCGAGGTCATGCTCGTTCCCTCGTACGTCCTGCTGGGCCTGGCCGGCGGGCCGGGCCGAGCCGGGGCGGGACGCGTCTACGTCGCCACCAACCTGCTCGGCTCCACGATCCTGTTGACCGGTGTGGGCCTGCTCTACGGGGTCACCGGAACGGTCGGCCTGGCCGACCTGGCCGGCGCGGGCCGACAGGTCCCGGCCGCGGCCGTCGCCGGCGGCGTGGTACTGCTGGCCCTGGCGCTCAAGTGCGCGTTCGTCCCCCTGCACGACTGGCTGCCGCGGACCTATCCCACCGCGTCGCCGGTGGTGGTCGCGCTCTTCTCCGGCTTGCTCACGAAGGTCGGGCTGTACGCGGTCATCCGGGTCTACGCCGTGCTGTACGGAGGCGACCCGGCGTACCACCCGTTGCTGGTGGCGGTGGCACTGGCGTCCATGGTGGTCGGGGTGCTCGGCGCGGTCGGTGCGGGATCGATGCGCCGCGTGCTGGCCTTCCACATGGTGAGCCAGATCGGGTACGTGCTGCTCGGGCTCGCCCTGTTCACCGCGGCGAGCCTCGCCGCCGCCATCTTCTACCTCGCTCAGTACGTGCTGGTGAAGGCCGCCCTGTTCCTGTGCGCGGCCGTCGTCCGGGCCAGCCGGGGCACCGACCGACTGAGCCGGCTGGGCGGCCTCGCCGCCGCGCGTCCCCTGCTCGCACTGGCCTTCGGCGCCGCGGCCCTGTCACTGGCCGGCCTCCCGCCGTTCGCGGGGTTCCTCGCCAAGTTCCTGGTGCTGCGGGCGGCCGACGACGTCGGTGACCGGCTGGCGATGACGGTGGCGATCCTGGTCAGCCTTGTCACGCTGCTGTCCATGCTCAAGATCTGGGGCGCGGTGTTCTGGGGGGAGCCGCCGCGGCCGGCCGTACCCGGGCGAAGGGCTCGTGCCGGAGCCGCACTGGTCGGGCCGCCGCTGGCGCTCAGCGCGTGCGCTCTGCTCCTCGGGCCGCTCGGCGGGCCGCTGCTGCACGTGGCGGACGAGGCGGCGGCGGGCCTGCTCGAACCCGCCGGGTACGTGCGGGCGGTGACCGGACGATGAGCGTCCCGACGCCGTGGCGGGCGGTGGTGCGGGTGGCGCGGATCGTGCGGTTCCTCACCTGGTTCGCGGGCCGGCTGGTGGTGGCGAACCTGGTGGTGGCCCGGGAGATCCTCACCCCGGGTTCCGGGCTGCACCCGGCCATCGTCCGCGTCCCGCTGCGCACCCGGACCGACACCGAGATCGCCCTGGTCACGCTGTGCGTGACGCTGACCCCGGGGACTCTCACCCTCGCGGTGCGCCGGGACCCGCCGGTGATGTGGGTGCACGGCATGTACGCCTCGGACGCCTCGGCGTTCCGGGACACGATGGCGGAACTGGAGGGGCGGCTGCTGGCCGCCGCCCGGCCGGTCGGGGCGGTGGCACCGCCCGCCGGCCCAGACGTACGGAGGTGACCGGTGTTCCTGCTCGACCTGGTGCTCGTCGTGCTCGCCCTGTCCCTGATGGCGGTCGTCGGGCGGGTGATCGTCGGGCCGACCGACGCCGACCGGGCGGCGGCGCTCGACTACGGGTTCTTCGTGTTCCTGGCTGCCGTGGCCGTGCTGGCCGTCCGGCTGGACTCGCCCGACCTGATCGACCTGGTCCTCACCGGCACGCTGGTCAGCTTCCTGGCCACGGTCGCGCTGGCCCGGCTCGTGCACCGGCGGCGGTCGTGATCCGGGCCCTGGCCGCCTCGGTGCTGCTGGTGGCGGGGACCGGGCTGATCGCGGTCAGCGCTCTCGGCCTGATCCGGCTGCCGGACGTCTACAACCGGATGAACGCCGTGGCCAAGGCCGGCAGCCTGGGGGTGGTCTGCGTCCTGTTCGCGGTGCTGCTGCTGATGCCCGGCGTGCGGACGGCGGTGGTGGTCCTGGTGGCTGCCGGGCTGCAACTCGTCTCCGCGCCGGTCGGTGGGTACGCCCTGGCGCGTGCCGCGTACCGGGCGGGCAGCCCGCTGGCCGACGCGACCCGCTACGACGAACTCGGGGGGCGGGTCCCCGGCGCCGGGAGGCAGGACGGTGCCGGCTGATGCCTCCGGGTGACCTACGACAGCCGGCCGGGCCGGCGCGGTAGACTGCGGGGCATGGCCGGAGTCTTCCTGCTTCTTACCGGGCCGTGCTGATGCGCTGAGCGCGACAGCACGGCGGCCCCCTCCTGCGCGAGGGGCTTTTTTGTGCCCGCCGTCGGTCCGGTCCCTGCCGGGCGGGCGGGCGGTGAGCATCGACCGAGACCGCACGAGACAACCGCGCCGAGCGAAGCGAGGAGAGCCATGACTGAGGCAGCCGCACCGGCCGGCGACATCCCCCCGTACCGGTACACCGCCGCCCTGGCCGACGAGATCGAGCACCGCTGGCAGGACATCTGGGAACGCGAGGGCACCTTCCACGCCCCCAACCCGACCGGCCCGCTGGCCGACCCCGGCCACCCCAGGGCCGGCGCGGAGAAGCTGTACGTGCTGGACATGTTCCCGTACCCGTCCGGCGCCGGCCTGCACGTCGGCCATCCGCTGGGCTACATCGGCACCGACTGCTTCGCCCGCTACCAGCGGATGGCCGGGCGCAACGTGCTGCACGCGATGGGTTTCGACGCCTTCGGGCTGCCCGCCGAGCAGTACGCCGTGCAGACCGGCACCCACCCGCGCACCACCACCGAGGCGAACATCGCCCGGTACAAGGCCCAGCTGCGCCGCCTGGGGCTGGCCCACGACGAGCGGCGTTCGGTCGCCACAATCGACACCGACTTCTACCGCTGGACCCAGTGGGTCTTCCTGCAGATCTACAACGCCTGGTACGACACGGAGGCGAAGCGGGCCCGCCCGATCGCCGAGCTGATCGCCGAGTTCGCCGGCGGAACCCGGCGCACCCCGGACGGGCGGCCGTGGGCCGAGCTGACCGAGGCCGAGCGCCGGGCGGTCGTCGACGACCACCGGCTGGCGTACGTCTCGGAGGCCCCGGTCAACTGGTGCCCCGGCCTGGGCACCGTGCTGGCCAACGAGGAGGTCACCGCCGACGGGCGCTCGGAGCGGGGCAACTTCCCCGTCTTCAAGCGCAACCTGAAGCAGTGGATGATGCGGATCACCGCGTACGGCGACCGGCTGCTCGACGACCTGGACGCGCTGGACTGGCCCGAGCCGATCAAGCTGATGCAGCGCAACTGGATCGGCCGCTCCACCGGCGCGCACATCGACTTCCCAACCTCCGTCGCGCCGATCCGGGTGTTCACGACCCGGCCGGACACCGTCTTCGGCGCCACCTACATGGTGCTGGCCCCCGAGCACGACCTGGTCGACGCGCTGGTGCCGGCGGCCTGGCCGGAGGGGACGAAGGACGCCTGGACCGGCGGGCACGCCAACCCCCGGGCCGCGGTGGAGGCCTACCGGAAGGCGGCCGCGGCGAAGACCGACGTCGAGCGGCAGGCCGACACGAAGGAGAAGACCGGCGTCTTCGTCGGGGCGTACGCCACCAACCCGGTGAACGACGCGCAGATCCCGATCTTCATCGCCGACTACGTCCTGGCCGGTTACGGCACCGGGGCGATCATGGCGGTGCCCGGTCAGGACGAGCGTGACTGGGCGTTCGCCGAGGTCTTCGACCTGCCGATCGTCCGCACCGTGCAGCCGGCGGCGGGCTTCGACGGCAAGGCGTACACCGGGGAGGGCCCGGCGATCAACAGCGCCGCGCCCGACCGCGGCCTGGACCTGAACGGCCTGGGGGTCGCCGAGGCCAAGGCGCGGATCATCGAGTGGCTGGCGGCCGACGGGCACGGCGTCGGCGCGGTGACCTACCGGCTGCGGGACTGGCTGTTCAGCCGGCAGCGCTACTGGGGCGAGCCGTTCCCGATCGTGTACGACGAGACCGGCGCCGCCATCGCGCTGCCCGACGAGATGCTGCCGGTCGAGCTGCCCGAGGTGGACGACTTCTCGCCGCGAACCTTCGACCCGGAGGACGCCGCGTCGAACCCGGAGACGCCGCTGTCGCGTCGCCGGGACTGGGTAGAGGTCGAGCTGGACTTGGGCGACGGCCCGAAGCGGTACACGCGCGAGACCAACGTGATGCCGCAGTGGGCCGGCTCCTGCTGGTACGAGCTGCGCTACCTGGACCCGACCAACGCGGACCGGTTCGTCGACCCGGACAACGAGCGGTACTGGATGGGACCGCGCGGCGAGGGCGACTGTGGGGGAACCGACCTGTACGTCGGCGGCGCCGAGCACGCCGTGCTGCACCTGCTGTACGCCCGGTTCTGGCACAAGGTCCTGTACGACCTGGGCCACGTGTCGAGCTACGAGCCGTTCCGGAAGCTGTTCAACCAGGGCTACATCCAGGCGTACGCGTACACCGACGCGCGCGGGGCGTACGTGCCGGCGGAGGAGGTCGTCGAGCGCGACGGCGGGTTCTACCTGGGCGACGTCCAGGTCAACCGCGAGTACGGCAAGATGGGCAAGTCCCTGAAGAACGTGGTGACGCCGGACGAGATGTGCTCCGCGTACGGCGCGGACACGTTCCGGGTGTACGAGATGTCGATGGGCCCGCTGGAGGTGTCCCGCCCGTGGGAGACCCGGGCGGTGGTCGGCTCGTTCCGGTTCCTGCAGCGGGTCTGGCGGGCGATCGTGGACGAGCAGACCGGGGCGCTGCGGGTGGTCGACACCCCGGCCGACGAGGCGACCCGCCGGCTGCTGCACAAGGTGGTCGACGGCGTTCGCGGCGACATGGAGGGGATCCGGTTCAACACCGCGATCGCCAAGCTGATCGAGCTGACCAACGCGCTGACCCGGCTGCCGCAGACGCCCCGCGAGGTGGCCGAGCCGCTGGTGCTGATGCTGGCGCCGTTCGCCCCGCACGTCGCCGAGGAGCTGTGGCGCCGGCTGGGCCACCAGACCTCGCTGACGTACGCGGACTTCCCGGTCGCCGACCCGGCCCTGCTGGTGGCCGACACGGTGACGTACCCGGTGCAGGTGAACGGGAAGGTACGCGGCCGGGTCGAGGTGCCCGCCGACGCCGCCGAGGAGGCCGTGCGGAGCGCCGCCCTGGAGGCGGTCGCCGCGTCGCTGGCCGGCAAGGAACCGCGCAAGGTCATCGTCGTCCCCGGTCGGATGGTCTCCGTGGTGATGTAGAAGGAGGGGCCCCGGACGGGCGACAACTTCGGGGAAGGTGTCCCCTCCCGTTGCGCGGAGGCGGCACTTTCCCCGAAGTTGTGCCGATCTTGGGGCGGCGGGGCGGCGGCCCGGCGTGGGTCAGGTCGGGGTGTTGCGGCGGAGACGTTCGGCGCGCCACCAGCGGTGGATGAGCACCGCGCTGGCGATCAGGCCGAGCCCGGCCGGGGCGGCGGCGAACCAGTTGACCTCGTCGGGGGAGGTGGCGGCGGCGCCGACGGCCGCGTACCCGAAGGCGGTCGGCGCGGACGCGATGAGGCTGCCGGCGAGGAACGGCAGCACCCGCGCGCCGGTGGTGCCGTAGCCGTAACTGACCAGCCCGAACCCGGCGATCGGCAGCAGCCGTACGGTGACCACGCCGAGCACGCTCTGCCGGGCGAACCAGCCGTCCAGCCGGGCCAGGCGGCCACGGACCCGTTCGGCGACGAACTCCCGCCCGAGCAGCCTGCCCACCGCGAACCCGGTGGCCGCGGCCAGCAGCGCCGCGCCGAGGGCGTACGCGGCTCCCTCCAGCGCGCCGAACAGCGCACCGGAGGCCAGCGTGATGAAGGTCCGGGGGACCAGCGCCACGAGCAGCAGCGCCCCGCCGACGATCGCCGCCACCGGGGCGTACCCGCCGAGCTGGTCGGCCAGGTCGGGCAGCCGCGCCGGGTCCGGGTGGGGCACCACGAGCAGCGCCAGGCCGAACCCGGCGAGCAGGAGCAGCAGTACGCCGAAGCGGGCGGCGGCCGGATCGGCGAGGATCCGGCGGCTGGCGCGGAGGACCTGCCGGCGGCGTCCGCCCCGGGTGTCGGCCGGGCGGCGGCCGGCCGGGGTCACGGCCGGGCGGCGGCCACCGCGGCGCGGCGCTCGGCGCGGAGCCGGTCCGACCAGGTGTCGTCCAGCGGAGGCAGCTGGTTGACCCCGATCGCCCAGCGCAGCAGCAGGTCGGCCAGGGCCGGGTTGCGGGCCAGGGCCGGCCCGTGCGAGTACGTGCCGAGCAGCTTGCCTCGCCACGCGCCCTCGGTGACGCCGTCGTTGCCGACCCCGGCGGTGACCCGGGCCAGGGGGGACGCGTCCGGGCCGAGGTGGGTGCGCCCGCCGTGGTTCTCGAAGCCGGTCAGCGGCGGCAGGCCGAGACGCGGGTCGATGTCGCCGGCCAGCTCGCCGACGGCGCGGGTGGGGCCCCGGTCGGACGACAGGTCGAGCAGCTCCAGGCCGGCGCACTTGGTGCCCTTGGCGAAGAACGAGGTGCCGAGCAACTGGTAGCCGGCGCAGACGCCGAACACGACCGACCCCTGCGCGACCGCCCGGTGCAGGCTGCCGTCGGCGATCAGCCGCTGCGCGCCGAGCGCCTGCGGGCCGTCCTCGCCGCCGCCGATGAGGTAGATGTCGGCGGTCGCGGGCAGCGGCTGGTCGGAGCGGATCTCCAGCACCTCGACCGGGTAGCCGCGGCGCTGGGCCCGGCTGGCCAGAATGACGGCGTTGCCCCGGTCGCCGTAGGTGGAGAGCAGGTCGGGATAGACCCAGACGATGCGCAGGCTGTCAGAGGACACGGTCCAACTCCGCTCGGATGTCCTGGAACGCGGTGTAGTTCGCGATGACCTCCAGCCGGCCCTGCGGGGCCGTCCGGATCGCCTCGGCGAACGTGCGGACGTGCTGGAACGGCACGTCGTTGACGTCGAGCCGGACCGCGAGGTCGTACGCCCGGTCGCCGGTGATGAGCACCTGGCGGCCGCGCAGCGGGCTGAAGTCGACGTCGAAGAGCCAGGAGGTGTCCAGGCCGTCGGGGTCGCGGGCGTTGATGGAGAGCAGCGTCGGCGCCTCGTCGGCCATGTCGAACGCCTCCAGCCAGCTCGCCGGGTTCTTCGCCAGCAGCAGTCGGATCAGCCGCCCGTCCCGCTCGACCTGCGCGTACCGGCCGGCGACCGAGGTGACCGAGCTGAGCTTGAGCACCGCGTCGACCGGGCGTACACCGAATTCGGCCGCGACGGCGAGGGCGGTGGCCGCGTTGCCGAGGTTGACCTTGCCGGGGAGCTGGAGCTTGACCTTGTGCCAGGCGCCGGTCGGGTCGACCACGCCGTCGTCCTCCACCGTCCACTGCGGCTGCGGCCGGCGCAGCGGGCAGCCGGTGCACCACCACTGGTCGCCCTCGCGGGCGATCGTCGAGCCGCACTCGGGGCAGACCCACGAGTCGTCGTGCCAGCGCTGACCGGCGCTGAACCAGGTGACCTGCGGCGGCGTGATGCGGTGGTCGTGGTTGGGCGGCGGGGTGGCGGCCCAGACCACCATCGGGTCGTCGGCGTTGGCGACGACCCGGAGCTCGGGGTGCCGGACCAGCGCCGCGCGCCAGAGCTGCGCCATCATGGCGACCTCCTTGGCGCGGTCGAGCTGGTCGCGGGAGAGGTTGAGCAGGGCGACCACGTGGGCTTCGGTGGAGTCCAGCACCTGGGCGAGGTAGTGCTCGTCGACCTCGAGCACCGCGTACGGGGTGCTGCCGGCCTTGGCCAGCGCCGAGGTGTGCCCGGTGGGCATGTTCGCGCCGAAGGAGTTGGTGGCGACCTTGCCGAGCACGCTGACCGCGGCGGTGGCGAGGCGCGTGGTGGTGGTCTTGCCGTTGGTGCCGGAGATCAGGGCGATGGCGCGGCCCGCCGCGAGGTGGGCGAGGAGATCCGGATCGATCTTGAGGCCGATCCAGCCGCCGATGACCGAGCCGTCGCCGCGGCCCGCGGCCCGCGACAGCGCCGCGGCGGTCCGCGACACGGAGCTGGCCACCTTCGCCCGCAGGGGCATTTTCGCGTCCGTCACGCGAGCGAGGTTACTCCACCGGCGGGCCCGCCAGATCGTTGCCGACGTTGAACCGTTCGGCCGGTTACCGCGCGGCGGCCGGCTGGACCGGCCTCGGCCGGACGGAGTCGATCTATGTCGGAAAGCGGACGTGGCCGGTTGGCCGCTTTCGCCCTCCACTCCGCTCCACCCCTTTTGACGTGCGGTTTTGGCCGAGCATCGGGCGCGCCACGCGGGCGTTTCCGGTTGCAGGTGGAGGGAAGTGGAGTAGAGTGGGGCGCGATGGTGAGGCCGGGAGGGCCCCACCGGCCCGGGGGGTCAGCGGCGCCGCGAACGCCGCTAGATGGGCGAGGGGGTTGGGCCGATGTTCCTCGGCACCCACACTCCGCGCCTGGACGACAAGGGCCGGTTGATCCTTCCGGCGAAGTTCCGGGATGAGCTGGCGGGGGGTGTCGTGATCACCAAAGGGCAGGAGCGCTGCCTCTACGTCTTCCCGACGCCGGAGTTCCAGCGGATCGCGGAGCAGTTGCGCGCGCAGCCGATGACGCACAAGGCGGCCCGGGCCTACAGCCGGGTCTTCTTCGCCAGCGCGCACGACGAGGTCCCCGACAAGCAGGGACGGGTGACCATCCCGGGCCACCTGCGGGAGTACGCCGCTCTCGACCGCGACCTGGTCGTGATCGGCGCGCACACGCGGGTGGAGATCTGGGACCGCACGGCCTGGGAGGCCTACCTCGCGGAGAGCGAAGACGACTTCGCCGACATCGAGGAGGGGGTGCTGCCCGGCGGTCTGTAGGGCGTGACGGCGCCCGGCGTACTGCGAGATCTCCAGCCGCTTTCGAGTTCCTGGCATCCCTTCCCCGGTGCCAGGCGCACGATCCGATCGGGGGGCCGTGGCCGGAAGGCGGGCGGGAGCGGATGGGGATCTGGCGGTACGACGGCACGGCGTCGTCCGACGACAGGCGCGAGACGACGGACGGTTGTGAACCAGTGGGGGTCGAGATGGGGGAGCTACGCGGCACGCACGTGCCGGTGCTGCTCGAGCGGTGTCTCGAGCTGCTGGCTCCCGCGCTGGACCGGGGCGAGCGTACCGTCCACGTCGACGCCACGCTGGGGCTCGGCGGGCATGCCGAGGCCGTGCTGGCGGCGCATCCGGGGACCGTGCTGGTGGGGCTCGACCGGGACACCGAGGCCCTGGCGCACGCGCGCGTGCGGCTGGCCCGGTTCGCCGACCGGGTCCACCTGGAGCACGCGGTCTACGACGAGTTGCCGGAGGTGCTCGACCGGCTCGGGTACCCGGCCGTGGACGGCGTCCTGTTCGACCTCGGTGTCTCCTCGTTGCAGCTCGACGCGCCCGACCGCGGGTTCGCGTACGCGCAGGACGCGCCGCTGGACATGCGGATGGACCAGACCCGGGGGGTGACCGCCGAGGAGGTGGTCAACACCTACTCGCATTCGGACCTGGCCCGCGTGCTGCGGGTCTACGGCGAGGAGAAGTTCGCGACGCGGATCGCGTCGGCGATCGTGCGGGAGCGGGAACGCGCCCCGATCACGTCGTCGGCGCGGTTGGCGGAACTGGTCCGGGAGAGCATTCCGGCACCAGCCCGACGAACGGGCGGACACCCGGCAAAGAGAACGTTTCAGGCTTTACGGATAGAGGTAAACAAAGAGCTGGTGGCGCTGGAGGCAGCGCTGCCGGCGGCGCTCGACCGGCTCACGGTGGGGGGCCGGATGGTGGTCCTGTCCTACCACTCGCTGGAGGACCGGCTCACCAAGGTCGCCCTCGCCGACCGGGTCCGCAGCACGGGCCCGGTCGACCTGCCGGTCGAGCTGCCCGGGACCGGTCCGACGTTCCGGCTGCTCAGCCGGGGCGCGGAGCTGCCGAGCGAGGCGGAGGTCGCGGCGAACCCGCGCGCCGCCTCGGTGCGGCTGCGGGCCGCCGAGCGGCTCGACCCGACCGCGGAGCAGCACCGGCGTACCGACCGCGAACGGTACCGCCGGCGGGTCCGGGCGATGCACCAACCGGGGACGGGGTCGGCCGTGCGACGGCCGCCTCCGGGGGACGGGACAGGGACGGACGAAGAGGGGGAGGGACATGACGATTGACAAGCGCGACCGCCGGGACGTGACCGGCGGCGGGCAGCGCACACCGCGGTCGGGGGGCCGGATCGCGGCGGAGCGGGCCACGCGCACCGGAACGGGCACGCCGCGGGCGGGCCGGCCGGCGGAGACTCGCGCCCGGGGGGCGCGCGAGTTCCCGACGCAGGGCACCGCCGCGCTGCGCCCGGTCGAGCGGACCGCCGCCGGCACGGCGCGCCCGCCGCGGCTGCGGGTGGCGCCGCCGGCTCCGGTGTCGGTGCCGCGCGCGCCGTTCGCCGCGCTGATCGTGCTGCTGGTGGTCGGCGGGGTGCTCGGCATCCTGACGGTCAACACGAAGATCAACGAGAACGCGTTCCGCCTGGAGAAGCTGCAGCAGCAGCAGGCCAAGCTGGACCTGGAGCAGCAGCAGCTCAACCGGCAGATCGCCGAGGCGGAGGCGCCGGGCAACCTGACCGCCGCCGCGCGCAAGCTCGGCCTGGTCGAGGCCGACGAGCCGGCGTACATCCGGCTTCCGGACGGCAAGACCATCGGTGTGCCGCAGCCCGCGAGCGGGCAGCCGTCGGTCACCAGCCAGCAGGGCACCGGGGGGTAGGCCGTGCCGCCGAGATCGGAGGAACCGCGCCGGGACGCCACGGGCTCCCGGCGCGGCCCGTCCCGCGGTGACGGAGCCGCCGATCGCTCGGCCGAGCCGGGCGTCGGCGGCATCTCCGGCGCCCGGGCGTACACCCCGCGGGGGCGCACCCTCGGCGAGCAGCGGCTGGGCGACGCCCGCGCGACCCGCGGCGAGCAGCGTCGGACGCCGCGCGCCGGCCGCTCCGGCGATCCGTTCCGCCCCGCCCTCCAGGTGCTGGACGGCGGCCGGGCCGCGCGGGCCGGCCGGCGGGAGCCGCCGCCGCGCCGCACCTCCGTGGTGCGGACCGTGCCCGAGCGCGCGCCGCGCGACGAGCCGCCGCGCGGCCGCCCGGCGCGCACCGCACCGGCCCGACCGGCGGCCCGGCGGCCGGCGCGCAAGCCACCGAAGCCGCCCCGGCTGGCCGACCCCGGCCGCCGGCTGCGGCTCGGCACCGCCCTCGCGCTGACGCTGTTCGCCGTCATCGGCATCCGGCTCGTCGTGCTGCAGGCCGTGGAGAGCCCGGCGTACGCCGACGCGGGCCTCGCCGACCGGCTGCGCACCGTGGTCCTGCCGGCGCCGCGCGGCGCCATCTACGACCGGGACGGCGCGGCGCTGGCGCACAGCGTCGAGGCGCGGTACGTGTACGCCGACCCGACCCTGGTCAAGGACCCGGGCGTGACCGCGCGGGCGCTGTCCCCGCTGCTCGGCATCCCGGCGTCGCAGCTCGCGGAGAAGATGCAGCGGCGCACGCTGCCGGGCGGCATCGAGTCGCAGTTCGAGTACCTGGCCCGAGGCGTGGACGTGGACCGGGCGCGGCAGATCATGGCGCTCAAGCTGCCGGGCATCAACGTCAACCGGGACGAGCGGCGCGAGGTGCCCGGCGACGACCTGGCGGCGAACCTCATCGGCTTCACCAGCCCGGACATGACCGGTCTGGAGGGGCTGGAGGCCCGCTACGACGAGCTGCTCGCCGGCAAGGACGGCAAGCGCGTCTACGAGGTGGGCCTCGGTGACCTGGCCGCGCCGATCCCCGGCGGCTACAGCGAGACCACCAGGGCCAAGCCGGGCAGCTCCCTGCAGCTCACCATCGACCGGGACCTGCAGTACCAGGTGCAGGTCCTGCTCGCGGAGCGGATGGGCCAGGTCAAGGGCTCGACCGGCGCCGCGATCGTGCTGGAGGTGGGCACCGGCGAGGTGCTCGCCCAGGCCTCGTACCCCACCTACAACGCGGCCGATCCGCTGGACAGCCAGCCGACCGAGCGGGAGGACGTGGCGACCGGCTTCGTGGTCGACCCGGGCTCGGTGCACAAGGCGATCACCTTCGGGGCGGCGCTGCAGGAGGGCGTGATCACCCCGGACACGACGCTGCCCATCGCGAACGGCATCAAGATGGGCGACACCTGGTTCGCGGACACCCATCCGGCGGGCGGGAAGCGGATGAGCCTGCCCGGGATGATGGCGTACTCGTCGAACGTCGGCACCATCACCATCGCCGACCAGCTCGGCCAGGAGCGGCTCATCGACTACCAGAAGCGGTTCGGGCTCGGCGAGCCGACCGGTGTCGGGATGCCCGGCGAGGCGAGCGGCCGGCTGCTGCCCGCCGACGAGTGGAGCGGGTCGTCGTACGGGTCGGTGCCGATCGGGCACAGCGTCGACGCCACCCCGCTGCAGATGGCCGCCGCGTACGCGACGGTCGCCAACGACGGCACGTACGTGCAGCCGCGCCTGGTCAAGGAGATCATCGGGCCGGACGGGAAGCGGACGAAGCCGGACCCGCCGCAGACGCGGAAGGTGCTCAGCCCGGACATCGCCGCCGAGCTGCGCACCATCCTTGAGGCGGTGACCACCGTCGACGGCGCGACCGGCCTGGCGGCGGCGGTCCCCGGCTACCGGGTGGCCGGCAAGACCGGCACCGGCTGGCGGCTGGTCGACGGGCGCAAGCAGCCCGGCGAGGTGGCCTCGTTCATCGGGATGGCGCCGGCCGAGAAGCCCCGGTACGTGATCGCGGTGTTCGCGCACACCCCCGGCGGCGGGGGCGGCGACATCGCCGCACCGGCGTTCCGGGACATGATGCAGTTCGCGCTGCGCCACTACCGGGTGCCGCCGTCGGCCGCCGCCGCGCCGAAGTTCCAGGTCTTTCCGCGCTGACCGGCGGGAACGGGACATCATCGGTGCGTGCGGACGAACCACCGGGGCGGCTGTACGGCCCGAACCGGACGACCGGGTAGGGTCTGACGCCGTGCCCGGCAATCCTCGCCCCCGTACCGTGGCCGGAGTCCGGCTCGGCGACCTCGCCGCCCGGCTCGCCGCCGAACCCGACGCGGGCGCCGTCGACCCCCGGTCCGGTGCCCGGGAGCCGGTGGTCACCGGTATCACCCACGCCAGCCAAGAGGTCCGCCCCGGCGACCTGTACGCGGCGCTGCCCGGCGCCCGCCGGCACGGCGCCGAGTTCGTCCCCGCCGCCGCGGCGGCCGGCGCGGTCGCCGTGCTCACCGACCCGGCCGGCGCGCCCGCGGCCGAGGAGGCGGGCCTGCCGGCGCTCGTGGTGCCCGACCCGCGCGCCGTGCTCGGCGACCTGTCCGGCGCCGTGTACGGCGACCCGACCCAGGGGCTGACCGTGATCGGGGTGACCGGCACCGCCGGCAAGACCTCCACGGCGTACCTGGTCGAATCCGGGCTGCGCGCGGCCGGGCACACCACCGGCCTGATCGGCACCGTCGAGACCCGCCTCGGGGACCTGGTGATCGACAGCGTCCGCACCACGCCGGAGGCGACCGACCTGCACGCGATGCTCGCCGCGGCCCGCGAGCGCGGCGTGACCGCCGTCGTCATGGAGGTGTCCAGCCACGCCCTCGCCATGGGACGGGTCGGCGGCGTCCGGTTCGACGTCGGCGGCTACACCAACTTCGGCTCCGACCACCTCGACTTCCACGCCGACGCCGCCGACTACTTCGCCGCCAAGGCCAAGCTCTTCGACGGCCGGTGCGACGTGGAGGTGCTCAACCACGACGACCCGGCGCTGCGGCCGCTGTACCGGCCGGCCACGGTGACGTACTCGGCCGCCGGTGACCGCTCCGCCACCTGGCGGGCCGAGGAGATCGGCGGCGAGGGGTACGCGCAGCGCTTCACGCTGCACGGCCCGGACGGGCTCGTCCTGCCCGCCGGGGTGGCCCTGCCCGGCCGGCACAACGTCGCCAACGCGCTGCTCGCCGTCGCCGTGCTGGTGGCCGCCGGGGTGGACCCGAAGACCGCCGTCGAGGGCGTGGCCGCGTGCAGCGGTGTCCCCGGCCGGCTGGAGCTGGTCCGGGCCCCCGGCCCGGTACGCGGCGTGGTCGACTACGCCCACAAGACCGACGCGATCGTCGCCGCGCTGGCCGCCCTGCGGGAGCTCAGCGCCGGGCGGCTCATCTGCCTGCTCGGCGCCGGCGGCGACCGGGACCGGGGCAAACGGCCGTTGATGGGCGCGGCGGCGGCGGAGGGAGCGGACGTGGTGCTGGTGACCGACGACAATCCCCGGACCGAGAAGCCGGCCGAGATCCGCGCCGAGGTGCTCGCCGGGGCGTACGGGGCCGGCACCGACGCCCGGATCCTGGAGGTGCCCGGCCGGCGCGCCGCCATCGCGGAGGCCGTCCGCCTGGCCGAGCCGGGCGACATCGTCGCGCTGCTCGGCAAGGGGCACGAGCAGGGCCAGGAGGTCGGCGGGGAGGTGCACCCCTTCGACGACCGCACCGAGCTGGCCGCCGCGTTGAGCGCCCGCTTCGGAGATCCGGCGGGGCCGTCGTGATCCCGCTCAGCCTGGCCGAGGTGACGGAGGCGGTGGCTGGCCGGCTGGTCGCCGCAGACCCGGCGGTCACGGTCACCGGCCCGGTGGAGTTCGACTCCCGCAAGGTGGCGCCGGGCGGGCTCTTCGTCGCCTTCCCCGGCGAGCAGGTGGACGGGCACGACTACGCCGCGGCGGCCGTCGAGGCCGGCGCGGTAGCCGTGCTCGGCACCCGCGAGGTGCCCGGCGTGCCGATGGTGCTCGTCGACGACGCCCTCGCCGCCCTGGGCCGGCTGGCCCGCGTCGTCGTGGACCGGCTGCCCGCGCTCACCGTCATCGGCCTCACCGGCTCCTCCGGCAAGACCACCACCAAGGACCTCATCGCCCAGCTCGCCGCCCGGCTCGGGCCGACGGTCGCGCCGCCCGGGTCGTTCAACAACGAGCTGGGGCACCCGTACACGGCGCTGAAGGCCGGCCCGGAGACCCGCTTCCTGGTGATGGAGAAGGGCGCCCGGGGAGTGGGGCACGTGCGCTACCTGTGCGACGTGGTGCCCCCGCGGATCTCCGTGGTGCTCAACGTCGGAGTGGCCCACATCGGCGAGTTCGGGTCCCGGGAGACCATCGCCCTGGCCAAGGGCGAGCTGGTCGAGGCGCTGCCCGTGGACGGGCTGGCCGTGCTCAACGCCGACGACGACCTGGTCTCCGCGATGGCCACGCGGACCCGCGCGCGGGTGGTCCGGTACGGCGAGGCCCCGGACGCCGACGTCCGCGCGGTCGACGTGACGCTGGACGAGCGCGGCCGGCCGTCGTACACGCTTGTGACGCCGGAGGGCGACGCGCCGGTGCGGCTCGGGCTCACCGGCCGTCACCAGGTGTCGAACACACTCGCCGCCGCGGCGGTGGCTCGGGAGCTGGGTATGCCGCTGCCCGAGCTGGCGACCGCGCTGGGCGCGCTGGGGCTGGTCTCGACCCGGCGGATGGACGTGTTCGAGCGCGTCGACGGGGTCACCGTCATCGACGACTCGTACAACGCCAACCCCGCTTCGATGGCGGCCGCGCTGCGCGCGCTGGCCGGCGTCGGGCAGGGGCGGCGCACCGTGGCGGTGCTCGGCTACATGGCCGAGCTGGGTCCGTTCGAGCACGACGGGCACGCCGAGGTCGGCCGGCTCGCCGCCGAACTGGGCGTCGACCGCCTGCTCGTGGTGGGCGAGGCGGCCGCGCCGATCCACGAGGGCGCGACATCGGTACGTGACTGGGGAGGAGAATCGGTGCTGCTCACCGATCAGGCGGGCGCCGTCGAGGCGCTGCGGGGCGACTTGCGGCCGGGCGACGTCGTCCTGGTGAAGGGCTCGCGGTACCGCACCTGGGAGGTGGCGGACGCGCTGCGCGCCGAGGCGGTGGCCGACGGCGGGTCGGCCGCCGATGCCGGTTCGGCGGACGGTGACGCCGCATGAGGGCGGTCATCGTCGCGGTCGGCGTGGCCTTCCTGGTGTCGTTGTTCTGCACGCCGATCGCGATCCGGGTGTTCACCCGGCTCAAGGCCGGCCAGCCGATCCGGGCCGAGGGCCCGGCGATGCACCAGGGCAAGAAGGGCACGCCGACGATGGGTGGCGTGGTCTTCATCCTGGCCACCGTCATCGCGTACGTCGCCGGTCACCTGGCCCTGACCACCCTGCCGGACGCGCAGATCGCCCAGGTCGAGCCGACCATCACGGCGCTGGTGCTGCTGGGGCTGATGGTGTTCTCCGGCGCGGTCGGCTTCATCGACGACTTCCTCAAGGTCCGTAAGCGGCACAGCGGCGGTCTGAACAAGCGCGGCAAGCTGCTCGGCCAGATCCTGGTCGGCGCGGTCTTCGGGGTGATCGCCCTGTACTTCCCGAGCACCATGACCGACGCCCAGGGGCGGGTGACCAATACCGAGACGGTCGGCAGCACCGCGCTCAGCTTCATCCGGGACATCCCCGCGCTGGAGCTGACCAAGGTCGGCGCGGTGGTCTTCTTCATCTTCGTGGTGATGGCCGCGACGAACGGCGTCAACCTCACCGACGGCCTGGACGGCCTGGCCACCGGTGCCTCGGTGATGGTGCTGGCGGCGTATGCGTTGATCGCCTTCTGGCAGTACCGGCACTGGTGCGCCGACCCGAACTACACCCAGGACTACTGCTACGCGGTCCGGGACCCGCTGGAGATCGCGCTGATCGCCGGTGCGGCGGCCGGGGCCTGCGTCGGGTTCCTGTGGTGGAACACCTCCCCGGCGCGGATCTTCATGGGGGACACCGGGGCGCTCGGCCTGGGCGGCCTGATCGCCGGCATGGCGATGTCGACCCGGACGATCCTGCTGCTGCCGATCATCGGCGGGCTCTTCGTCATCATCACGATGTCCGTGGTGATCCAGATCATCTCGTTCCGGACGACCGGCAAGCGGGTCTTCCGGATGTCGCCGTTGCAGCACCACTTCGAGCTCGCCGGCTGGAGCGAGGTCAACATCGTGGTGCGGTTCTGGATCATCGCCGGCATCGGCGTGGCGATCGCGCTGGGCCTGTTCTACAGCGACTTCCTGGCCCACGTCGGCTGACGCGGGGGCGCCAACGCGGCGGTGTTAAGAAGGGGCCCTTCCTATACCGCAGGCGTTAAGAAGGGGCCCTTCCTTTCATCTCGACACGCCGACGGGGCGGTTGCGGGGGTGGTGGCGGCGGGCAGCGGCCATGATGTCGGGGTGGGGGAGGGACGAGAGAGCGAGGGCGTCACGGAGACGGGACGCCGGCCGTCGGCCGGTACGCGTACCGCGGAGGGGTCTTCCGCGGCGCGACCGCCGGAGCAGCCGGGCGGGGCCGCGCTGCGCGGGCTGGACGCCGCCGGCGGGCTGGCCGCCCTGCGTGGCCTGCTGGACCGCCCGCTCGCGTCCTACTACCTGCTGCTGTCCAGCACCGGCCTGCTGCTGCTGATCGGCCTCACCATGGTCTTCTCGGCGACCAGCGTGCGGGACTACGCCGCGGGCGGTGACGCCACCGCCACGCTCACCAAACAGGCGATCTTCGCGGTGGTCGGGATCGTGGCGTTCTGGGCCTGCCAGCGGCTGCCCGCGCGTACGTTCCGGGTGGTCGGGTGGCCCGCGCTCGGCGTCTCCGTGGCGCTGCTGCTCCTGCTGAACGCGCTGATGGCGCTCGAGTCGCTGGCCGGGGTCGAGCGGCTCGGCCCGGTCTACGCGGACCTCAACTGGCTGCACCTGGGCCCGATCCAGCTGCAGCCGTCGGAGCTGGCCAAGTTCGCCCTGGTGCTCTGGGGCGCCGACGTGATCGCCCGCAAGGGCGCGAAGCTCGGCTGGTGGCGGGAACTGGCGACGCCGCTCTTCCCGATCGTCGGGTTGCTGTTCGTGCTGGTCGGCTACAACGACCTGGGCACCATGCTCTGCCTGCTCGCGCTCGTGGTCGGCCTGCTCTGGGCGGCCGGGGTGCGGCTGCGGGTCTTCGCCACCCTCACCGTGATCGGGCTGCTCGGCATCGGCCTGCTCGTCGCGGTCGCCTCGCTCGGCGCCGGCTCCGGTTCCAAGGACGCCGACAACTACCGGCTGGCCCGGCTGACCATGTTCATCGACCCGCCGCCGCCGGCCCAGTGCAAGCTCGACGACTGCTTCCAGATGGTCCAGGCGCGGTACGCGATCGAGAACGGCGGCTGGTTCGGCACCGGCCTGGGCAAGAGCTCGCTCAAGTGGGAGTGGCTGCCCGCCGCCGAGAACGACTTCATCTTCGCCGTCATCGCCGAGGAGCTGGGCGTCGTCGGGTGCGGCGTGGTCGTCGCGCTCTTCGCCGTCCTCGCGTACACCGGGCTGCGGATCGCCCGCCGGGTGGCCGACCCGTTCCGGCGGCTCGCCGCCGCCGCGGCGACCGCCTGGCTGGTCGGCCAGGCCATGATCAACATCGGTGGGGTGGTCGGTCTGCTGCCGCTGACCGGCGTGCCGCTGCCGTTCATCTCCGACGGCGGCAGCGCCCTGGTCGTCACGCTCGCCGCGGTCGGCATGCTCGCCTCGTTCGCCCGCGCGGAACCTGATGCGGCGAGAGCCCTCCATGCCCGTCCGCCCGCCCGGTGGGTCCGACTAGTGTGGGCCCCGTTGCCGCCGCTTCCCGGCCGTCGCCGGGCGAAGGCCGGGGAGGCCGCCCGAGCACGGGTGCCCCGCGAGCGGCGCGGAGACGACCAGGCCGCACCGCGCGGCGCCCGGCGGGACCGGGTCCGGCGCGGGTCGGCGGACGAGAGGAGACGGTGATGGGTCCGCTGCGTTCGGTGGTGCTCGCGGGAGGCGGCACCGGGGGTCACATCTACCCGTTGCTCGCCTTCGCCGACTGCCTGCGCCGGCACGACCCCGGCGTCCGGATCACCTGCGTGGGCACGCCGAAGGGCCTGGAGAACGAGTTGATCCCGCCGGCCGGGTACGACCTGCGCCAGATTCCCGCGTACCAGCTGCCCCGCTCGGTGAACCTGAACCTGGTGAAGACGCCCGGGCGGATGTGGACGGCGGCCCGCGCCGCGGGCAAGGTCATCGACGAGGTCCGCGCCGACGTGGTGGTGGGCTTCGGCGGGTACGTCTCGGTCCCGGCGTACCTGGCCGCGTGGCGGCGGGAGCTGCCGATCGTGATCCACGAGGTGAACGTGCCGCCGGGCGTGGCGAACCGGCTCGGCATGAAGTTCACCAAGCACGTCGCCGTCGGCTTCCCGCACCAGCCGGCACAGGCCGAGGCGCTGCGCGACGCCCGGGTGGTCGGGGTGCCGCTGCGCCACGGCATCGCCGGCCTCGACCGGTACGCCGCCCGTGACGCCGCGCGGGCCCACTTCGGCCTCCGTCCCGACCTGCCGGTGCTCTTCGTGGCCGGCGGCTCCCAGGGTGCCCGGTCGATCAACCTGGCGGTCTCCGGTGCGGCCAAGGAACTGGCCCGCAACGGCGTGCAGGTGCTGCACGTGATCGGCGCCCGCAACGAGCCGGTGCCGGTGCCGAGCGACCTTCCGGTGCCGTACGTGACGCTGCCCTACCTGTCGCAGATGGAGCTCGGGTACGCCGCGGCGGACCTGATGCTCGGCCGGGGCGGCGCGATGACCTGCGCGGAGGTGGCCGCGATCGGGCTGCCGACGGTCTACGTGCCGTACCCGCACAGCAACCAGGAGCAGAAGCGCAACGCGCTGCCGGTGGTGGAGGCCGGGGGCGGGCTGCTCGTCGACGACGCCGAGCTGACGCCGGACTGGGTCGAACGCAACCTGATCCCGCTGATCCGCGACCCGCAGCGGCTCGCCACGATGGGCGCCGCCGCGGCCGCCTACGGGCGCCGCGACGGCGACGAGGCGCTGCTCAACTTCGTCTACGAGGCGGTGGTCCGGTGAGCGCGAGGCAGTTCACCCCGGCCGGCACGCTCACCGCCGAGGACCTCGGCACGATCCACCTGATCGGGGTCGGTGGGGTCGGCATGAGCGGCCTGGCCCGGCTGTTCCTCACCCGCGGCATCCCGGTCTCCGGCAGCGAGCTGCGCGAGTGGCCGTCGCTGGCCGGCCTGCGCGCGCTCGGCGGCACCATCCACATGAGTCACGAGACCGCCAACCTCGACGGTGTGGACACCGTCGTCTACTCCTCGGCGATCCCGCAGGACCACCTGGAGATGGTCGAGGCGCGGCGGCGCGGCCTGCGGGTGCTGCACCGGTCCGAGGCCCTCGCCGCGGCGATGACCGGCCGGCGGACGGTGGCGGTGGCCGGCACCCACGGCAAGACCACCACCACGTCGATGGTGACCATGGTGCTCCAGCAGGCCGGCGTGGACCCGTCCTTCGTGATCGGCGGGGAGATCTCCGAGGTCGGCTCCGGCGCGCACCACGGCACGGGCGAGTACTTCGTGGTGGAGGCCGACGAGAGCGACCGCTCGTTCCTCATCTACCGGCCGTTCGTCTCGATCATCACCAACATCGAGGCGGACCACCTGAACACGTACGGGGACCTGGCCAACCTGGAGGCGACGTTCGCCGAGTTCGCCCGGCTCACCGACCCGGACGGGTTCATCATCACCTGCGCCGACGACGCGGGCGGCCGGCGGCTGGCGGAGACGCTGCGCGCCGAGGGCCGGCGGGTGCACACGTACGGCCTGTCGGCCGACGCCGACCTGCGGCTGACCGAGATGGCGTCCTCCGCCAAGGGCGTCCGGTACCTGGCCGAGATCGACGGGCGCTCGCTTGGCGAGTTCCGCCTGCCGGTGCCCGGCCGCCACATGGGCCTCAACAGCGCCTCGGCGGTGCTCGCCGCGTACCTGCTGGAGCTGCCGCTGGAGGCGGCGGAGGCCGCGTTGGCGGCCTTCCCCGGCGTGCGGCGGCGTTTCGAGCGCAAGGGCGTCGCGGACGACGTGCTGGTCTACGACGAGTACGCCTACCACCCGACGTCGATGACCCTGGCTCTGGAGACGCTGCGGGAGGTGGCCGGCGACGGCCGGCTGATCGTGGTGTTCCAGCCCTACCGGCTCTACCGCACCCGGGACCTGCAGGCGGAGATCGCCCAGGCCCTGGCGATCGCCGACGAGCTGGTCCTGCTGGAGGTCTTCGGGCCGGGTGAGCTGCGGGCGCCGGGGGAGGGCTCGGCGGCGCTGATCGAGGCGGTGCCGCTGCCGGCGGACCGGAAGGTCTTCGTCGACTCGTGGGAGGCCGCGCCGGCCGAGGTCGCGCGCCGGGCCCGGCCGGGCGACGTCGTGGTGACGATGGGCGCGCCGCCCATCTCGCTCATGGGCGACGAGCTGCTCGTCGCGCTGTCGGCGCGGGGCGACGGCCCGGCCGGCACCGTGCCCGGCGGCGAGGCCGGTGGCGCGACGACGATCGGGGGGACCGTCCCCGGTGTGACCGGCGGCGCGGTCCCGGACACCTCCACCGCGGGATGAGCCCGGGGCCGGCGCGTGGCCGGACGGCGGGCGCGGACGGCGGCGCCGGTCGCCGGGCGCCCGCGCGGGGCCGTACCTCGGGCGCGGAGGGCGGCGCGGGCCGCCGGGGTCCCGCCCGCCGCTGGCAACTGGTCCGTGCCGGCCGGGACGCGGTGCCCGCCTCGACGCGGCGGTTCATGGCCCGGGCCCGCCAGCGGCGGATGCGCGCGGCCCTGCCCTGGGCGGTGGCGGCCGGTGTGCTCGCGTTGACCGGTCTGGTCGCCTGGACCGTCCTCAACACCGGGCTGTTCGGGGTGCGTGAGGTACGGGTTGAGGGCGGGGAGCTGGTCACGGCGGTCCAGGTCCGCGACGCGGCCCGGGTGCCCGACGGCATGCCGCTGGCCCGCGTCGACCTGGCGGCCACCGCCCGGCGGATCGGCTCGCTGCCGGCGGTCGAGCGGGCGGACGTGACCCGGGACTGGCCGGACGCCCTGGTGGTCCGGGTGACCGAGCGGACCGGCGTGGCGGTGGTGCCGAAGGGCGAGCAGTTCGTCGTCGTGGACGGCGCCGGCGTGGTCTTCCGGACACTGCCCGAGCGTCCCGCCGGGCTGCCGCTCGTCCGGCTGGCCGCGCCCGGTCCGGCGGACCCGGACACCCGGGCCGGCCTGGAGGTGCTCGCGGCGCTCACCCCGCAGCTGCGGGAGCAGCTCGTGGACGTCACCGTCGAGGGGCTGGCCCGGATCACACTCCACCTGCGCGGCGAGCGGCGTGTGGTGTGGGGCGACGCGTCCCGGGGCGAGGACAAGGCCCGGGTCGCCACCGCGTTGCTGGACCGCGAGGCGGACACGATCGACGTGAGCGCTCCGGACGTGGTGACGTTCCGCTGATGTGTGACGCGTACCGGGGGGCGACACGCCGCCGCGGTTGCTTGGCTCATCGGGCGGGGGCGCTTACGTTGCCCCGAAGAGGATCAGTGGTTGACATAACTGTAACCCTCTAGTAGAGGGTGAGGGTTCACGCCCGAACCCCTGCTGGTGACAGCGTCCGTCGACCGCTGACCTGTGGCGAAGCCGTGTGGGGCGGCCCATGCCAATCTCGAGGGGGAAAGGACCTTCAGATGACACCTCCGCACAACTACCTGGCGGTCATCAAGGTCGTCGGCATCGGTGGCGGCGGCGTGAACGCCGTCAACCGAATGATCGAGGTTGGGCTCAAGGGCGTCGAGTTCATCGCGATCAACACCGATGCGCAGGCGCTGCTGATGAGTGACGCCGACGTCAAGCTGGACGTCGGTCGCGAGCTGACCCGTGGCCTGGGCGCCGGCGCCAACCCGGACGTCGGCAAGAACGCCGCCGAGGACCACCGCGACGAGATCGAGGAGGTCCTCAAGGGGGCCGACATGGTCTTCGTGACCTGCGGCGAGGGCGGCGGCACCGGCACCGGCGGCGCGCCGGTGGTGGCGAACATCGCCCGCAAGCTCGGCGCGCTCACCATCGGCGTGGTCACCCGGCCGTTCTCCTTCGAGGGCAAGCGCCGCCAGGTGCAGGCCGAGGCCGGCATCGACGAGCTGCGCAACCAGTGCGACACGCTGATCGTGATCCCGAACGACCGGCTGCTCGCGCTCGGCGACCGCAACATCTCCATGATGGACGCCTTCCGTACCGCGGACCAGGTGCTCCTCTCCGGTGTTCAGGGCATCACCGACCTGATCACCACCCCGGGTCTGATCAACCTGGACTTCGCCGACGTCAAGAGCGTCATGAGCGGCGCCGGCAGCGCCCTCATGGGCATCGGCAGCGCCCGTGGCGAGAACCGCGCGGTGGAGGCGGCCGAGGCCGCCATCTCCAGCCCACTGCTGGAGCAGAGCATGGACGGCGCGCGGGGCGTGCTGCTCTCCATCGCCGGCGGCTCCGACCTCGGGCTGTTCGAGATCAACGACGCCGCGCAACTGGTCACCGACGCGGCGCACCCCGACGCGAACATCATCTTCGGCGCGGTCATCGACGACGCGCTCGGCGACGAGGTCCGGGTCACAGTCATCGCGGCGGGCTTCGACGGGGGCGCTCCGGCGTACAAGGCGGCCGAGCCGGCCCGCAAGACCAACCAGAACCAGCCGGCGCCGGCCACGCCCGCGGCACCGCCGCAGACCACCGTGCCGGCGCCGCAGCAGTCGCCGCGCCGGGTCCTCTTCGACGACGTGGACGTCCCCGACTTCCTCAAGAACGGTTCCTGAGCCCCGCCGATGACCGACAGTTCCACGGTGGTGCGTCCGGAGCGGCGCGCCGACCTCGCGGCCAGCCTCGCGCGCGTCCGCTCCCGGATCGCCGACGCCTGTGCGGCGGCGGGCCGGGACCGCGGCGAGGTGACCATGATCGCGGTGACCAAGACCTACCCGGCCAGCGACGTCGTCGCCCTCGTCGGGCTCGGGGTGGCCGATGTGGGGGAGAACCGCGACCAGGAGGCGGCCCCGAAGGCGGCCGAGGCGGCGGCCGCCGGGGTGGCGCCCCGCTGGCACTTCATCGGCCAGCTGCAGCGCAACAAGGCGAAGTCGGTGGTCCGGTACGCCGACGTGGTGCAGTCGGTCGACAGCGTCCGGCTGGCGCGGGCGCTGGACGCGGCGTCGGGGCGGCTCCGGGACCGTCCGCTGGACGTGCTCGTGCAGGTCAGCATCGACGGTGACGCGGCGCGGGGCGGCACGGTGCCCGGTTCGGCCGACCCGGACGTCGGCCTGGACCCGGTGGCGGAGGCGGTGGCCGGCGTGGCCGGCCTGCGGCTCACCGGCCTGATGGCGGTGGCGCCGCTGGGCTGGGAACCGGAACGGGCGTTCGCCCGGCTGGCGGAGGTGGCGGCCGGGTTCCGGGCCCGGTATCCGGAGGCGACGCTGCTGTCCGCGGGCATGAGCGGGGACCTGGAAATGGCGATCCGGTACGGCGCGACACATGTCCGGGTGGGCAGCGCGTTGCTCGGAATGCGTCCCACGCTGCGGTAGCCTCT
This sequence comes from Micromonospora sp. NPDC126480, assembly GCF_040302465.1. Classification (NCBI taxonomy): domain Bacteria; kingdom Bacillati; phylum Actinomycetota; class Actinomycetes; order Micromonosporales; family Micromonosporaceae; genus Micromonospora; species Micromonospora sp. NPDC126480. The sequence goes on from NZ_JBEORU010000004.1 coordinate 295,599, forward strand.
CCGGCAGGAGAGCAAATTACATCAGTGTTGTTTGGTGGGAGCGGCATTCCCCGGATCGGGGGTCATGGCGCGCGACGCGAATCGCGTGCCGGGGATTGCCGATCCGGTCCGGTGGGCAGAGATGATCCACTCGCGACAAGCGACACGGCACGGGGGCGCGTGCCGCACGGCGGACGGGAAGGGCGCGGGATGGGTGCGCTGCGCAAGGCGGGGGTCTGGCTCGGTCTGGTCGAGGAGGACGACGAGCGGGCCTACGACGACGGTGGCTACGACAAGGGCGGCTACCGCGATTCGCGGTACCGCTCGAGCCGGTACTCCGAGGACTTCGCGGACGAGGACGAGGACGACGCCGAGGACGCGCCGTCGTCCCGGTCGCGGCTCGGTGACCGGGGCCGCCTCGAGCGGGCCGCGGCGCGCTCCGGCGACCTCGATCGCGTCGAGGCCGAGCGGCCGGAGCGGGTCGAGCGGTCCAGCGTACGGTCGATCACCCGGTCCGCCGCCTCGGAGCCGTCCGGTGCGCTGACTTACCACACCCGGGACAACCTGGCCCTGGCGCCGCAGCCGCCGGTCCGCGAGCGCGCGGTCACGGCCGACGAGGAGCAGCGCTACCAGATCACCACGCTGCACCCGACCACCTACCGGGAGGCGCGGACCATCGGCGAGCACTTCCGCGACGGCGTACCGGTGATCATCAACCTCACCGAGATGGACGAGGCGGACGCCCGGCGACTGGTCGACTTCGCCGCCGGTCTCGCCTTCGGGCTGCGCGGTACGATCGAGCGCGTGACCAATCGGGTGTTCCTGCTCTCACCGGCCAACGTCCAGGTCACCGCTGAGGACAAGGCCAAGATCGCTGAGGGCGGCTTTTTCAGTCTCAGTTGATCCCGCCCGAGCCCAAGGGACGTCGCCTGTCGTGTTGTCGATCGTGCTCCAGGTCCTGTACCTGATCCTGTATGTCTTTCTGCTGATCCTGCTCGCCCGGTTCGTGTTGAGCGCCGTTCTGCAGTACGGCCGGCGGTGGCAGCCGGGGCGGGGGGCATCGGCGGGACTGGAAACCGTGTGGAGCGTCACTGATCCCCCTCTCCGCGCGTTGAGGCGAGTGATCCCTCCGCTGCGAATTGGTACCGTGAGCATCGACCTGGCCTCGCTTGTGCTCCTGGTTATCCTGTTCGTGCTGATGGAGTTCGTGTTAGGGCCGTCGATCGTCAGGACCGCCTGATGGCCGACGCGCTTTCGCGGCCGCAACTGACCCGAGGAGTTTCGATGCCGCTGACCCCGGCCGACGTCCACAACGTCGCCTTCAAAAAGCCGCCGATCGGCAAGCGGGGGTATGACGAGGAGGAGGTCGACGCCTTCCTGGACGAGGTCGAGCGCGAGCTTGCCCGTCTCATCGAGGAGAACAACGAACTGCGCGCCCAGGTGGAGCGCGGCGGTCGGGGCGGCGCTCCGGCCGGTCCCGGTGGCGACGCGCGTCTGGCCGCGGAGCTCAACGAGGTCAAGGCCCAGCTCGACCGGGTGCAGCGCGACAAGGCCGCAGCCGAGCAGGCCGCCCGCGCGATGCAGGCGGAGCTCGAGCAGGTCCGCGCCACCGGCGGCGTCCCGGTGGGCGCCGACGGCGAGCAGCAGGCACTGCGGGTGCTGATGATGGCCCAGCGGACGGCGGACGACCACGTCTCCGACGCCCGGCGGGAGGCCGACCAGCTGCTCTCCGAGGCCCGGTCCAAGGCCGAGGAGGTCACCCGTGAGGCCCGCGCGAAGGCGGACGCCCTCGAGCGGGACGCGCGCCAGCGCCACCAGGAGGCCATGGGGGGCCTCGACGCCAAGCGCACGGCCCTGCAGAAGCACATCGAGGAGCTCAAGCAGTTCGAGCGCGAGTACCGCACCCGCCTCAAGGCGTACCTGGAGAGCCAGCTGCGCGACCTCGACGGCCGCGGGCAGGGCCTGGAGGCCGAGCTGAACCGTTCCGAGAGCGGCGGCCGCGGCGCCGGCGGCAACGGGCTCGCCGCGGCAGGTCTCGCCGGCTCCTACGGCGGCGGTCGCTCCGGCGCGCTGGAAGCCGGTCGCTGACCTCCGGCCGGCGGCCGTCCCGCTGACGGTCGCCGGCCTCGCCACATCGGTACGACACGGCGGGAGTAAGCCGTGATAGTCGCGAGTCTCCTGCTCATCCTCCTCGCGGTGGTGCTGCTGGTGGTCGGCCTGGCCGGCGGCTCCAGCGTCCTGCTCATCCTCTCCATCGCGGCCAGCCTGCTGGCCGCCGTCGCCCTCGTCGCCGGCGCCCGCCAAGCGGCGGCCGCCCGGTTGACGGCGGAGCGGGTCCGGCCGTCGACCACCGCGACGGCCCGGCCGGCCGCGTCCGGGCCGCCCACCGGTTCCGACATTCCGGTCCAGCACGGTCCCCCGCCGGTGGACACCGCCGGCCGGCGGCCACCGTCCGAGCCGGCGGCGCCCGTCGCTCCGGTGCCCGCCGACCCGGCCGACGACGAGCCGGCCGCGCAGGACGTCCCGCTGGAGGACGCGGCCCGGCTGGCCCGCCTCGAACGTGAGGTGCGGGTGGTGGACGGCCGTCCCCGATATCACCTGGCCGCCTGCCCGCACCTGATCGGGCGCGAGCACGAGGCGCTGCCCGTCGCCGAGGCGGTCGACCTCGGCTTCACCCCGTGCGCGCACTGCGCCCCGGCGACCGCCCTGCTGGCGGGTGCCGGCCGGATCCGCAGCGGCGACGCCGGTGCCTGAGGCGCCCCGCGCCGGTGCCCCGCTCACCGTCGCCGTGCGGGTGAAGCCGGGCGCCTCCCGTACCCGGGTCGGTGGTCGCTTCGACGGCCCGCACGGCCCCGCCCTGGTCGTCGCGGTGACCGCGCCCCCGGTGGACGGCCGGGCCACCGAGGCGGCCCGCCGGGCTCTCGCCGACGCGCTCGGCGTCCGGCCGGCCGCGGTGTCGCTCCGCACCGGGGCGGCCAGCCGGGACAAGCTCTTCCTCGTCGAGGGCGCCGACTCCGGCCTCGTCGGGACGCTGCACCGCCTCCGCGACGCATGACGGCGCGCCCGGGCCCGGGCCGCCCGTGACGCCCGGCCTGGATCTCGCGCTGCTGCTCGGCGCGGCGGTCCTGCTGGTGGCGGTGGGCGCGGTGCGCCTCTCGACCCGGCTCGGCGTGCCGAGCCTCCTGGTGTACCTCGCGCTCGGGGTGGCGATCGGCGAGGGCGGGCTGGGCATCCGCTTCGACGACGTCGAGCTGACCCGGACGCTCGGTTTCTGCGCGCTCATCGTGATCATCGCCGAGGGCGGGCTGAGCACCCGCTGGAGCACGCTGCGCCCGGTGCTCGGCCTGGCCGCGGTGCTGGCCACGGTAGGCGTGGTGGTGAGCATCGCGGTGGTCGGGCTCGTCGTGCACCTGCTGCTCGGGCTGGACTGGCGGCTGGCCCTGCTCTACGGCGCGGTGCTCTCCTCCACCGACGCTGCGGCGGTGTTCGCCACGCTTCGCCGGCTGCGGTTGCCGCCCCGGCTGGTCGCGGCGTTGGAGGCCGAGTCCGGCATGAACGACGCCCCGGTGGTGCTGCTGGTGGTGCTGCTGTCCCGGGAGTTCGGCGAGCACCCGTGGTGGTACGAGGCCGGTGTGCTCAGCTACGAGCTGAGCGTGGGCGCCCTGGTCGGCTACGCGGCCGGCCTGGGTGGCCGTTGGGCGCTGCGCCGGGCGGCGCTGCCCTCGGCCGGGCTCTACCCGATCGCCGCGGTCGGGTTGACCGTGCTGGCGTACGCGGCCGGGTCGGTGCTGCACGCCTCGGGCTTCCTCGCCGTGTACGTCGCGGGCGTGCTGCTGGGCAACGCGCGGCTGCCGCACCGGCAGGCCATCCTGGGCTTCGCCGACGGGCTGGCCTGGCTGGCCCAGATCGGGCTCTTCGTGCTGCTCGGGCTCCTGGTCTCGCCGGACCGGCTGGACGCGGCGGTGCTGCCGGCGCTGGTCACCGGGCTCGCGCTGGTGCTGCTGGCGCGGCCGGTTTCGGTGGCCGTGTCGGCGCTGCCGTTCCGGGTCGGGCTGCGGGACCAGGCCTTCCTGTCCTGGGCCGGCCTCCGTGGCGCCGTCCCGATCGTGCTGGCCACGATCCCGCTGTCCGAACGGGTGCCGGGCGCGGACCGGCTCTTCGACGCGGTCTTCGTACTCGTGGTGATCTTCACGCTGGTGCAGGCCGGCACCCTCGCCCCGGTGGCCCGCTGGTTGCGGGTGACCGCTCCGGCGGAGCCGACCGAGGTCCGGGTGGAGACGGCGCCGTTGGAGCGGATGGGGGCCGACCTGCTCCAGTTGGAGGTGCCGCCGGGCTCCCGGCTGGCCGGGGTGCACATCGACGAGTTGCGGTTGCCGCTGGGCGCCGCGGTGACCCTGGTGCTGCGCGACGGGGTGGGCCTGGTGCCGGGCCGGGACTTCCGCCTGAAGGCCGGGGACAACCTGCTCATCGTCGCCACGCAGGGGGTGCGCGACGAGGTGGAGCGGCGGCTGCGGGCGGTCAGCCGGCAGGGCAGGTTGGCCCGCTGGTTTGGCGAGTACGGGCAGGACCGGGAGGGTTGATCTGCTAGCGTTCCCTTTGCCCCAGTTTGGCACAACTCGGGGCTGAGCAGCGGTGCGTCGGTGCGGCACGTTGTCGGACGCCTGTACGTTCCGTATCCTTGCCAACCTCCGGAGTGCGCTGCCCTGTGGTGGCGCGCCCGTTTTGTACCTGGGGGCGCCGAACGCGGCGTCCCTGTCCAGGCGCCGCGGCCCGCCGCGGCTCCGCGGCCTAGGGAGCGACGATGGCGAAGCCAGCCGACACCAGGACCGCCGGTCGGAAGCCGGTGGCCAAGGCCACCCGCAGCGCGGCGGAGACCGAGAAGATCCGGGCGGCCCTGGCGGCGCGGCGCGACGAGCTCCGCGCCGAGTACGATCAGACGCTGAGCGAGATCACCGAGCTGCAGCGCGACCGGCTGACCGACTCGGCCGGGGACGACCAGGCCGACACCGGCACCAAGACGTTCGAGCGGGAGCAGGAGATCTCTCTCGCCAACAGCATCCTGGAACGGATCACGCAGGTCGAGCGGGCGCTGGAGCGGCTCGACGAGGGTGGCTACGGCTGGTGCGAGCGGTGCGGCAACCCGATCCCGGTGGAGCGGCTCGCCGCCTTCCCGTCGGCCACCCTCTGCGTGACCTGCAAGCAGCTGGAGGAGCGGCGCTGAGTCCCGCTCCCCGGCGGCCCGAGACGGCGGCGCCCCGGCGTCGCCGCTGACATCGATGGGGAGCGCATGACCGCAGGACCGACCCCCGGCCCCGGCCGCGCCGAGGCGGCGGGCCAGGCCCGTCCCGCCGCCGACACCGGCCCCGCCGCCCCGACCTCGGGTGGCGGGAGGCCCCGGCGGCGCGCCGTGTCGATCCTGTTCGCCGTCGGGCTGACCGCCCTGGCGCTCGATCTGCTCACCAAGCACCTCGCCCTGCAGGCCCTGGAGGACCGGGAGCCGGTGGAGCTGCTCGGCGGTCTGGTCTACCTGAGCCTCACCCGCAACAGCGGCGCGGCCTGGAGCATCGGCTCCGACCACACCTGGGTCTTCCCGCTGATCACCATCGGCGTGGTCGGCTGGATCCTCTGGATGGCGCTGCGCCTGCGTTCCCTGCCCTGGGCCGTGTCGCTCGGCCTGGTGCTCGGCGGGGCGCTGGGCAACCTGACGGACCGGATCTTCCGTGCCCCGGGCTGGTTCGTCGGCCACGTGGTGGACATGATCAGCGTGTTCGAGCCGTACGGCCGGGTGTTCCCGGTGTTCAACATCGCGGACAGCTCGCTGGTCTGCGGCGTGATCCTCGCGGTCCTCCTCGAGCTGACCGGCCGCCAGCGCGACGGCAGCCGCCTCGGCCGCGACGGGCGACCGGTGGGCGAGCAGCCGGCCGACGCCACCGCGCCGGCCGACGCCACCGAGCGGCCCGCCGGTGACGCCGAGCCGCGGGAGCGGGCGTGACGTCGGCGTTCGCGGCCGGCGGTGACCAGCGCTCGCTGCCCGTGCCGGACGGGCTGGACGGCCTGCGGCTCGACCAGGCGGTCGCCCGGCTCTTCGGCCTCTCCCGGACCACCGCCGCGGCCCTGGTCGACGCGGGTGCCGCGCTTGTCGACGGCGCGGTCCGGGCCAACTCGCACAAGGTGCGCGCGGGGTCCTGGCTGGAAGTGACCCTGCCGGCGCCGGCCGCGCCGCCCACCGTCGTGCCGCGGGCGGTGCCGGGCCTGCGGGTCGTGTACGCCGACGACGACATCGTGGTGGTGGACAAGCCGGTCGGTGTCGCCGCCCATCCCAGCCCGGGCTGGACCGGCCCGACGGTGGTCGGCGGGCTGGCCGCGATCGGTCACCGCATCTCCACAAGCGGCGCCGCCGAGCGCCAGGGCGTGGTGCACCGCCTCGACGTCGGCACGACCGGGATCATGGCGGTGGCCAAGAGCGAGGCGGCCTACACCGCCCTCAAGCGGGCGTTCAAGTACCGCGAGGTGGAGAAGCGCTACCACGCCGTGGTCCAGGGCCACCTGGATCCGCTCCGCGGGACCGTCGACGCCCCGATCGACCGGCACCCCCACCACGACTACCGCTGGGCGGTGGTCTCCGGTGGCAAGCCCAGCATCACCCACTACGACACCCTCGAGGCCTTCCCGGCGGCGAGCCTGGTGGACGTCCGGCTCGAGACGGGCCGTACCCACCAGATCCGGGTGCACTTCTCGACGCTGCGCCACCCGTGCGTGGGCGACCTCACGTACGGGGCCGATCCGACCCTCGCGGCCCGGCTCGGCCTGGACCGGCAGTGGCTGCACGCCCGCGAGTTGGCGTTCCGCCACCCCCGAACGGGGGACGAGGTCCGCTTCGTCAGCGACTACCCTGACGATCTGGACCGTGCGCTGGCACTCCTGCGGGACTGACCGCCGCGGCGACCACCCGACCCGACCCGACGAGGGGGATCTCCGCCCGTGCGCGCCGGTGACCTGCTGCGCCAATTGGACCAGCGGCTGCTGCCCCGCCTCGTGCATGCCGTGAGCCGGCTGGGGCAGGGCCCGGCCCGGCCCCGGGTGCTGCCCGCGGCCGCGTTGCTGTCCGTCGCGGCCGTGCTGGTCACCGCCGTGTGGGCCAGCGGCGACCGGCCGGTCGGCGACCGCACCGTGGGCGAGGTGACCCGGGTCGGCGTGGCCGCCGGGGAGTCGATCCCCGGCTACGTCCGGGCCGCCGCCGCCGACCTGGCGGCGCTGCCGACCGCCGCCCCGCAGTCCGGCGACGGCACGTACGCGCTGATCTCGCTCTCGGCGTACCTGACACCGCAGCGGGCGGCCACCGTCCTCGGGGACGTGCCGGTCGCCGCCGTCTTCGGGCGGGTACCGCTGCCCGACCGGCAGACCGAGATCGTCCACATCGCCGCCCGGCGCCTGCCCGACGACGTGGTCGCCGGCATGGCCGACCTCGCCGCGCGGAAGGACCGCGAGGCCGCCGACTACCGCGCCCGGGCCGCCGCGCTGACCGGCAGCGGGCCCGAGGTTCGCGAGCTGCGCCAGCTGTACGCCAGTGGCGCGCAGGTGGCGCAGGCGGAGGCCACGGCGTACCGGGGCGGGTGCGCGTGCGTCTACGCGGCGGTGGTGCGCGCGGAGCCGGTCGCGCTGCGCCGGGTGGCGTCCCGGCCGGACGTGCGGGTCGTCGACCCCGCTCCGGAGGTGCGCCGGCTCGACCGCACGGTGTTCACCCCGCCGCTGCCCGAGCAGGACGAGGTCGCGAGCCCACCGGTCGACACGGCCCTGCCCACCGCCGAGCCGCCCGTCGTCGAGGCCACCCCCGCCGCGTCCGCCCCGGCCACGCCGGACGACGGCGCCAGTTCGGTCCCGGTACCCCACGTGACGAAATCGTCACCGGATTCTTCACCGGCCCCGCCGCCGTCGCCCACCGCCTCGCCGACGCCGGTGACCTCGGCGAACCCGACGGCCAGCCGCTCGCCCGAGCCGGCGCCGTGACGCCGGACGGGCCCGGCGGCGGGCCCACCGGTGTAGCCCTAATAGGGTTTCGTTCGTAGCCTGTCAGGCGGAGCAGGATGGCGCTGGGAGGGCGAACCGTGGAGGGCAGCGAGACCGGCTGGGGACGGCCGGCCGAACCGGCACCGCGGTGGCGGGCGCTGCTCGACCGGGCGCGGCACCGCGGTGCCGCCGAGCAGGCCGAGCCGGACCGGCGGGAGGCCCCGCCGTCCGGGCCGCTGCCCCGGCGCGCCGCCGGCGACGGCTACGCGGCCCGGGTGCCGGCCATCGGGCATCCCGCCGAGCTGTCGTACGGTGCGGAGGCCCCACCGTACGGCGTGGAGCCCCAAGCCGACACCGGTTACCGTGCCGAGGCCACCTACCGGGCCGATCCGGCGTACCGGGCCGATCCGGTGTACCCGGATCCGGCGTACCGGACGCCGCCGGTGGCGCGGCCGGAGCCCCGTCACCCCGAGCCCGAGCCGCCGCCCGTGCAGTCGCGGTACGCACTGCTCGACAACGGCTACCGGCACGCCGCGCCGGTGGCGCCGAGCTACCGCCCGCCCGCGAACGGGTACCAGCCGGAGCCGGCCTACGCGCCCCCGGCCGACCGGGGCTACGCCCGGGTCGAGTGGCGCGCCCCGTCGGCGGAGAGCGAGCGCGAGCGGGCCGCCGGGGTGCTCCGGCGCGACCTGGGCACCCCCCGGGTGCTGGCGTTCGCCAACCCGAAGGGCGGCGTGCACAAGACCACGGCCACCGTGCTGGCGGCGGCGACCGTCGGCAGCGTCCGCGGCCGGGGGGTGCTGGCCTGGGACGACAACGAGCTGCGCGGGACGCTCGGGCTGCGCGCCGGCAGCGCCCGGCACGCGCGGACGATCCGCCACCTGGTCAACGACCTCGCGCACATCGAGATCAAGGACGGGCCGGAGCTGCTCGACCACCTGGACGACTACCTGCGGCACGCCTCGGACGGCTCGTACGACGTGCTGGCCGGTGAGGAGAGCCCCCGGTTCGCCCAGCGGCTCGACCAGTTCACCGTCCGGCGGGTGCTGGACCTGCTCCGCCGCACCCACGAGGTGGTCTGCGTGGACACCGGCAACAACGTGGAGAGCGCCAACTGGCGGACCGTGATGCAGGCCGCCGATCAGCTTGTGGTGACCACGGTGCCGCGGGAGGACGCCGCCTTCAGCGCCGACTGGATGCTGGACCTGCTGCACGAGGTCGGCATGGGCGAACTGGCCGACAACGCCGTGACGCTGATCTCCTGCCCCACGCCGGGGCGCACCGACCTCCAGGCCGACCTGGAACGCCACTTCGCCACCCGGACCCGGGCGGTGACCGTGGTGCCGTACGACCCGGCGCTGGAGAGCGGCTCGTCGATCGAGTACCACCAGCTCCAGCCGGCGACCCGGGAGGCGTGGCTGGCCGCGGCGGGGGTCATGCTGGAGCCCTTCGCCCGCTGAGGGGTCTGTCACCCACCGGCGCCCCGGCGCGCCGCCCCGCCTGAGCCTGAATCCACCGGTGGTTGGTGAGGTGGGCGTGTTGGCCGATGAGGATTGACTGTTGTTGATTGGTTGGGGTGGTGGGCAGGTCAGGTT